>NZ_LYBM01000029.1 GCF_001707825.1 Veronia pacifica | reverse complement strand
CCCGAGCCGACGTTGATAAAATCGCGCCAGTCATTGCGATACCGACAACGGCGGGTACGGGATCTGAGGTTGGGCGGGCATCAGTGATCACCGATGAAGATGCCCGGCGAAAGAAAATTATTTTTCATCCTCACATGCTGCCAGTACAGGTAATTCTTGATCCCCGAACGACAATCGGGTTGCCTCCACATATAACTGCGGCAACGGGTATGGATGCGTTATCACATAGTCTGGAAGCCCTGTGCGCCCCCGGCTACCACCCAATGGCAGAAGGCATCGCAATTGAAGGCATTCGTCTGGTTCGCGATTATCTCCCGGTCGTCTATCAAGACGGTGATAATATTAACGGCAGAATGCAGATGCTGGTGGCATCAAGCATGGGCGCAACAGCCTTTCAAAAGGGATTAGGAGCGATGCATGCTCTGGCTCACTCACTTGGTGCACTTTATGATAAACACCATGGCATGTTGAACGCCATTCTTATGCCCTATGTCATTGCAGAGAACAGACATCATATTGATGAAAAGATGCAGCGTCTTGGTCGTTATCTCGGCTTTGGTGACAAAGGAACGGATGCGGTGCTTGACTGGATACTTGCGTTGAGAGTCGAACTGGCTATCCCTCACACTCTGGCTGAGATTGGGCTTAATGATGCTGATGCATCTCGTATTGGGCTGATGTCCGTGGTTGATCCTTCCGCAGGGGGGAATCCGATATTACTGTCGGCAGCGCAATATAGTCAGTTATACCTTAAGGCACTGGAAGGTAAGGGACTCTAAGATCTTTAAAGGACGTAATCGCAAAGATATTTCAAATAGATTTTTCGGCAGATATACGCACTATTGGTTCGATACGGGGCCATTGGTTCTATGGAGCAGAAATGATGCGGATTGGTTTGTTGCTGTGTGATGATGTAGCGCCGGAGCTTCAGCCGCTACATCATAATTACCCTGATATGTTCAGAGATATTTTGATTAGGAATGATCCTGACACTGAGCTGGTGACTTATCGGGTGATGGATGGCGAGTACCCCTCTGATATAGATGATTGTGATGCTTATCTGATCTCCGGGAGCAAGTATAGCGTCTACGATGAGTTGGACTGGATCCGTACTTTTGAAGATTTTGTCAGACAATTATATACGGAGAAAAAGACCACCGTTGGGGTATGTTTTGGTCATCAGATGATAGCAAAGGCGCTGGGTGGAACGGTAAAAAAATCAGAGAGAGGTTGGGGTGTGGGAGTAGTGACAGTGGATAAGCAGGCTTTGTTACCTGATTGGATTGCTGTCACCGAAGAAGCAGATGGTAACGCGTATTCATTAATTGTCAGCCATCAAGATCAGGTTGTAAAAATCCCTGAAGAGGCGCAGCTGTTATACGGTAATGATTTCTGTCCGATTGCTATGTTCGAAGTTGGGCAAACCTTTCTGGCGGTGCAGGGGCATCCTGAGTTCAGTCCTGCGTATTCCGAGGCCTTGATGGATAAACGAAAGGACAGTATTCCAGCCACAGTGATTGAGGCAGGAAAGCAATCTCTCTCCCTACCAATAGATAGTGACGTTGTCACTAAATGGTTGCTGGCTTTTCTTAAGCAAAGCAGTCAGAAAGTCAGAGGTGGAAGCTAGGTGATATATATTGTTTAGCGAATATTGCCTTGATAAAAAATCTTCAGCCCGTGCAAGCTATTTGCTGACGGGCTGTTCATTTTGAGATTTAAAAAGTGCTCAGGCTAAAATTAAATACTGACGTGCACTTGTGAAAATTCATGCCGTTTGCAGAGCTAGTATTTCCTCTGCTTTATTCATCAAGGTTGGGTAGGCAATTTGACTTTCAGTTGCCAGCTCAGCTTGCTCAACCAATACTTCCCTGAGAATTTCTTCTGTCGTTAATGGATTTGCCAGAACGACACGGAACACTGTTGTGGTTCTTCCTTTCCAGGCGACTGGATTAAGCCGGGTGCGTGAAACAAATGAGTGTCCGCTTTCCCGCTGACGTTTTTGAATCGAAATGGTCAGATCATTAAGCATGTCTGTCAGTTGGTCGACTTGTTCTTCTGTTGCTACTGCCAATGCTTGCTGCACTGTTACTGGAACATAGCGGTAGGTGAGTAGACAAAGCTCAGGTTCAGTGACTAATTCAAATTCAGGGTGCTCGGTGATCATTTGGCCAAAACACTCGGCCTTCGCCACGCTCTGGTCAATGAGTAGCTCGTAGCCCTCACGCCCAATAATATTGAGGCATGAGAATACCAGCATTGCCATGCCGCCCCGTGAGCCTTCAAGCGTGTGGCTGCCAAGGTCCTTTGAACCTTTACGCAGTATATATTCAGCATGATGCTCGATTGAGGATACCAATGTGGGGTCTTTAAACAGCACCATACCCGCACCCATAGGTACATAGAGTTGTTTGTGTGCATCTATGGTGACAGAGTCAGCACGCTCAATACCGCGCATTTTCGGCCGCTGATTATCTGAAAGCAGGCTTGCACCACCCCATGCAGCATCAACATGAAAGTGACAGCCTTCGCGCTCGGCAATGTCAGCCAGCTTGTCAAGAGGATCGATGTTGCCAGTTTCAGTGGTACCGGCAATCCCGACGATAGCAAATGGTTTGATATTGTCTTGCTTCAGTTGGGCAATCGTCTCATTGAGCGCATTGATATCGATACGATTGTGTTCGTCTGTTGCAACAGAGACCAGTGACTCACGGCCAATGCCGAGAATATCGGCTGCTTTTTTCAGCGAATAGTGTCCACGTTCAGAGACTAAAACCGCGATGCCATCGTAGCCATAGTGCTTGATAGCCCGGAACAAACCTTCCTGAGCAACGCCACGAAAGTTACCCTGAGGCTGTAACAATTGGTTTCGTGCTACCCAGAGCGCAGTGATATTTGCAACGGTGCCGCCTGAGCAGAACGAGCCGAGAGAATGCTCGGCACTGTGCATACAGGATTGGTAAAATACCTCGTCCCGTCGGTAGACCAGGTTATGCAGCATCCCCAGCACCTGACGCTCCAGGGGGGTGAATGCCTTTGAAGTTTCTATCTTCACCGTATTCTGATTGAGGGCAATCATGATCTTGGAGAGTGGCATCAGAAAGTAGGGCAGGGCAGAGGTCATATGACCAATGAACCTTGGTGAAGAGGTATGAACAGACTGGGCGACCAGTTTATCGAGCAGAAATTCAGTGTGTTCAGAAACAAACGTCGGCTTTTCAGGCACCTCAGCATGACTAAAGTCATTTTCAACTTCACTGAGTGGTCGGTCAGTCGCCGCAATATGTTCCTGCAAGAATCGGTTCAGGTTCTGAGATATCGCCTGTTCAATTCTACCGAGCGTCGAATCTGGCGCTTCCGGCACCGTGAATATTCGATCAATGCTTTGTTGGCTGGCCTGAGCTGTTTTTTTATCTTTATGCATCAGTAAGAGTCTTTATTCAAATAAGCGCAATTTTTAAGCTCACAAGGCGGGAAAGATAGCAAAGTGATAAGACAAAAGCAGGCTTAAAAGCCTGCTTTACTGTCGGATAAGCTATCTCTGATATGTAAAATGTGATCTATAACAGGTTGTTGATGTTATTTCAGACAACTATGATTGGTGATCTTCGCAATACTATCGTTGTAAGCCCTCAGTGGTCTCTCTATTTCTTTCGGATTACTTAACAGATCCGCCAGTGCTGTTCGTAATTCATAGTTTCCTTCATGTGCTTTTCCCTGACGAAAATCAAAGACAGCCTTCGCATCTGGCGAGATTGGTGTACTTGTGAGGCTCAGTTTTCGGATATCTTCCTGAGTCAGCGTCAGCCACGATTCAACAGACTTGTTAAAGTTAAGTCGCGATTCATCGTTTTCAAGGTACCAATTAAAGGCCACCTCATTCAGCGTGAAGTGTTTACGGCGTCCGTCTAGGAACCAATTGGCAACTTCCTGTAACTGGGGATGTTTGTTTACGGTCAGGTTCACCAGATTTTCATACCAGAGGATAGAAGCCGAGACATAATCAAGATAATTTTTTTTGGCGCACTGTTTATCGATGTTGGCAATATCCACCGCGTGTGCGGAACAAGAAAATATGCCAGAGAGTAAGAGCATTGCTATGCGACGCATTCCAGAATCCTTCTTATTTTCGCACGACTCAGGGGGGCCGGCGATTTTATCGGTTCAGCTAACGATTACTGAAGTCTCTAAAGGGTAGCTCTGGTTAGATTGTAAAGAAAACGAAACCGCATGGAAGCGTGAGAAATATTGTATGCCCCATTGTGAATCCGAAAAAATGTTAGGTATCTTCCATGTGAAAGCCATGTCTTTCAGCATTTGCACTTTCAGCATTTGCAACTTAGTAGGATTATTTCCCGTCTGCTCTGCGGTTTTGCTGTATTAGCTATTATTTTTGACGACCATTTGATGATTAAAATCACATAATTTGCGCAATATTTATGTATTCCAGCGATCCACGTTGTTTTCCAAAAATCATGACTTGTTTCTATTTGTTTCAGATATTGAAATAACGTTAACAATGGTAAGAGAAAATGAAAGGAGTAACCATGGACGAGTGTCTGGGATATGCATTCGCATCGGGTGTGATCATTATGGGTTCTTTGCTACAGCTTGCAGCATGTTGCCTCATTTATGCTTAATTGAATAATCACTAATCTTTGTGCTGTAACCGAGGGTGTCATTTGCTATCACTGCTGGCAATATAGCCAGAAGTGGTTGAAAATTGTTATGTATCTCCCCGGTTCAGTGCAGAGGACGCAGTGAAAGACCAAAAAACAAAGCAATACCTCACTCATCATATAAATCCTCCCATCTTTCCTCGTGGTAAAAGGAAAATCGCACTGGTTACTCAGGGAGGCGGTCAGCGTGGGATTTACACCGCTGGCGTTTTAGATGCCTTTCTAGATGCGGGTTTTGATCCCTTCGAAATGTACATAGGCAGCTCAGCGGGAGCCTTAAACGTTACTGCGTTCCTCTGCCGACAGCCTCGCTTTGCTCATGACTTTATCTGCGACATTACTACGCAGGAGCAGTTTTTTAACCTGTTTCACTTCGCTCGCCAGCAACAGTTCATGGGACTGGATTGGGCAATGGATCAGGTACTACCGGATAAACCTAACGGGTTAAATATTCATGCTGGTTGCGAACATGTTGAGCGGAACGGTAAAACAGCACTGGCTGCAGTCACTTTTGCTGACACGCTCAGGCCGGAGTATCTGCCAATCTTTAATGAAGACTGGCAACAAGTGTTGAAAGCAACGTCTGCCATACCTCTTTTATACCCCTCTCCGATTGAAATTGGCGCGCACAGCTATGTAGATGGAGGTGTGGGAGATTCTATCCCAGTCAAGGAGGCATTTAGTCGTGGGGCAGATATCATTGTTGTGATTCGCACGGAGAGTACGGCCTTTGAAAAATCCTTACTTAAAAACCGATTTTTTGATTCATTGATCAGCCGGGTGGAGGATAGTGTTCCCTCTTACCTCGAAAGAATTAATCTCGATGAACGTTTGGAAAAACTGGATGCACTGCAAAAGGAGTTAGCCCAGCGTTTTCGTCAGGTTACTGACAGGTATACAGAGAGTACTGATGATGACGATGATTCTGTGTGGCCGAAAATTCGCTCGGCAATCGTCAGTAGTTTACTCGGGAACAAAGATAAAAAACCTTTGTCGGAACGAGAGACGATTTATCGTCTGCATGCATTGAGCGGACGTAAATTAAATGCAGATACTATCGCCATGCTTGTGAAGCATTATCAGTCTTATCAGGACGCCGTTACCTTTATGGTTAAGCCACCGAAACGTGTTGAGATAATTGAAATATCGCCGGAAAATGCACTGGAGAGCAGCGCAATGATGAGCAAGCCTTTTCAACTTGAACACGACTACCAGGACGGGTTGAAGGCAGGTATGACATTTCTTCATTCTCAGGGAGATCGGCTCAATCAACTGAGTCGTATCGAAGACAGCAAATGCGATTTGCCGGAAAATTACCTCGGAGATACCCGTTGACTGAATTTGAAAAAATGCAGAAAGGTCAGCCGTATCGACCGGTAGACGAAGAGCTAACGCAGTTCAGGTATGCAGCGAAAAGACTTTGCCAGTCATTTAATACTTTTGACCCTGCTGATCTAGATCAACAGGATATTGCGCTAACAAAGTTATTTGCCTCGAAAGGGCAGGATTTGGTCATCGAAGCACCGTTTTATTGCCAGTATGGTATGAACGTGGATGTGGGCGATAATGTGATCATTGGTTCGAACTGTTCGATGGTAGATAGTGCTCATATTCAGATAGGCAACAATGTGCGCATTGGACCAGATGTCAAAATTTACACGGTGACGCAAAGTTTGTTACCAACAGAAATTAAAAATGGAGAACAGGAAATTGCTTTACCTGTAGTGATAGGTAATGACGTACTAATTGATGGTGGCTGTATTATCAGAGCCGGAACGGCGATCGGTGCCGGTGCTGTGATTCACTCTGGTTCTGTCCTTGAAGACGACGTTGCCCCTTTCGATATCGTGTCTGGTAATCCAGCGAAAGTTATCGGTCGGCTGCGTTGACAAATAGCGACATGGCTCAACATTTGATAATATCGTCATCAAAGCAGAGACTTTGTTAAACGTTGAAAGTCAGTTAATTACTTTTAATGACCCTGTAAAATTTAATTGCATAAAGCGTCTGACATTGTAAATCAGCGAAGCAAGAATTTGATACTGAGAGAAGTAAGCCAATGGCGAAAATCAGAACCCGGGTAGATCTACGTGTAGGTGTTGGAAGTAAGATTCCTGCCGAGATTCTTTCTTTTGATGGCCTGGGAACAGAAAAAGAGCACATAGCCATGATTTTTAAGCAGGCTGACAAAGAGCAATCTGCTCCTTTGGTGCGCATGCATTCTGAATGTTTAACGGGCGATGTCTTTCACTCCTCACGCTGTGATTGTGGAGAGCAGCTTGAAGAAACTATCCAAAAAATGGGCGAGGTAGGAGGAATATTACTTTATCTTCGCCAAGAAGGACGTGGTATCGGTTTGTACAACAAGCTGGATGCTTATGAACTACAGAGCCAGGGAATGAATACTTACGAGGCAAATAACCATCTCGGTTTCCCTGATGATTTGAGAAACTTTGAAGATGCCGCTGATATGCTGAAGGCACTGGGTGTTGAGAGTATTCGTCTTATCACGAACAACCCGAAGAAGATTCGTGAGATTCAGGGTTACGGTATTACTCTTGCGGAGGTCATCGGTACCAAGGCGCATATCAAGGATGGTAATAAACATTACTTGAAGGCCAAGATATCCCACGGTAAGCACAAGCTAAGTATTGATTGATTCTTTTGTTCGGCAGAACACACTCCATGCACTTATTGATTTAACAAGAAAAGCAGCCTCTGGGCTGCTTTTTTATTATCCGGCTGAGGGTGTTTCACTCTCATCATCTACCTTTCTGAAAAAACAAAAGTTATTTTCATTTCGTGAAATACCTGAATTAACGTTCAGATATTTTTATTAGAGATGTACAAAAATATTTACGATAACGACTAGTCATATTTGATCTAGATCACTTCTAATATAAAACATTGTGCAATATTTTATGCGTCCTCAAGTTAATTCTCATTCAGGGTGTGAAAGGTGAATAAAGATATCGTTACGGTTGGCAATCCTAATAGCGGCAAAACCACGTTATTTAATCAATTGACAGGTGCCAGACAGCAAGTTGGTAACTGGGCGGGTGTGACCGTTGAAAAGAAAACGGGTCGTTATTCTTCGGGTCAACATGAGGTCAACATTACCGATCTACCCGGTATTTATTCTCTCGATAATTCCGACGATATCAACAGTCTTGATGAATCTGTTGCCGTAAAAGCTCTGTTTTCAAGTTCAGCTGACTTGATCGTGAATGTTGTTGATGCAAGTAGTCTTGAACGCAGTCTCTATCTTACGCTGCAACTCAGAGAGCTTGGCGATCCTATGGTCGTTGTGCTGAATAAAATCGATGCTCTAGAGCGGCATGGTGTCACGATAGATACCCAGAAACTCGCACGGCTTTTGGGATGTCCGGTGTTATCTGTATCAGCAACAGATGACAAGAGTGTCAGCCAACTCACTGGAGAACTGGATAGTGTATTAAAGGCGTCAAGGCTTCATAAGCCTGAACCAATGATGCTTGATTACGGCGAAAAAATTGGCAGCGTGCTTGAAGAAATTGCCCCGATGATCACATCGGTTAGAGCGCCATACAGAATAGCGACTGCAATCCGTCTTTTAACAGATGATCAGCTCGCCGCAAAGTCTGTCCCAGCGCAAGAACTCATGAAAATACAGCAGGTGATTTCGAAGCATTGCGCGGAACTTGATACCGATTTAATGGTGGCAAATAGCCGTTATACGCTGATTGCTGATATTTGTTGTCGTTGTCGTCAACAGGTCGTTACGGTCAGGCAGCGTTTAACCGATACACTCGATACTGTCGTCTTGCACCGTTATCTTGGTTTACCGATTTTTCTCGGTGTGATGTATCTGATGTTTATGTTGTCACTAAACCTTGGCAACGCGCTGACTGACTTTTTCGATATCGGAGTAGGTGGTGTGCTGGTAAACGGCGGTCATGCGCTGATGGACGGACATTTACCTCAGTGGCTTGTCACACTTCTTGCCGATGGCATTGGTGGCGGTATTCGAACCGTGAGTACCTTTATCCCTGTCATTGCCTGCCTCTATTTGTTTATGTCTGTACTTGAGAGCTCCGGCTACATGGCGCGTGCAGCTTTTGTACTCGACCGAGTTATGCAGAAAATTGGATTGCCCGGAAAAGCATTTGTACCTCTGGTACTGGGATTTGGCTGCAATGTTCCGGCAATTATGGCAACACGAACACTGGAACAGGAACGAGAGAGAAAAGTCGCCGCCGCGATGGCGCCGTTTATGTCCTGTGGTGCGCGTCTTCCGGTATACACCCTGTTCGCGGCTTCATTTTTTCAGGCTTCAGCACAAAACATCATTTTTATTCTCTATCTCGCGGGGATCTTAGTCGCCATTATCACGGGTGTGATGCTGCGTAATACCCTGTATCCGGGGGAAAGCGAATGTATGGTCATGGAAATACCTGAATATGAAATGCCAACTGTCAAAAATGTAATGCTGAAAACCTGGAATAAACTCAAACGTTTTGTGTTGGGTGCAGGTAAGACAATTGTTGTCGTTGTTACTTTGCTGAGCTTTGCGCAATCCATTGGCACTGATGGGAGTTTCGGCCACCAAGATAGCGGCGACTCTGTTTTAGCGAAAGCCGCTCAGACTATCACCCCTGTTTTTAAACCTATCGGTATCGAGCAGGATAACTGGCAGGCAACGGTTGGTATTATCACGGGTATCTTTGCTAAAGAATCAGTCGTTGGAACCCTTAACAGCCTGTACAGCCAGTCTTCAAATTCCGATGAGCCATTTGACCTTTGGGCAACAATGGTGAGCGCCTTACAGACAATCCCGCATAACATTGCTGCTCTGGATTTCACCGATCCGTTGAAGGTGTCAGTAGATGCCAGCGAACAAGGAGTCATGAACGATCAGGGTGTTGACTCCGGCGTGTTTACCGCGCTGCAGCAAAAGTTTTCTCCATCGTCTGCTTTCGCGTATTTGGTATTTATTCTGCTGTATACCCCATGTGTTGCTGCGATGGGCGCGTATGTCCGAGAATTTGGCCGCCAGTTTGCGACTTTTATCGGTGGCTGGACAATGTTGCAGGCTGTCGTGTTTTCAACACTGGCCTATCAAGTATTAAATCTGACAGATGACCCCGCCCTGCATGCAGCCTGGATTGGAGCGAGCCTCTCTGTATTACTGGTGAGTTATGTAGTGATGCGTCAGGTTAAATGTCGATGGGATGAAAAAGACGTTCTGCTGAAGTAGCAATCTGAGAATAAGGTAACCACGCTGCCTGTTTTTATGCGTGGAGCAGGCTGCTGAGTCATTAACTTATACGGCCTCGCCGGGGCCGTATGCGATAAATGATTTAGAGGGTAAACATGATCAAAGTAGAAACAAAGCAAGCTGGATTTACCTTAATTGAAATGGTTGTTGTCATCGTCCTACTTGGCATTCTGGCGGTAACAGCAGTACCAAAATTTCTAAACCTTTCCAAAGACGCCAATGAGGGCTCATTAGAGGGCTTAGCCGCTGCTGTAAAGGACGAGGTTAGCTTGATACACGCCGAGGCGATTATTCAGGGAGAGGCTGGGAGTGAAGTCCATGAAGTAAAGATAGGTGGCAGAAAAGGTTTTGTGGCTTGCGGCTATCCATGGGGTCGTGACGGAATGGAACTGTTGGCAAAAAACATCGAAGGTCTCGAAAACTGGAGCGTAGAGCAAAAAGGTGCCGACTATATTGAATTTTACTCCGACACAAACCCAAAACGTCGCGTTGTTTACACACCGCTGACGGCTGAGCAGTATGTAGTACAATGTCGGGCAGTGCCAAAGGTAGACATTGTCGATTGTGATCCGTAAGACACACCAATATTTGCCTGTGAGTTATTAAACAACACGGCATCTGGAGGTTTCACAACCCAAGGTCATGACGATAGATAAATAATCGCCTTGGGTTATTCTTTTAGATGCCTTCGCTTTATCCGTCAGACTGGCGCCATCCGCAAAAGGCACTCGAACGATTCGCTATCTAAACAATCTCGTGTCGAAACAATTCAATGTTAAAATGATTTACGTTCAGATGCTCCTTCATCATCTTTGTAATATCTTTAGTCAGACGTGAAGTGAACAGCCAAACCACTTACGTTACATAATGCTGCTTATTCTTCGCCAAGCCTCATCTTTTGTTAACGCTTCCTACATCGCAACCTCTTGTTCCCCGATTTTACTCTCCCGAAGAATACAGTAAGCATAAGAAATTATGTTTTTTACAGTAAAGACAATGGGTAAACACTTCATCTTTGCGGATCCTGAAACGGTTAACTAATCTTTACTGACATCACGTTAGAAATAGCGTTTTTACAGCAAATGTGTGAGTTGTTCGACTTTTGTTCGAGAAAATATCATCCTTTTTTAGCCATCAAGCGGGTTCATCTGAGTGTTGAGACAAGGTTTGGGTTTATGTTGCTTGATACTGGCGTTCAGTATGATTTTATTGGTGTCATACCTGCCTGTCAGCAGCAGTAAAGAAGTTAGTCTGGACTTTCTTGATTCAAGTGGGTCAAACACTGCCTTTATTTTCTTTGGCTTTCGTGGTTGTACAGATGTGTGTCCGCTAACGCTGGCCAAGTTGAGCCAGTTTGTCTCTCAGCCCTCTGGCAGCAGTCGCCCTCAGGTCTTGTTCATCGACATCGATCGAAACAATCATCCGAAAGATGCTGATGAATATGCAAAACAATTCCACACCAGTTTTCGTGGTATCAAACCTTCTACTCCAGAAATAAACGAACTGGCCAGCCTTTTTGGTATTCCGGTTAGAGAGCAAGGTTTTGTATTAGCACATGCGGGTAAAACGTATTTTTTGCGAAAAGATCAGTCTGGTCAGTGGAGCTGGGTTAAAACTTATCCGGCGGGCGCGTTTGACCCCCGCGATTTGTTAGAAGAACTTTATTAATAACCTTTTATTCTCTTAATTACATCAAGTTATAAACGTTTGGGCGAGTGTGATTGCGCTGCCAGATAATGAGCCATGAGGAAAAGTCATGTTAAAGAGTCTGTTTATTGCCTACAACAAGTCGCTATCTGATTCACTACAACAAAAATTTCGAGACGACTTCGAAAAAACAGACAGTGTGATGGTGAAGGCTATTTTCGCATACTTCTGATTGTCTGCACTTTGACGCCATTGATGTACAGCCGTTTTGAGCTTGGCTTCTTCGGAGGGGGCGCGTTACTCCTGATCGCACTGGCGGTAAAAACCCTGTGTGCAGGCACAGTGCTTTGCAGAATGACACTGGCAACAATCTTGACCGCTATGCTGGCTATTTCTGTTCAGCAGTCTGAGGGGCTAGGGGAAGGGCACTTTCTATTTTTTGTTAATTTCACGCTACTTATTCGCTATCGAGATATTGTTCCAGTACTGACATTAGTGGTGACGACAGTGGTTCATCATCTGAGCTTCACCTATTGTCAGTTTTATGGCATTTCACTATTTGGTGATCCGGTCACTATCTTCAGTTGGGGAGAAAACACAGCACTCGGGCTATTATCACCTCTCATTTTCCACGTCGTTGTGGCCGTTCTCTCATTCGTTATTGCCTGTTATTTTATTTACGAGGGCAACAACAGTTTCGTCCAAAATAGCATTGTGGTCTCTGCGGTTGAGCATGCAGCGGCTGGACGACTTGATCAGGCGGCTGACTCATCCCAGCATGCCGATCTTGGTGATCTCGCGGTGGCAAAAACAGGGTTAATTTATAAAGTCACCTCCCTTTTCCAACAGTTGAACAGCTTGTTTTCTGAACTGAGTGAGCTAATGAGAGATTTGGACAATGAGTCACACAAGATTCTTTCGTCAGCCAAACGACGATCAGAAATGGCCGATATTCAGTTAAATGAGGCTGAACAAGCCAGCAATACTGTAGGTGAGCTTTCTCAGGCGGCAGACAAAATTTCCTCCAGTGCTGGAAGCGCAGCACAACATGCAGCCAGTATGGTTGAAATCAGTGAGCAAGGGTTTAATAACGCGAAAACGAGTAATCAATCAATTAATAGATTGACTGAAGAGATCCAAAATTCAGCAAACTTTATGCGAGAGCTTGAGACAAGCAGTGAGGAAATCACTAATGTTGTCGACAACATCGAATCGATTGCAGAACAAACGAATCTTCTGGCACTCAACGCTGCGATTGAAGCCGCAAGGGCCGGAGAGTCAGGCAGAGGATTTGCTGTTGTTGCCGATGAGGTGAGGCAGCTCTCTCATAGGGTTCAGCAATCGACACATGAGATCACAGATATTTTATCAGCACTTAGGCAGGCTATCGCCAAGTCGGCATCAACAATGGACAGTTGTCAGTCTTTAGCAGAAAAAGGCAGAAGCGATGTTGCCAGTACGACAGATATGTTCAGTAGTCTCTTACATAAAGTGAGGGAGGTGTCTGAGATGGCAAGCCAGATAACCGAATCATCCGAGTTACAAAGTTCCTCAACCAGAGAGTTAGATCGAAATACAAAAGTGATTCAGTCAATATCTGATGAATTGATGGCAGGTGCAAAGGTCGGCACAGAGCGAGCAAAAAACATTTACAATCTAGCTGAAAAATTGAAAGTGGGGCTTCTTAATGTCAGAGGGCAATGAGAGCCATCAAGTGATGGTCGAATAGAACGAAGGGTTATCTTGGGGTATTGCCAATTGAGATAATGCCCATTGAGGGGGTTGCGTATTAAGGTAATTGCGTCTTCACACTTTTTCCACTGCCGAGTCTATTTCGACGCACACAATGTAATCAATTTGATGATATCAAAACATTCATTAGTTTTTCTAATGGTTAATATGATTTCTTATCGTGTATTTTAAGAGAGAAATCAGTTGTTCATTATTAGAACTGCCTCTAACATCCCCCGCATCAAAAGATAAAAAACAAATTCACTTCTAAAAATCAGTCATTAAGACAGCCAGAGTTTGTTTTTCTCCATAAATCATTTTTCATATTTTTTGCATTAGGGGATTTTGTCATGTCTTCGGCAATGGCGCTGCCAAAGGTTCTGTTCTCCATTATTATTCTTGCTGCTGTCGGCCAGATGACTCAAACCATGTATATACCCTCGGTACCGCTGATGGCGGAGGGTTTCGCTGTGTCTGCTGCAAATCTTCAGGCTGTGATGGCCTGTTATCTGATTCCTTATGGATTATCACAGTTTTTCTATGGTCCTTTGTCAGACCGCGTGGGTCGAAAGCCTGTTATTATTGCTGGGTTGGTTATCTATGTGCTGGGTACCTGTATGGCTTTAATGGCAGATAGCTTCGCTGTATTTCTGGCTGCCAGCGTCATTCAAGGGTTGGGTATTGGCTGCGGTGGTGCAATGGCCCGAACCATTCCTCGCGATTGTTTTTCTGGTAACAGATTACACCGTGCAAACAGTTTAGCCAGTATGGGACTGATATTTTCCCCGCTTCTCGCACCTGTCCTTGGTGGCACTCTGAGTACATACCTTCCTTGGCAGGCTAGCTATGTTTTTCTGCTTATTCTGGCGTTAAGCGTAACCGGGTTTATCGTGTTTTCTTTTCAGGAGACCCTGCCTAAAGAATCACGTCAAATTTCGCCTGTTTTAAAAAGCTATACGTATGTTTTTAGTCATCGACAGTTTGTAGGACATCTGATTTGTCTGGTGGCAACTTTCTCTGGTGTTGCTGTGTTTGAAGCCGCTGCAGGAGTCTTACTTGGTGGAACACTCGCTTTAGACGCAGCGACAGTCAGTATGTTGTTTGTGATGCCGCTACCGGGATATTTACTTGGTTCTTGGCTATCGACTCCACTGGCAACCCGTGTGTCAAATCCCTTTACTCTTCGCCTTGGTGTTGTTGCGACCATATTGGGTGCGTTGGTGATAACTGTTCCCGGTCTGGAAGGGATGGTTACTGTGTCATCACTCATTGGCGGCGCGTTTATCTATTTCCTCGGGGCAGGTATTTTATTTCCCTCTGCCTCTACAGCAGCGATAAAACCTTTTCCATTCCATGCGGGTACTGCAGGTGCGTTGATGGGAGGGATGCAGAACCTGGTGGCAGGAGGATGCACATTATTGGCTTCATTAGCGTCGACGGATAGCCAGCTTCATCTTGGTATGATCCTGATGTTAATGAGTTTCATTAGTGCCACGAGCTTACTTCTCACCCGAAACAATGAAAGTGAGTCAAATCTCGAAATTATCACTTGATGTCTCTATTTGGTGTAATAATCGCGCATTTGATTACAAAACATTTGCGAAGTTTATCGCATTAGTGCAGTCTGAAAGCCGTTTCGCCGACACTGGTCGCTGAGGGAGTAGCAAACAGTTGACGCTGACGGCCAATTTGTACTGATATGTGGTATCGAATTTATGCACTCAAACTCCCAGAAAACCTGGTTCGGGCATCCTAAAGGTCTTTTCCTGCTGTTCAGCACCGAATTATGGGAAAGATTCTCCTACTATTCCATGCGCGCCATTCTTGTTCTGTATTTGACAGATCAGACTATCAACGGTGGCCTCGGATGGACCACTGAGCAGGCCCTCAATCTCTACGGTATCTATACCGGGCTCGTTTATCTTACGCCTGTATTTGGTGGTTATATTGCCGACAATTTCCTCGGCCAACGCCGTTCAATTATGATTGGTGGTGCCCTGATGGCGGCCGGTCAGTTTACGCTTGCGATGCCTGAGAGCATTGTTGGCGATATGAACCTTTTCTCATTCTATGCTGGACTGGCGTTGCTCATTGCGGGTAACGGTCTCTTTAAGCCAAATATCTCTACTATGGTCGGTGAGCTTTATGAAGATGGTGATAACCGACGCGACGGTGCGTTCACCATTTTCTATATGGGCATTAACCTTGGTTCACTGATGGCGGCTGTCATATCTGGCTTCGCGGCGGAAATGTTTGGCTGGAAAGCTGGATTTGTCTGCGGGGGCATAGGGATGCTTCTCAGTCTGGTGATTCAGTTTGGCTTCGCTCGATCTCTGCTTGGCGAAATAGGTATTGAGCCTGCAGCGAAACGTCAGGCCAGAGTGACGGGTAAAAAAGAGAAGCAACCGCTGACAAAGATTGAGCGTGATCGACTGAAGGTTATTTTGATCATGAGTCTGTTTGTTATCGTTTTCTGGGCTGGCTTTGAGCAAGCTGGTGGCCTGATGAATATCTATTCTCAAGAATACACTGACCGTATGTTGGGCAGTTTTGAGATTCCTGCAGCATGGTTCCAGTCTCTGAATCCGTTCTTTATCATTTTGCTTGCTCCGGTTCTGGCTGTTATGTGGCGTCGCATGGGAGCAGCAGAGCCAAGTTCACCCGTCAAATTTGCGATGGCGCTGGTATTTCTTGCGCTGGGCTTCTTGTGTATGGTTGGTGCGGCATTGGAGCAGGGCGGTGATATGGCCGTTAAAACGTCAATGTGGTGGCTGGTAGGTGCATTCTTCTTCCACACGCTGGGTGAGTTATGTCTATCGCCAATCGGTCTTTCATTGATAACGAAATTGGCACCGCTCCGCCTTGCGTCTGTGATGATGGGGATTTGGTTCTGTGCCAACGCAGTAGCAAACTATGTGGCAGGCATTATTGGTAGCCACATTGGCAATGCAGGCCCACTGGCTATTTTTGCAGGTATCGCAATCACTGCGTTCCTCGCGGGCTTGTTACTATTGATATTTGCAAACCGTCTCATCTACTGGATGCATGGTGCAGAAGGCCAGAGCGAAAAGGCGAATACGCTGAATACGGCAACAGCGTAACCTTAATAAAAAAGCAGCTTAGCTGCCTTTTTTAGTTTTCATCATGATAGAACCACACTAACTGTCAGCGCGTTTCCAAAGCAGGTGACAGAATTTCTTTTCCGGGTCCCGACTGATCAACATTCTGACCAGCACATCATTCAGTTCCTCGCCTTCGACTAATCCTATTCGAACCTCGATAAATGCGCTGCGGTCAACATCAAACCCCACATGTTGTTCCCAGTCGCTGTCAGCCTCTACGGCAACACCAGCACCTTGTTCATCAAATGATTCCCGGTACGCGAGTAAATCGTTGTAGTCGAGATTGTCCTCAGCCATCTCATAAAATATCTCGAAAGCGTTGTCCAGCGTCTCGTCTATACTGACTAATTCAATTGTCATTATGGTCTCTCAGTTAATCTTGACTCAGGATCCATTTTTAGTTGAATCCACGCCACTTATGCGTTTTGTTAATTTAAAATAGTCTGGAGTCATTAAAACAGAATGGCGCGATTCACCCAAGTAAATCGCATTACGACTTTTTAGGTTGGCTATCTTTTGAACGCTTGGTGTTTGTGTGTTGTCGACGCGAATTTAGCGCAATGAAAACATTGCTATCACGTAAGGCGAGCATATTGGTATGACCATAAATGGAGTAAAAATTTGTACAAAGCAAAAGCCAGAGCTGGCTACCTGCCGGAGTTAGATAATCGTTCTCCTTTTCAGAGCAACTTCGATTCAGCAGTGAAGGCATCCATACAGTATCTCGAAGCGTATCTCGGCGATAATCTTCACAGTCTGTATTTGTCAGGTGATATTGCTTTGCGGTGCGTTGAGGGTGAAAAGGCGGTCATGAAGCTCACTGCTGTGGTGCATCAAGAGCTTAGTACACAAGAGTTTGTTGGCTTAAACACGGTCAGGAATAAGTACTGTCGCGCTTATCCGCAGATAACGCAACTGCATATTGAATGTATTCCACATAATCGCATTGTTGATTTGAGTAATATTTTTAGGTGGGGATTCTTTCTCAAACATTGTGCTGTCTGTGTTGCCGGGAAAAACCTCGCTGAGGGGTTTGGTCATTTTGAGGTGAGCTGGGAAGTTGCCAAAGCGATGAACAATTCATTGTGCAGCCAGTTGTCAATCCTTCGACGTAAGGTCGCTCAGTCGACCAAGTGGGGACAGCAATTAGATGCCGCGTCAGAAGCTGCAGAGCTATTAATTCGAGCCGCTTTTGGTCTTGTTGCTCACAAGGAAAAAGTGTGGGAACACGCATTAAAAGGATGTTCTGTAAGGTTCCTAAAGCACTACCCAGACAAAAGCACAGAAATGGAGAGGCTTTTCTTTCTGGTTGAAAGAAAGCGGGTAGCCAAACGGGCAGTGGTAACATTAATCGATGATCTAGGCGATTGGATACGGTCGGAATATAAGAAAATCGACAATAGAATAGGCTGATTGCATGAAAGGAAGTCTTTGAGGTTGATAGATATACAGATTGATTAGGGACTCATCTCTATGATCTCATTAAGCTTGTAGTGAAGGATGAATGACTTGCTTATTATTTAGTCAATTTCTCCATGTTGTGTGTTTTATTCAAAATTTATGACTAATTATGGTTTACTTTGATAGGGTACTGATTTAATCTCAGTCGCAACTTCCTCGCAATATATTGCAAGTCACCGAAACAAAATCGAGCAGTAGTTTAATTTATGCAGAATCCTTCAACGATGATTAAGCCAGAGCTGTCATCTAGAAACGTATTGATGTTTCTGATCCCCTCTATATTGGGCATTCTCCTGTTTATGGCTCCCGTGAGTCAGAACGAGGGGTTCACAATTCCTGTTGCTGTTTTTTCAAAAATGATCCTTGCGGCACTGGGTGAACACAGTGGTTTTGTTGTCACCGTCATCATTGTTCTGAGTGCGGTATTTTCGACACTGGCTTGTGTTTTTAAACCTGACTGGCTGATGCGGAATTCCTTTTTAAGCAGTCTTTTCATTGTGTCCCCAGTTTGGTTTGCTGTTCGTATTATTGGCGCAGTATTTGTCTTTATGAGTTATCAGGTTATCGGCCCTGAGCTTATCGTTGGCAAAGATACGGGTCGATTCATCTTCAGCGAGTTATTACCTACTTTGCTGGCTGTCTTCCTGTTCGCCGGTATGTTTCTGCCTTTACTCACCAATTTCGGTCTGCTTGAAATGTTTGGTGCGATGTTGAGCCGGATAATGAGGCCGCTTTTCCGTCTGCCAGGTCGTTCTGCAGTTGATTGCGCGACATCATGGCTCGGAGACGGCAGCGTTGCAATTTTAATGTCGAGTAAACAATACGAGCAGGGTTTTTACACTGAGCGTGAGGCTGCTGTTGTTGGAACAACTTTTTCTGCGGTTTCCATAAGCTTCAGTCTGGTTGTCATCGCGCAGGTTGGTCTCGAGCACATGTTCGTACCATTTTACCTGACAGTATGTCTGGCTGGTTTCATCGCCGCTGTTATTGTTCCCCGACTTCCGCCGCTTAGCTGGAAAAAAGATGTTCTGGTGAATGGTGAAGAAAAACCCAGTGAAAATGATGAGCTGCCAATCGGTGAAAATGTCTTCAAGCATGGCTTTAACATGGCTGTTCATCGTGCATCGGGCGTAACGTCATTGCGAAATGTATGCAAAGAAGGGCTGCACAATGCAATGGATATGCTTTTTGGTGTATTACCTATCGTGATGGCAATTGGCACTTTGGCGTTGATCGTCGCAGAGCACACACAATTCTTCGCAATAATTGGTATGCCTTTTGTTCCTTTGCTCGAATTACTGCACATACCTGAGGCTGCTGCAGCATCGCAAACTATGGTCATTGGTTTCGCAGATATGTTTTTACCAGCCATATTAGCAGCAGATATTAATAGTGAGCTAACCCGGTTTGTTGTGGCAGCTTTATCTGTCTCTCAACTTATTTACATGTCTGAGGTTGGTGCTTTGTTGCTGGGTAGCCGTATCCCAATTAAGTTATGGGAAATGGTGCTGATATTTTTACTCAGAACCTTGGTGACGCTTCCGGTGATTGCAGGCGTTGCACATATAATATTTTGATATAAGTACAGAATTATCAAAAAAGCAGTGTCCGTTTGCACTGCTTTTTTTAGTCTATTTACTCACTTTTTCTCAAAAGCTGACGCATGTAACCCTCATTTACTCAACCATAATTAAGCCGATCATCAAAACACGGACATGTTGTGCAACTAATAACGATTGGATTGGTCAGCCATTTTGCAATGCGCCTAGCATTCAGCCAATGATTAGTCATCCAGCAGATGAAATACGGTTGCAAACATATTGAAGTTGTCAGAGGCAGTATCACAAAAGAAATTGTGATAGCGGATTTTATGTAGTGAGCCCGTGTTCGGTGTCGTTAACCCGTGAAAATGGGATGTTAATTTTTTTGAGAAAAGGGGAAAAGCAATGAAAGTTGTTTTATTACATGGGTTGTATATGCATGGAGTTACTCTTATTCCACTGGCTAAGCAGCTTAAAGCGGCTGGGCATGAAACTCTGACGATCACTTACAACACTGTGAAGCCTGATGTAGACAGTATTTTTGCAAAAATTGATTACTTCATTGCGGGTGAGCCTGAAGCTGCTATTGTGGCGCATTCTATGGGGGGGATTATCGCACGTACCTACTTAGAAGCAGGCAGTGAAAACAGTCAGTTAATTAGCACAGTGGTAACTTTAGGTACACCACATAAAGGATCACATGTTGCAGACTTTTTCACCAATATAGGTTTCGGCTGGGCACTGTATAAAAGTAAAAAATACTTGTTACCTAACCATGATGCAAGCTGGACCCACAAGGCCAAGCTTTACAGTCTCGCAGGAAACGCACCGGTAGGCATATCGGCACTGTTCAACAAGGGTGAGTCAGATGGCACTGTGTTAGTCGAAGAGACTAAGGTACCTGGAATGACGGACTTTGAGCTGTTCCGTTTAAATCACTTTACGTTGTTAATTTCTAAAGAAGTGTATCGAAAAGTGCTTGATGTCCTGAGTACGCCGCCCGGGAAGGCGGCATAGAAGTGATGACAAAGCATTATTAGCGGTGTGTTCACCCTTACTCTTCATACCGCTAACGGATGGTGCTTGATTCCGCAGACCACTTTTTGACGAACATTCCATCAGGGTCGTAGTACGCGGCCTGTTTTTCAAGGTTAAAGTGGCGTTGACCGCGTGGATCCGCACCAACCCCCGCCAAATATTGCCAGTTACCGAAGTTACTTGCGACATCAAAGTCAATTAACTGCTGTTCGAAGTAGGCAGCGCCGAAGCGCCAATCCACGCCTAGTTCGTTAACGAGACAGCTTGCTGCAATCTGCCGCCCACGGTTTGACAGCCATCCCGTATGTTTTAACTGTCGCATGCAGGCGTTGACGATCGGGTAGTCGGTCGTGCCTTCTTCCCACGATTTATATTGCTGGCTGTAAAAACTAGTGAGCGGTCTTTTTTGTTTTATTCCTGCAAACTGGAACATCTTAGACCCGTGAATATTCATCATCCATTGAAAGTATTCACGCCAAAGTAGCTCAAAGTACAAAGCCTGAGTGGATTCGTCTTTACCATGCCTGTATTCATAATTCTCAAGCTCTGCGGCAACCGTTCTTACAGAAATGGATCCATTAGCCAGCCAAGCCGAAAGACGTGATGAGAAGTTCCAGCCGTCAAAACCGTTTCGGGTCTCTTTGTAATTTTTCACTCTGTGTGATTTCCAGAAATATTGATTTAACTGGAAATTGGCACTGTCTTCTCCGCCACGGTAAGGACGTAAGTCGAAAATAAATTCTTGATCATCGAAACTGTCGCTGGATTCTGTGATCCTTTGCGGGTAATCGTCTGGTGCACAGATTGGGAAGCAGGGCAGGATATGGTTCTTTTCTATGTATTTCCTGAACTTGGTAAATGTTGCAGGGAAATCGTCCTGCTGGAAAGGGATCTGATTTTCCAGAAACATGGTAAAGCTTTCAGCTGTTTGCACTTCGCAGTCAGTCTGGCGCTGAAGGTTAGCGACCTGATGACGCTCGTACACACCAGGGTGCGATGTCATTGAAATCAGATCAATACGGTGTTTTTTGCATAAATTAGGGATGATTTCGAGCGGATTGCCCACCTTTACGACCAATCTTTGCCTATTGATACGAAGTTGTGTGTCCAGCTCTCTAAGTGTTTGATAAAGAAATTCTTGTCTAAATTTCCCCATATGTGAACATTGAAAACGCACAGGACGAAACCAATTTGGATCGATAACGTACAGAAATATGGCTTTATTACATCTGCGGCTTAGAGCAGTGATTGCCGGGTTGTCTGACAAGCGAAGATCGTGGCGGAACCACATTAATCCATTCATTTCGTCACTCCTTAATTGGGGGCACAATGATATTGAAAGAGCGCGTATTCGGCGGTTCACCTCCTTTTTAGAGAGCTGTGTAACCGATTGAGGCGGTTGATAATATGCTTTGTGTAGAAGAACAGATCAATCAAACCTAAGATTAGCTAAATCAAATGTCTTTGCCCGTAAATTACTTTTAGTTTGTGGTTGTGATCAGCAAAGAACATCAAAACTTCTTTCCATGTTGCATATTCTTCAATGTGAACTCTGTCACGAGATATTGACTTCACCCTGTCTTAGTATAAAATGAACACCGTTTTTTAAGGGCGTTTGAAGTAAATCTAAATAGAGACTCAATATCACTTCTGATAACTACTCGATCTCAGGTTTGAAAATGGTGTGAATTTAGAAACTTTTTCAGTAAAAACAAAATGTAATGTTTTGCGACTTTTACCGAGTTTACGCAATAAAAAATGAAATCTTATAAGAAATTAGAAAATCTGTTGAAGCTGTAAAGCCTCGCAAACACTCATCCTTGCTTCCAATGAAGTCAGCTGTAATGGCACCAGATATGATAGGTATGTACGAAGCATTAACCCTACAGAACATCTCTCTGGTTAAGAAAACAGTGATAACCAAACATGAAAAAAATTCAATTTGATAACGTTATATTTGATACCGGGCGGAGGGAGTTGACCTCTGACTGCGCCGAGACTGTCCAGCTACGGCCCCTGCCTGCTGAGGCTCTAGCTGTAATGTTGGACAACCCAAACATTCCAGTCAGTAAAGAGATGCTTATTGAGCGGTGCTGGTCCAGTAGTGTGGTGACAGATCAAGCGTTAACAAACGTTATCTCCAAGCTCAGAAAGGCACTGAATGCAGTTGGCGCACAAAATACTCGAATTAAAACAATTACAAAGTTGGGTTATGTGCTGGAGGTCGACGGTCAGGTAGAAAGACTTCAAGAAGATAGCGCGGTTGAACTATCCGAACCTGTTCTTTCCTTTGATCTTGCTCAAGTGGCTGGGTTAACAAAAGACGGTAAAAAGCGTAAATCAGTGGGAGCATCCAGAGACAATGACAGTGTTGGCGAGATAGACGAGAATCAAAAAGAATCTCCCTCCGATACGGTGGATAACGGTACTCAGCCAGAAGAGGTTAGCAGTGTTATTAAACCTACATCACCTTCGGGCGAAGAATTAACGGCACCTCAAAAAAAAGAGATGATTGTAGATGATAAAACGTCTCGTTCATCAAGTCTGGCCAAACATTCAGCGTTAGTAATCGTTGTTGCTGTCACCTGCTTATCTCTGGTCATATCACTATTTTTTGCGTTTCATGCTCTGAATTCTGAATTCTTTGATCGGGACCAGTTTGTAAAGTTAGATGCCAATAGTTACTACCGTGACTCCCATCTCTTCGTCGAGAAAGACTTTCAGGCACGCGATAGTAATGTTGATTTTGACGCGATTATGGCAGATGCCGATGTGCAGGCATTACCAGGATGCGCGCAAAGTATTTATCTTGAGGTATACCAGGCTTTGTTTGACCAAAACAGAGTGGGTATAAAAATGTATGCCTTTAACAAGGGTGACAGAGGCACCATCAATATAGTGAATAAAGAGGTCGGGCAAACTGAGATTAAGGGTGTGTTGAAACGTTCATTTATGGAGATTCGTAAAATATGCCATTCTTAATACTATTTTTCCTTGCATCTTTAGTCATCGTTTCGGTTCTCGGCTGGAATTATTTCTTTCCTGAGCCGCTGGTCAATACAACATGGAGCTGTAATTCGTATGTTCAGTTCTCACAGAGAGAAGGTAGTGTAGTACCAGGTATTCGGCATGAGTACGACACCCTTATTTTTCTGTCAGGCAAAGATGCTCGTCTCATCAAACGTGGCTATCAGCAACTGGAAAATGACAGACAGCGTGGTTATCAAATCGACTACACCATCAACTATAAGCAAACGAACGATACACTCTCGCTGACTTTCAGTGATATCGACTGGGTCTGGGGTGATATTGATAAGTGGAAGCAGGCATTGAAGTCTGAAAAAGGGGTCTCAGCAATCTTCAACTACCACAGAGATGGTGATCACTTGTTCTTATGGACAGGCAAACACGGCAACCGAATGGTTTGTTCTCGGTATATTGAGGATGATCGAGATCCCGTTTAACTTCAAGTTTACAACCACAAATCACTGTTGACCCGCCAAGGCGGGTCAGTCCTTTCTAAGACTTACTTTTCTATATTTCAATAATTCCCTGACGAGATATTTTTTCTCAATTGAGTCACGCGTTTCTAGTTTGTGACTATGCTGTTAATTAGATAAACGAAATTTTGCCCCTGTAACCAGTGAAGAGCGGCGTAAATATGGAACATCAAACTGGAATTCTTCTAGAAAGTGGTACGAATGAGCTTGAGATTATTGAGTTTCACCTTCGCAGAATTTTGCCGGATGGGACTAAAAAGGTATGTTATTACGGCATAAACGTAGCAAAAGTCCGCGAGGTTATTCGTGTACCTGACACCACCGACTACCCAAATGCGCAGCCTAATGTTTTAGGGGTATTTTCCCTGAGGGATCGTCTTATCCCATTAGTTAACTTAGCTGGCTGGCTTGGGGTGGACACCGATTACGAAATGGACAATAAAGTCGTCATTGTTACCGACTTCAACAAAATGATAAATGGTTTCTTGATAGACAGTGTGAGTCGTATTCACCGGGTGTCGTGGGAAGAAGTTGAATCTCCCAGCGAGTTCCTTGAAGCGGGTAATCAGGACTGTGTAGTGGCAGTTGTGCGTCAGGAAGGCAACCTGATAATGATACTTGATTTCGAGAAGATCATTGCTGATATTAACCCAGAAATCAGTATGGAAAAATATGACATCACGACGGATAAAAATATCCATCTGGACGAAGACGCCGTTTCGCAGCGTAATTCGAAAAGTATTCTGGTGGTCGATGACTCCGGCTTTATCCGTCGCATGATAGAAAACACATTGCGTTCAGCAGGCTATAACATTATTTCTGCGAAGGATGGTGCTGAGGCATATCGGACACTGATGGGTTTTGCGAAAACAGCGGACGAAGAGGGTGTTCCCGTTACCAATTATGTCGACGGCGTAGTAACGGATGTTGAAATGCCCAAAATGGATGGAATGCACTTATTGAAACGCCTCCGCGACACCAGCTTCTTCAAGAAAACACCTATCATTATGTTCTCGTCACTGATGAGTGAGGAAAACAGGCGTAAAGCACTGCAACTCGGTGCGAACGATACGATAACCAAACCCGAAATGGGGAGAATGGTAGCACTCATGGACAGCTTCATACTGGACATCAAAGACGAGTATGTCGCACCAGTGCCTGCCAAAGAGTAGTTATTTTTTTACAGAAATAGATAGAGAGCGTAATGCTCTCTATTTTTTTGCCGTTTTTATGGTGTGGTCAGTAGTGCTCACCACCATGATTCACCACCACGACTCAATACGGCGCGCAGCCCGTCAGCACAGTTTGTCTTCTCGTTACATTCCGCCAAGACAAATGTATTTTATGTTCAAGTATTCATCGAGTCCCAGCCTTGCGCCTTCCCGCCCGATACCTGACTGCTTAACTCCGCCAAACGGAGCAACCTCAGTTGAAATTATGCCCTCATTGACACCGACCATGCCTGACTGAAGAGCTTCAGCAACTCTAAAAATTCGATTGATATCCTTACTGTAAAAGTAACTGGCTAAGCCATATATCGTGTTGTTGGCTTCTTTGATAAGGTTCTGCTCGTCAGAAAAGCGAATAATGGGTGCAATCGGGCCAAAAATTTCTTCTTGAGCGACAGACATCTCTGATGTGACATTGGTAAGAAGAGCGGGCGTCACAAACCTGCCTCCTCGATCTTCTCCACCTGCAACGAGCGTCGCGCCCTGTTTTAAAGATTCTGTCAGCAAGCGAAGCGTATTTTGCTTGGCCTTCTCATCGATTAACGGCCCGACCTGAGTGGATGAATCAATACCATCTCCTACGGTAAGCTGAGCCATGGCTTGAGCGAATTTTTCGACAAAGCTGTCATGAATATCTTGGTGGACATAGAAACGGTTTGCGCAGACACATGTTTGTCCGCCGTTACGAAATTTGGAAGCAATAGCGCCTTCGACGGCGGCATCAATATCGGCATCATCAAATACAATGAAAGGAGCGTTTCCGCCCAGCTCCATCGACGTTCTTTTAATGCTTTCTGCACAGTCTCTCATCAAAATTCGGCCGACCTGTGTCGAACCAGTGAAAGAGAGCTTACTGATTGTTGGGTGCTGGCAGAAAAGTTTGCCTATGACAGAAGAACGAGTACTTGAAACAATGGTCAGGCAGTCCTCGGGTATGCCAGCTTGATGGGCGAGTGTTGCAATCGCATAGGCACTCAAAGGCGTCTGATTTGCAGGCTTTATCAGCATACTGCAACCAGCGGCGAGAGCTGGTGCGGCTTTACGGGTGATCATCGCAATGGGAAAATTCCATGGTGTGATTGCTGCCGTCACTCCTACCGGTTGTTTTAGCGTGATTATTTTTCTGTCATTACGCGGCGAGGGGATCACTTCGCCATATGCGCGCTTTCCTTCTTCTGCAAACCATTGAACGAAAGAGGCCCCATAAAGGACTTCGCCGCGAGACTCACTTAGCGGTTTTCCTTGTTCAATTGTCATGATGCGAGCTAAATCGTCGGCATTATCAATGATGAGTTGATACCATCGCAGCAGTATATCAGCGCGTTCTTTTGCTGTTTTTTCAGACCATTGCTGCTGGGCGATGGCGCTTTTATCTATCAGGGCGTTTATGTCTTCCTCGGACATTGAAGGAATGTAACCGATGGTTTTTCCTGTGGCAGGGTTATCAATAGAAATGGTGTCATTACCCTGTTCGCAAAGCACTCTTATCAGTTCTCGATTGTTGATTTTATCCATTTACACCTTTCTCCCAGCCGAAAATAGTCCGTTTGAAAGTCTAGGGTACATCGACAGGCAGGTAATACAATATTCCTGATTGATTCCGAGATTATTTGCAGCAAAAAAGACCTAAATCTCAAAAGGGACAGCTCTAGTCGAGGAACCTCAACAGACGCAGAGGGTGCGAGCTGCATAATAGATTTGCCCATAATACTGCCGCTTTAGCTAATCCTTATGCCCGACCATGACTTTCATTCATAGGGCAAAAGTTGAAATAGGAAAGGCTGGCGCTGAGTAGAAAAAGGTGCTGACATTTTGTTCAAGATAAGTGATCGTTACCATTATGGATAAATTTCTTTAACGCCCTGTTATATATCCATAATTATCTATATTAGACACTCCTGCTATATTTCTCAAAAGAAAGAAAATCATACTCTGGTTCACATTCCAATGGCTAAAGTTATAACTCGCTTGTATGGGCATTAAATCTTAAATATATTACATATGATCTATAAAAGAGAGATAATTAAATAGTTATTAAATAATACTATTTATGGTCTATTCAATTCCCCTGTTTATATTTTGGGCGCTATTTTTATTTCTCTCTTTTATTAAGGTTAATGATCACGCGAATTTTATTTTTCATATGCATAACCCTAAAAGGAAGAGGTCGAATGATGCGTAATATAAAATGCAGTGCCCTATGCATGGTTTTCTTAATGATGACTGGCTGTCAGTCGACCCCACAATCTCCTGAGGGTGGACAAGATTCAACATCGGTATCAACGGAACAAAACGACTTATTAGCAACAATTGAGAGGATTAGGGAAGTACATACAGAGTGGCGCGCTAAAATAAAGGCGAGCCATCCGATGAGTATATATAGTAAAAATATGGTGAATGATCTTCTGGATCAATGGGAGGATGTTCAGCATATTTATAGGCAAATAGAAAAAGAGCCCGGCGGAGTAAATGAAGATTACTCTTTATTTTCATCTCGTAGTTACGCGCAAACATTCGATCAAGCTGTTGCAGACCTCGCCGAGAAGCATCTTGCACTTTTGGCATTACAACAGCGCGCCGACAAGTTATTAGCGCCTTCAATAAAAGCGATGAAATATCTGGCATCAATAGGTGCAGATAAGGAATCTTCCCGAGAATTTAAGGTATTAGCAAGACAGTATCGTCGTCTCTTCAGGGAAGTGGAAAGCAATGATATTGACGATGCACAGAGTTTACAGGCAGAGTTTCTGCGTGATGCGAAGGCGCTAGAGGTTAAAGTTGCCCATAAAATCTACATTGAACCTTTAGAATCTATTGTGGATCGAATGGAGAGTGATGATTATGATGACATTGTTCCGCTGAGCTTCCTTGCATTGAGTGCGGCTGTCGAAACGGCCAAGTCTGTTGTACATTCCTCTCCGCGAGATAAAGATAAAATTGCCGATGCGGTTGAAAAAGGCCAGATAGAAATTCAACATACTGAAAATATTGCTCAAGAAGTCAAAAACCTTAAGTCTATCCGAGGCAGAAAATACGAGGCATATTTACTCAACATTGAGGCCTATCTTGATAATATCAATCTGGCACTTGATGGTGAGAGTATGCGAAGATTATCCATAGCATCACGTGCAGAAAAATTGGCGAAGTATGCGAATACTATAACATTGCAATCTAAAAATGATCAGCCTGCAATCAGAAAGCTTAAAAATGAGCTTGACGATACAACAAAACAAAACCTTATATTAAAAGAAAAGATAAGCAGCTTAGAAAGTAAACTCGATATAAGTGAGGAAGAGCGATAAAGTAGTTTCATGTTGAGTCTGAATATTAATAAAATATTCGTAATTAAAATTAAATAATATTAATCGGAAAGCACATTTTATATTTATTAAGGTGTGCTTTCTTTAATATAAAACCTTATGTATATAAAATCATAAAAAAAGATTATTTCCGTTTATGTATCTATATTGAGTCATCCAAAAGCCTGTTTATCTTCCACTATTATCCTCAAATGACAACTCATCCGACCTGTTTAAAAGCAAAAAATACAGTGATGAGTTTATTACATCAAATCGGAACAGATAGCCAGTGACCAATAAAGTCTCTTGCGCTGACGTTCATGATCTATTCAGTCAGGAGATAATATGCGCGACTTAATCAGGTGGGCCATTGCTATTTCAGCAACATTATTTGCATTTCATTCGCATGCAGAGGCTCCGCCTAAAAATCCTTTTCTCGCTGATTCTCCATGGCCGATGTCTCATCAAGGCCCCTATGCACAAGGTTCGTCCAGTTACCCTGGTCCCACGTCGAAACAGTCTTTGACTTCAGATTACCTGCCGGGGTTGCCTGTTTCGATTACGCTTGGCTATGCAAATACTGAAAGTAATAAGCCTACAGAATTTTGGGGCAGCTCGTTGTTTACCATATTCAATGCAGAAACCCGACCTCAATCTATTCATAGAAATGTTTATGTTAAGAAGCCTATCGCAGAGAATGCGCTGTCCGGCGCTTACATTGTTGTAGACAAAGATAATGCGACCTTTATTCCTGTCGGTGATACGGCATTAGGCAAGTTTAAACGTGTAGAGGTCTCGTTTTTGTGGTGGAAGACATCACGTATTGAAAAGCTGCAAGAGCTTGCAATTCCGTCTGGTTATATTGCGCCTGGCGATTACATTGTTGGCGTAAATATGACATATGACGGCCACTTGATTGTCGTTACCGCAAATGGTGTTGTTTGTAACGCTGACAGAAATCTAAACCAGTTTGATTGCATAACATTGAAAGAAAACCAGACTATCTCCAACTCCATCGCGATTGATGAAGAAGGAGGTATCTATATTGTCAGTGACAAATATATGAACCGTGTGCAATGGACAGGGAGTTTACTGTCTACAAGCAGCAATGATGGTTCATGGCAGGCTGGATACGAAACCGGACCGACGCAGCCTCTACCGGGCAGGTTGGGCACGGGTTCTGGTTCAACGCCATCGCTGATGGGGAATCAGGGTGAAGACCAGTTTGTTGTTGTCACTGATGGTCAGGAGCTGGCGCATCTGGTCTTGTTTTGGCGGTCAGAGATCCCCAATGACTGGCAGGCGATTGGTCCGGGAAAAGACAGGAGAATTGCAGCAGAAATTCCTATTACATTTGGTAACCCGAATGCGACGTCTAGCGTGTCAGAGCAATCTGTGTTGGTGAGAGACTACAGCGCCATGGTCGTCAGTAATGACTATGCTTTCAGCTCATCATGGTTACCGGGACTACTGCAATACACGACAGTGTTTTTCTCGAATATCGGCCCAAATGCGCCATATGGTGTTGAACGTTTCAGTTGGGATCCTGTATTTAAAACTGTTAAGAGCGACTGGTCAAACAAAGCGATAAGTTGTCCTAACGGAATACCGACAATGAGTGCAGCGACTGGTTTGGCATATTGTATTGGCCAGCGAGCAGGTGTGTGGACTCTTGAGGGGATTGACTGGCATTCCGGGGAATCTGCATTTCATTATCCCTTGGGGATACTGCCAATTAACAATAGCTTTTATGCCGCAACGCAGATTGGGGCGAATGGAGACATCGTGACAGGAACATTTGGCGGGGTGGTGCGCATCCGTCAAAAATAAAGAAAGAGAGGCTGTCACTGGCAGCCCCTCCTTCATTGCGACGAGAAATACTCAGGTTTAGACCGTTTCTGGCTCTTGCTTCACCCAGTAGTAATGATTATTGGCTTTTTTAGCTATCATTCCTTTCTCTGACATGTCTTTGAACAGCATATCGACTTTTTCGTTACTCAGATTAAAGTGACGGATCACAGCTTTTTTACTACATGGAATGACGCTATCGCTGAGTGCATTTTCTACCTGTTGTTCCAGCGGCAGTGGCTCTTCAACCGGTTCAATCGCATTTTCTTCGTCCAAGTTTTCAGCCGCTGTCGATAATTCATTGTCAGAGTTGGCGGATGGTCGCTCCAACAGTGCAGCAGGGACAGGTGTTGCAATGGCATCAATAGTCACTTCACGATGACGCCTGAAAATTGGCGGAATCGGAGCTCTTCGCCAATGACACCAACAAAAAATGCAGCAAAGAAATCGAGCAAAAACGATAAGAATATGACCAGCGCCAATTGGGCATCCTGAGCTGAGAGCTTCAAAGACTTCGCAATGCTGTCGATAAGTCCAATCGCAGATCCCTGAGTCACGGGAGGAAGTGCATCACGCTCGGCAGCCAGTTTCAGTTGTTCCTGACGTAGCTTATTGTTCTCCCGTTGTATGCGGTCCACACCAGAGGCAATACGCTCCATCTCAATATACTTTTTTGCGGCTAAATCATTCAACGCGATTTGCTTTTCAATCGCCTCTATTTGCCTGTTATAGGATGAAATTTTAGAATCATTGATTGTCAGATGACTCTGCGCTTTGTTAGTTGCGCTGTTTATACCGCCAATACTGCCGCCAACGGAAATTGCAGCGAGAATGAGATAAAAGAACAGGGCAACAAAGGCTCCAGAAAAGTTCCTGTGAGCACGCCTTTCCCCGTATTCATACCAGGCAAAGAACTTTCCCGCCTCAAAGATGACCGCGAGCGTCCCGAAAAGGACTTTCATCATAGGGTCGTCATCAATAGAGAGGAACAGGAGAAGAGAAAAAACAGTAGATGTAATGACAGCAGCGCCGGTAAATGAATAGACGCTGAACATCGCAAATCGACCTTTCGGATAGCGATATCCCATAGAATCTTGGTAATGCATAGTAATAGTTATGTTTGACTGCTGGAGCAGTTCGTTTTTGAGTTTCAGGAGAATACCGCATCGCCGGAAAAGATGCTGTTAAATCATGCCTCACGCTAATCAACTGATTGAATCCACAGCGAAATGGTTAAAGCTTGTTCGATATGGCGTTATTGCGGGGAAAGTGGAGAGGAAAATGAAGGCGTGATTCCTGTAGTTAACAGTGACAGGAACAGTCTTCAGACCTGAATGCGAATACCCGATTGCTAAGGCGTATCGAAATGACTGAGAGTCCCCATCTTTGTCACTGCCAACTCAGAACACTTACCATTGACGTTATCATCTTGAGGATAATTTTAAAAAGCCTCATTATGAATATCTTTCATGTTGCTTATGAAATAAAAGCAGTTTTAATCATGCAGATGTCCACGTATAAATTAACTTACTGTTTACGCATACAAAACCACAAACTTCTTTTAGCGACGTATTGAGTCGCGAAACGAACAAATTACTGGATAAAAAATTAAAAAGAAAAGTGCAAAGTCCAGTAAGCGTAAAGCACACAGTCAGGATTTAACTTAAAGAATTGGATACCGGAACGCCATGAATAAGAACTTCACATTTTCAATCAGCAGCATATGTCTCGACGAGAACTATCATCCATCAGATAGTACGCGGATAACCACTAACTTTGCGAATTTAGCGAGAGGAGAGAGTCGTCAGCAGAACTTACGAAATGCCCTGAAGATGATCGACAACAGTTTTAATGCTCTCGCGCATTGGGATAACCCTAATGGTGAACGATATTCTCTAGAACTTGAGATCGTTTCTGTCGATGTGGATATTGAGGGCAGTGGCAACACTTTCCCATCTATTGAGATATTGAAAACCATTATTGTCGATCACCAAACAGGCGATCGCACTGAAGGAATCGTGGGAAACAACTTTTCTTCGTATGTCCGAGATTATGATTTTAGTGTGTTGCTGCTTGATCATAATAAGGATCAGCCGAAATTCAGTATTCCGGATAACTTTGGCGACTTACATGGCAAACTATTTAAGTACTTTGTCAGCTCAGAAGCTTACAAACAGCACTTCAACAAGCGGCCTGTTATTTGCCTGAGTGTGTCTGACAATAAAGTTTATCATCGCACTGAGAATCAGCATCCTGTATTGGGTTATGAATACTTGCCGAATGAGTCGTCACTGACTGAGCAGTATTTTAAAAAGATGGGTTTGCAGGTTCGTTACTTTATGCCGCCTAACAGCGTTGCACCTCTGGCATTCTTCTTCTTTGGTGACTTACTCAATGATTACACCAATCTTGAGCTTATCAGCACCATCAGCACAATGGAAACATTCCAAAAGATCTATCGGCCTGAGATTTACAACGCTAATGCAGTAGCAGGAAAATGCTATCAGCCTAATCTGAAGAATCTTGATCACTCACTAACGCAAATTGTTTACGATCGGGAAGAGCGCAGCAAGTTAGCAATAAAGCAGGGAAAATTCGCTGAAGAGCATTTCATCAAGCCATATCAAACTGTTCTCAAGCAATGGTCTGAAAATTACGCGATTTAATGGATAAAAATACAGGGCAGTATTGATTATGAAAACACTATTTCCGACATCAACCGCTGGTAGCTTACCCAAACCTTCTTGGCTGGCACAACCAGAGACACTATGGTCACCATGGAAACTGGAGGGTGAAGAACTCACTCACGGCAAGCAAGATGCACTGCGTGTGTCTCTGCAGGAGCAACAGTTGGCAGGGGTAGATATTGTCAGTGACGGAGAGCAAACCCGCCAACACTTTGTGACCACCTTTATTGAGCATTTGAGCGGTGTCGATTTTGAAAACCGTCAGACAGTGAAAATTCGCGATCGCTATGATGCGAGTGTGCCGACGGTTGTTGGCCCGGTAAGCCGACAAAAACCTGTCTTTGTTGAAGATGCCAAGTTCCTTCGCCAGCAAACCAGCCAACCGATAAAATGGGCTCTGCCGGGCCCTATGACCATGATAGATACGCTTTACGACGCTCATTATAAAAGCCGCGAAAAGCTGGCATGGGAATTTGCAAAAATATTAAACCAAGAAGCCAAAGAATTAGAGGCTGCAGGTGTAGATATTATCCAGTTTGACGAGCCTGCGTTTAATGTTTTCTTCGACGAAGTCAATGAATGGGGAATAGCAACCCTGGAAAGGGCTATCGAGGGACTGAAATGTGAAACAGCAGTCCACATTTGTTATGGCTACGGCATAAAAGCCAACACAGATTGGAAGAAGACGTTGGGTTCTGAGTGGAGACAATATGAAGAAGTCTTCCCTAAACTACAGAAGTCAAAAATCGATATTATCTCGTTAGAGTGCCATAACTCTCGTGTTCCCATTGAACTACTCGAATTAATCAGAGGCAAAAAAGTCATGGTAGGGGCAATTGATGTGGCAACAGATACTATCGAGACCCCGGAAGATGTCGCGAATACCTTGCGAAAAGCGCTTCAATTTGTCGATGCAGATAAACTTTACCCATGTACAAACTGTGGTATGGCTCCATTACCGCGAGATGTGGCGAGAGCGAAGTTAAACGCATTGAGTGCGGGTGCAGAAATTGTGCGAAAGGAACTCACATCTTAAACACTAATATTTTAAACTATCTATCAAACGGCAGAGTTTCTGCCGTTTTTTTATGCCGCCATTTTATCTTTATAGTTGCAGTGTTGGCAGGTGTAACGTAATACTCTTACCTAGATAATATTTATCTCTTATTGAAATTACTTTAAGTTGGCGATCAGTTCAGTGGCCTTGTATTGTAAAGGTTATCAGACAATGATAAAGAGTGCTTTTCGAATTAATCACTCTAGATAAGAGACATGATGTACTGGGTATTTATTTAACTTACTTATTCTCTCTACTGACTTCATATGAATCAGTTTCATTTATAGTGTAAGTCGTATCAATATATTATAAATATTATGAGTAGGCTTTAATTTAAATAGTGTAAGAAAAGTACTGATAGTAAGCTTAAGTTATGAAATATTTTAATCATATAGAGGTTTAAATAAAGTGTAATTAATTGTTTTATATGAATTTTTATAAAAATTAATCACGTGTAATAACGATTAAACAAATAAAAAATATAACGGCCAACTATATGAATATCGTTTCATTTAATTTATGAGTAAATAAAATGATTGGGTAATATAATTCATATGAAAATAGAATTTTTTAGAATTTTTGCACTATTAAATATTGGTATTCTGTTGAACTTTATTATTGTGGCTGGTACACATTGAGTAATAAATTAATCATTAAATTTTAGCCATGATGCTAAAAGGAGTATTAAATATGACGATACAAGCAGTACCAAGTATGAGGATGACTCGGCCAGGTCCAATTCCGACTCAACTTGAATTCAAAACAGATAAAAAAGAAGGTGGCGGATATAAAAAAAATGAAAATCCAATTAGTGATAATCCATTAAAAAATAGAAATAACAATCAGAACCCTTATGTAGGCTCCGCCCAACTTAGCGACCATTTGAGATCTTACGAAAATAAGATTCATACATTAATAGAGCGTGGAGAGTTACCGCCCGAGAAAGCACAAAAATTAATACATAGGCTCGAAGGTGTTGAAAAGAAGCTCGAAGAAAGATTGCATGAAATTCGTCGAGATATTGAGGAAAAAGGAAATGAAAATTTCTCACCCAAGGACCACGCTAAAGCTCAGTTTCTGCTTAACAAAGCGAGAAATAAACTCAATGTTTTATATAAAGTATGTGATATTCGAGATAACGAGGGTGCTATCAAACATCTGGCATACGATAATGGATTACCGACAATAAACATTGATCAGGCTAAGCCCGGCAAACCTCAAACGTATAGTGCAGACTATGAGACATTCAAAGAGGGATTTCACGATAAATGGAAAGACAAATCAACGAAAGAGGTGATAAAGAAACGAGATGAACTTCTAAAACAGAGAGATAGAATTGCGATTAGGCTGGAGAAGGCTCAGAAAGGCCTAATAGATGCGGGTGGTCAACTTCATATGGATAAAGCTGATGCCAATAGAGAGCAGCACATGTGGATAAATAAGATTCGTAACATTGAGTTTAATCGAGACAGGGTGAGAGATAAGTTGCATGTTATGCAGGGGATATTGGTTAGTCGTCCGTAATTTTGTTGTCTTCTGCCATACAGCACCGAGGTATGGCAGAACAATAAAGCACTCACCTCGCATTAATACGCTATAACCAAAGATACATACATTGGCCCGACGATGACCTATCAAGGCATTAATTTTATTTATTTTTTAAATGTTATTTATCAGTATGTTGACTGATAAGGTTTTATTTCAGCTGAAGATCTTGCCAAAAGAGCTTTCTCAATATTTTTATAAAACTATTGCCCAAAACGAAAGCCAACAGGCATAAACCACAACGGCGCTTTGTGAATCTTGTATCAATCAATAGCTTTCTTTGCGACTTCATAACCTTGTCTCGTTCATATCTGATTTAACTCACTATCAGAAGTCTACGTGTCTTGTAATAAGCCAGTTTGATACGACGTACACTGTTCATGACATTCTGCTCGATGACCCAATAGGGGTGAAATTAGGTCATTACATCGTCAAAAAGACCAAAAATGTGATGCTGGTTCACTAATCAAATCGATGTATGGAAATGCCAAAAAAATAAATTGTGCGTTTGTCATTTCTGAATATGATGCGCGCCATTCCACAGTCAACGGCAAACTGCCTGAAAAGGTAGTGCGCAAAGTTTCCGGTCTAAGAGTGAATTCAACATCACTTATGATAGCGGGACCGCCATTTTCGGGCGCCTTTTTGGGCAATGAAAATGTACCGATGCGATAGTTTGTCCGTGCTTGGGTAAGAACTGTAGATCACCTAGGAAGCACACAAATGCTCAAACTTAAAACCACTCTTCTACCGGTTGCAGCTGCCTTATTCAGTGCAAATGTTATGTCTCATGGCTATATCAGTGCCACAGATGGCGGCGTTGCTGCAGGACGTGCAGCACTGTGTAAATACACCTCCTCGACGGGTGAACAAAACAGTGCATGTGGTCAGGTGCAATGGGAACCGCAAAGTGTTGAAGGGCCCGAAGGCTTTCCTCATTTTGGTCCGCCGGATGGCAAAATTGCCAGTGCAGGACTGACACAGTTTTCACCGCTTGATGAGCAGACTGCTTCACGTTGGGTAAAGCAACCTATTCAGGCCGGTAAGCAGAATTTCGAGTGGACGTTTACGGCAAATCACGTCACTCGTAATTGGAAGTACTATATAACCAAAGCAGACTGGAATCCTAACCTGCCGTTGACGCGCAATACGTTTGATTTAAACCCATTCTGTGTAGTTCAAGGGAATATGCAAAAACCGCCAAAGACTATGTTTCACAGCTGTAATGTTCCTACGCGAGAAGGCTATCAGGTTATCTTGGCTGTCTGGGATGTAGGTGATACTGCAGCAGCATTCTACAACGTGATTGATGTTCAGTTTGATGGCGATGCGCCTGTCGTGCCGGAATGGATTCAAAATGGTCAAATCAATCCCGGTATGAACCTTGACAAAGGTGATGCGGTGTTTACCCGAGTCTTTGATGCAGAGGGGGAACGTCCTGAACTATCAATACGGATGAGCATCGACAGTGATAAAGCGGGTGAAGCAAATACTTGGTCTTACAATCTGGCGAAAGCAATCAACCAAAACTATGAGCACATAAAAGCAGGCCAGACTGATGCAAACGGCGGTTTCAGTCCTATATTTGGCGCCAACCCAATTTACCTCAAGTCTTCCAGTGATTTAAAACGAGTAGAAGTTGGCTACGATATTCAGTCGCCAGCGCCTGATTATGGTGTCAGCATCGATGGGTTGGCTGCAGAGTATACACTGGATGGTGACAAGGTTGATCTGAGTTATTCTGTGACTGCATTTGGCGATCAGACTGTTGAATTGACGGTTTACAACCATGATCAGGAAGCGTTGGCTTACGAAAAATTAAGCTTAAAAGATGGCAGGTCTAAAACGATTGATATGCAGCTAAATAATGTACAGCCTGGTCATCATATGTTGGTTTCAAGGTCAAAAGATCACGAAGGTCATCTGGTTGATCAGCAAACGCTAGATTTCTCCTTACTTGAGCAAAACGAACAATGTGGTTCTGATCCTGAAGCAGTAAACCATCCTGTGTGGTCTGATGCTGTCACCTACACGGGTGGCGAAACGGTCAGTTTCAACGGCTTGATTTGGGAGGCCAAGTATTGGGTGAAGGGTGCATTACCTTATTCAAGCGATGCATGGAAACTCAAAAGCAATATTCCAGTAGTGTGGACTGCAGGCAAAGCGTATCTGGCGGGTGAGCAAGTGATCTTTGAAGGTTACCTATATCAGGCGAAATGGTGGGTCAACAGTAGCCCAGCCTCATCACCTGATGCATGGATTAACAACGGCAAATTTCACTGCGAGTAATTGATTTAGCAGTAAAAATGAATCTAAAAACCCGGCGTGACGAAAGTTGCGTCGGGTTTTGTGGTATGTCTAATCAATATATAAGTTTAAAAGTTAACTTAACGTTTAGTGTTTAGATGTAATTTATTATCTTTAGTGTTTAAGATTAATTTATCAAAATTTAAAATATTATCTTTTGATTTTATTGACATAAAAAACAATATGAACACTATGAACTAATACATTTTATTTATTACCTATTAGTCTATTTTTTATATTTAATTAATGAATGGATTGTGAGGTGGGATGTGGTATCAATACCTAATTTTAATAGAAATGTCAGTAATGAAAAGTTTCATAATGATAAAGAAATAGACACTAAAAAGGATATAGAAAAAGAAGGAGATTCACTTAAGCACTCGAGTAAGGTATCTCCATCTCACATAAAAAAAGTTAAGAATATTGAGATAAATGGAGAGCGGTTAAGAGAAAAAATTAATACAAATCACAAGTTAATGCCAATCGATAGCCTGCCAGATAGAAAAAGTGTAGGTCTTAGTGTTTCCAACCAAACTAAAAATGCTATCAGTGAAGCGTTTCATTTCGATAGTATGCCAAAAAATAGCTGGGCACAGAGAGAAATCGAGAAAACACTGGGTGCGGTTTATGATACAGACGAGACGTTTAAAAAGTCAGTAGATACCCGTCGTGAGGAGAATAAACCAATTTCAGTGAAAATAATAAATGAAAAATATAATGACAGTGACGAGGAAGGATATAGAAAATTTAGTTCTCAGTATGATCATAAAAAAAATGAGATACGAGTAAACCTCCAAGACCTTAAACGTACATATCAGGACGTAAACGGTAATGCGGCAAATGTAACTGTTGGACGCCTTGCTCTCCACGAGGCAAACCATGCGTTATTAAATAAAGGACAGGGACTTGAAGATAATGAAGCGGCTGTGATTGGCAAAGTCAATCAGCAACTGGAAACGATTGGAGACGACTCAGCCAAGCGAGCAATACCGTTTTCAGGCATGATTAATGCTGCTGACTCAGATAATAATGGGATCTCGAATTTCTTGCCGAAAACTTTGCTTAAAGGTCCGAAATTACTGAACAGTTTGTTAAGACAAGCTCAAGCGGGTAATAGGAGATTTATCTCGGGAGATGCCTATGCATTTCTTAATGCCTCCCCAGTCACTTCTGCGAATGTCCTGCCACCTAATATGCTTTTTAGAGGGGATACCCGCAATCCTGATAATATTTTTAGCAATGGACTCAAGCCGAGAGCTCCTGGTGTAAAGGTAGACATCGTAGACCATGTTTTACTCAATCGACCCTCTAACTTTGTTCCAACTTCAAAGAGCCAGTGGACTGCTGCGGATTTTGTTGGAAGAAGTTACGGTCCCGCAGCAAATGCAAGAGGAGAGCCTCTTTGGGTGTACGAAATAGATCCACGGGGCCTCGATGAGGTAAAAGATGTCAACGTTGAAGTTCCCAATTCAGAATATTCCGATGAAAATGAAGTTGTCGTTGATGGGAACGTGCCGGGGGGAAATATAGTCGGTGCTACACCAGTATATTGGGATCAAAAGAACAGAAGAGCAGTCTTAGGGGGGTTTGTCATGAATCCACTTTATACCAATTACGGGGCGCTCAAGAACGAACAGGCACTTTTGGCGAGCCAATTTCCAAGGGATGATGACGATGATGCATCCTCTGGTGCCGCGGGCGTCATTCAAAAGCCAGTGACTACGCTGGAAGCATGGGCAAAACAATTTGAGGCTTTAGAAAATCACCAATCGTCGTCCACCCAGTCCAACAGCAATGATAAGGATAAACCATTGTCTCGGTCAGTGACGCCTAACATTGAAGGACCGGATCAACCTACGAGATATCCTCTAACGACAACGACGTTCAGCGAACTGTTGAGTAATCAAGATAAAGTAAAAATTCTTTATGATAATTTAGAGCCGACAATCGTGGGCCGAGAAAATACCATCATTAAACAAGGCGATATTGTAAATCTTGGCCCTTATGATGAAAATTTTAAGGGTAAAATAGATATAAGACGGGTTAATGATAGGCTTGATGTGTTTTCCAATAATGCTCCAGTTGGAGTGTTTAATCTAGACCCTAGCAATGATGAATTTAAGTTCGAGTTGAATAAAAATTTCAAAATTATCGACAAATCGATACAAGATAAACTTGATAGCGAAATATTATACAAAGGACATGCTCAATTCAATGAAAACCTTAATATAGAAGACACGACGTTTAAAGATGTGTCATCAGACGGATATAACACAGCCCGAGAGTGGATACATGATTTTAGTTCATATGACAGTGTAAACAATTGGTCAGACGATGATTACAGAAGTAATACAGTCAGGATGTTGCGCGAGGCGGATGGTGAAGTGGCACTTATCGTGCCATATGAGTCAACGGCAGGTGGATATGGGTACGTGGCGGTTTCACATGGTCAAATTGCAGGGTATGAAAATCCCGGCCGCCCAAGTTTTTTCCATACGCGAACTGGGGCATCACAAGATGCAGACGGTCAATTCAAGGTCGCTACTGACAGCCCAAATGCTGCATGGCCAGCAATCATGTCAATTATACTAGCAGGTATATCAGACCCAAATAAAAGGATAGAGTTATAAGGGTGATATTCCTCAGCAAGCGCCCCATCTTGGGGCGCTTTTTTGTTTTCAGCCCTAAACCACCTACTTCAGTAGGTGGTTATCATTCAGGTAGGCTTTGCCTGCCTATCTACCCATGCTAAACGGAATCTCGATTTTTAGCGAAGTCGAAGAGGACATAAAGCATGAGTACATACAAGCAAGCATCGCATGTGTACTGGAGGTGTCAATATCACATTGTATGGACGCCGAGATATAGGTTGATGATTTTAAAAAATAAAATAGGCAAGGAGGTGTTTCGATGCATCCATGTTTATTGCAGTCAATAAGGATGTGAAGTGGTAGAACTGAGCGTTCAGGTTGACCATGTTCACCTAGTCGTCAAGGTGTCCCCCCAAACTATCAATATCCAAGCTAATGGGGGCATTGAAAGGAAAAATAGCTCTGAAGATGTTTAGCAAATTCCCGTATTTGCGTAAGAACAAGCTTTGGGGAAGTCATTTCTGGCAGAGGGGTTATTTCGTTGATATGGTTGGCATCAATGAAGAAATAATTCGCCGATATGTAAGACACCAAGAAAAGGTGGAAAAGCAAAGTCAGTTAGAGATAGAGCTGGATTAGCCAAAAGCCCCCTTTTAGGGGGATCATTGAAAGCCACCTTCTTTAGAAGGTGGATGTTTACTTTTTAATCTAAGTTTTTTTTACTCAAAATCAGTTTGATTGATATCTATAAAACTGATTCATAATACTTATTAAATAAGTTTATATTTTTTCAGTCTTAGAGATCAGCAGAAATAGCACCGCTCTATTGAAAGCAAGGTCATAAATATAACACCTTCTCTCCAATACTTTTTATTCTGTTAATATGAGCGCTGGGAAATCATGATGAAGGCATTGCCTTAGCCATGCAGCAAAGCGTTCGACTTCCTTCGATAAAGGCCTTTTTAGGGGATGGACGATAAAGTATTGGAATGCAGTAAACGTAGGCATTTCAAATAGGCAAACGAGCTGCCCCGTGCTGATATATTGTGATGCCATAGTGAGCCGTGTAACAGCAACCCCTTGCCCTGATAAAGCTGCTTCCAGAACAACGATGGGGTCGTGAACCTCAATACCACCCGCTAACGTGGCAATAGTTTGGTTCTCGTCATTCAAAAACTGTTGAATGGCAATATTAATGTCTTCGATGTCTTTGGCATAGTAACCGAGCCAGGGCAAAGACAGAGCAAAATCAGGTGTGAGATGTCTTTTTTCATCAATCATTAATGAAGGGGATGTCACAATGACTATTTTGTCATGAAGTAATGGCGTAGAGGTCATACTGGGATATTGCCCAATACCAAACCTCAGAGAAATGTCCACATCTGTGTCATGCTCGTTAGTGTGAACATTAGTCGGTTTGACGCTGACGCGAATTCCATCATTGGCGTGAATAAAATCTGGCAATCTATTCACCAACCACTTTGCCATTGATGGGATCAGTGAAATGGTGACATCTTTCTTGAGCTGGTCTTCCTCTAATGAAGCCACTCCCTCATAAAAAGCTGACATGCCACGGACAACGAAAGGGTAAAAGCGTTTACCCTCTTTTGTTAGCGATATATTTCTGCCTACCTTCTCTATTAACGTAACTTGCAATCGCTCCTCTAAATTTTTCATATGTTGGCTGACAGCAGACTCACTGATGTTTAACTCGTGTGCTGCTAATCGAATGCTCTGGTATCTACCGACAGCAGCGAACACTTTGAACGCGTTCATAGATGGAAAGTTTGGCATGGCTACGAGGGGTCTCTCTTTTATAGTCTCTCTTTGAGTCGTTTTTATAGTTAAGTTTTTCTAAAGCCTTTTGGCAACAAACCCTAATTGTTTTCATATTGCCAGTCTCTACACTGTAAACAGGTAAATGACAGAACATGGGTCTTAAAGTCAAAAAGCCCGGCATTTTAGGGAATCAATGCAGGCCCGAATCACACCGCAGGAGCACAAGGAGTCAACTATTGAATTATCAGATGCTATTAGCGGCAGAAAAAAACATCCGGCCATTTATGGATGAGACACCGATGCTCTCATCGCCTTTGCTCGATGAGCAAGTCGGGAGCAAAGTGCTCGTTAAAGCGGATAGTTTGTGTGCGACAGGTGCATTTAAGCTGCGCGGCGCATTAAATGCGGTTTCATCCCTTACTGAGCAACAAAAAAAGGCCGGAGTGGTTGCCTTCTCGACGGGCAATCATGCACAGGCGGTAGCCTATGCTTGTCGCCAGTTTGGCGTGAAAGGCATCATTATCATGCCCAAATATGCCAATAAGGTAAAAATCAAAAATACCCGCGCCTTGGGTGCAGAGTTGGTGCTTTTTGATCCTGAGTGTGAAACAAGGGAGAGTCTGGCTGAGCATTTTCAGCAACAGCATGGAATGACGTTGATTAAGCCATATGATCACCCGGACGTCATTGCGGGGCAGGGTACCAGCGGTCTTGAAATGGTCAATTATTGCCATGCTCACCATATTTCTCCTGACCATTGTTATGTGCCCGTATCAGGCGGCGGTTATCTTGCAGGAATCTCCATCGCTTTTCGCCAGCAATTTCCAAATTGTCACCTTGTCGGTGTGGAATCCGAGGTGTCCCGACCATGGTTTGTGTCAATGCAGAAAAATGAACGCACTCATGTCCAGCAGCAAAAAGAATCTATCTGTGACGCTATTCTTCCACCGCGTCCCATGCCGGGTGAGCTGACATGGCCTATTGTGAGAGCGAATGTCAGCCGTTTCCTGTCGGTATCTGATACTCAAGTTACAGCCGCGATGAACATGTTAGAGGCTTATCTTGGACTTGCGACTGAACCTTGCGGAGCAATCCCCCTTGCTGCCGCAATTGTTGATGAAAAACGGAGAGAAGGTGAAACGATTCTTTGTGTGGTAAGTGGGCGAAACCGCGATTTTTCTGCCGCTACGTGAAAAGGAACTAGGATGGTTATTCTTAATGAAGCCGAGATTCGCAATACCGTCTCACTGACCGGAGAAGTGATACATCAAGTAGGGGAGGCATTTCAGTCAGATAATTCATGCTTTCACTGCCAACCTCCGGTACAGCAAATGGAGCTAGAACCACTGAATGGCCTGATGTGTGTAAAGTCATTTTATACGTCTGAAAAATCGCATTTTGTTGTAAAAATGGCAGGGAATTATCGCAGGCATCAAGGAGAGAGTTCGGAAATACACGGCATGATGGCTATGTATGATTCATCTTCCGGGCAACTCAGCGCGATTCTTGCCGATAACGGTTACCTCACTCAAATCCGTACTGCTGCGGCCAGTGGTTATGCCATTGACCAACTTGCACCTAAGCAGATTGATATTGCAGTCATTGTGGGTTCAGGCACACAGGCGAAGATGCAGCTCACTGGACTATTACTGGTCAGACAGCCGAGAGAAATTAGGTGTTTGGGAAGAAATACAGAGCGTCTGGCGCGCTATGCTGCCTGGGCGTTGGACACGCATGGTGTCTCCATATCGTGTTTTACCGAAGAGGTACATGCAGTCACAAGCGCCGATCTGATCATTACCGCCACAAATAGTGATGTACCTGTACTTCATAAAAATACAGTGCTTGCTTGCCGCCAGTTTTCAGATTTACTGATCATTGCGATGGGTGCTGACAGTAAAGGTAAGCGTGAGTTAGAGACATCTCTGGTGTTGTCAGCAGATCGATGGGTATGTGACGATATCAACCAATCTTTCACACTCGGTGAATTAAAAGAAATAACGTCAGAGGATTTGGATGAAGTATTTGTGCCTGTTGAATTGGCGGATATAGCCAAAGCGCCTCAACCTGGCCTGACGATCTGTGACTTAACTGGCGTTGCAAAACTGGATCTTGCCATTGCTGAGTACTGTTTGAGTCGTTCTGATGGCAACCATTAGGACGTTATTTATCGAAGAGTGAGCCCGATATTGTTTCGGACTCACTACTTTGGATAAACGGTCACGCCATTGACATACGCTTTCCGCCTCTTACTGCTTCTCTTACCGCCAATTAATTACTGATAGTTTGTTCATCAACCGACGGCTTTTCGTTTTCTGCGGTCTCACTCCGGGTGTATTGTTCAGAGTAGCTTCCGAGTCTCCAGAATAAACCGCGAAGATCTTCATCAAATACCACTGATTGAGAAGAGTTTGAAAAGTCGAACTCACAAGGTGTTTTCATTGCAAGATGCTGTGCGTCGTCACCTTCAAATTGAAACATCAATGTTGATTCATCAACAAAGATACGAACGTTTTGTTGTGACGTGTCACTGGTATAGAGGCCAGTATATTTTTGTAACGCTTCATCAGATACCTGAATGTAATTGAAGTCGGGCATAGTGATATCAGCGCCATCAGCTGCCGCGAACAATGCGGTTGCTACGGGTAAGGTGCCAAACACCAGACCATTGGATATGACACAGACACTTGTAGCCGATTTTACATCGTAAATAAGAAACGACATGGTCGCGTCTATCCCGCCTTCATGGCCAAAAACGGACGTTCCATTCATGTCTAATTTAAATAGACCTTTACCAGTATCCTCGTCCATCTCAAGCATCGACTGTAACGAGGATTCACTTAACAACTGGTCGTTGAAAAGAGCATGGATAAAGACACACAGATCATGGGTGGTCGATACAATAGCTCCAGCAGCATAAGGGACACTCATATGAGCGTTATATTCTAACTGATTCCATTTGTTATCTTGCTTGTAGTAAGAGTGGACTTCCCCAGCCTTGGTATCAATTTCACCGCCATAATAAGTATCGCTTAGGTTCAGTTTGTCGGTAATGTGTTTGGATAGATTTTCTTGATAACTGCTTCCACTCACCGTTTCAATGATTTGGCCCAACAGATAGTAGTTGCTGTTGCTATAGCTAACCTGGTCCCCGGGTTCAAATTCGGAGTCGAAACTTGCGATAAGTTCAATCAAGGTATCCACGCTTTGTTCGACGCGCTCGAACTCATGAAAGTTTGTGATTGAGGTAAAATTCTTTATACCGCTGGTATGAGAGAGCAACTGGTTGATCGTTATTTTCTCGGCATGAATTATGCCGGGATAAAAGGTTGAAAGCTTTGTTTCAAGGCTCAACAGACCTTGTTCAATCAAAGTGAAAACAAGGACACTGGTAAACGTTTTGGTAACAGAACCAATCCGATATTTCAGCATATTCTCTGAACTGACCGTTTCGTTATTTTCGTTAAGTTCGAGTGTATGCTGATACTGCTTTATCCCATTTCTGTAGACAGCAGCACTTCCCAGATGCTTTTCATGTTTTCGCAATTCCGCAAAATAGGCATCCAAAATGTTGACATCAACACAGACAGCCTGACGATTATCATCAGATACTTTATGGTGATTGGATGAAGGTTGATGATCAGATAAGTCGGCCATTGCACTCTCCTCATATAAAAATATTAAATAATATTAATCACCTACTGGTGTTGAGAAGAAGAGTGGATAATCGTATTTCAACGTTCACTCGAACTACTATGCTCTTTCATTTGTGTTCTGAGAGACTTCTCACACACGCTCTGATTTTATGATTGAGACCGCCCATCTACTTCGAATTTGAACTTTAATGCACTATAACTTTATTTATTGGAAATTTTATCTATACAGCTAGCTCACAGAATAATAGATAGCGACAGTCAGTAAGACGGGTAACTTGAGCATATTTAAGTATTTCGTTTCAGAAGTGATAATGAAGGTGTTTCTCTGCCCTTACATGGTCTGAGGCTTTGCGCTGACATACGTGATTCTCTAAAATTTCGGCAGGCAAATATGTTGCTGATTGGAGTAAAACTCATGACTTTATGGAAGAAGTTACTCTTAGTGATTGTTTTGTGGTGCCCGCTTGTCAGCTTGGCTGACGATACTAAAGCGGAGCGTGCATGGGACAAAGCCACTGAGTCTGCTGGCTTAGCTTATGATGCAGCGAAAGATGCCGCTGACAACGCTTGGATTGCTATCAAAGATAAAAGCGATGATGCATGGCACTGGATTGAGTTACGCGCTGCCGACTGGTGGGTGGTGATAAAAGAGGTCTCCGACGACGCTTGGGTAATGGTCAAGCACAACAGCTCTGAGCTGTGGGAAGAGTCTAAAGTATTACAACGTAACTTTTTGATGGAAGCGCGGATAACGATTGACAAGATACTCGCGCCTGAGCGGAATCTCGATGAGAGACATGAACTGTCAAGCGACAGCGATGACAGTAATGAAGGTAACCAAGAAGCATAGGGCATCTATCGCAGCAATAGCGGAAATAATGTCAGTAATATAAACCTCAGAAAGCCTCTGTATCTTGCAGGATTGAATAATAGTGAACACCAGAGGCTAATTTCCACTCAGATACACACCACAGACACTGCATTTTTTCTTTCTTCTTCACTTCTGTCAGCCATGATTACGTCTCTGCTGCACCTAACTAGACAGGTTTTCATAAGCCGCCTTACCAGACATTCATCTTGGTGCAAAAAATAAACATTGTGCACCATGAAGTGTCGTTACGTTTTTTTTACTCTTCAGTATTTCTTCTCACTGATTTGATTTTTTGCAATAACTTCATTGAGTTAATTTTTTTGCGACTCAGTTGGCATAGATCTGGCCTATCTCTGTTTGGCTTTGGAACTAATTTCAAATGGAGAGGCTCAGAGATGGAAAAGAACAGAATACGTTTTACTCGCAAACTTGCACTTACCCTGGCACTTTTTGGTGCAATGAATGTGTACGCCGATGATGACACCATAAAGGTCGGTGTTCTTCATTCATTGTCAGGGACGATGGCAATCAGTGAAACAACACTGAAAGATACAGTGTTAATGATGATTGACGAACAAAACAAAGCAGGTGGCCTCTTAGGCAAAAAGCTTGAGCCTGTTGTGGTGGATCCTGCTTCTAACTGGCCACTATTCGCCGAAAAAGCCCGTGAATTAATCGAAAAAGAAAAGGTAGATGTGGTGTTCGGTTGCTGGACATCCGTTTCGAGAAAGTCGGTGTTACCTGTCTTTGAAGAACTGAACAGCTTGCTGTTTTACCCTGTCCAGTATGAGGGTGAGGAGTCATCAAAAAATGTGTTTTACACAGGAGCGGCACCGAACCAGCAAGCAATACCCGCTGTTGATTATTTGATGGCTGATCTGGATATCGAACGCTGGGTATTGGCGGGAACGGATTACGTTTATCCTCGAACAACCAATAAAATTCTTGAAGCTTACCTGAAAGATAAAGGCGTCAAAGCGACAGACATCATGGTTAGCTATACACCTTTCGGTCATTCTGACTGGCAGTCCATCGTATCTGACATTAAAAAGTTTGGCGCTGCGGGTAAAAAGACTGCTGTTGTCTCCACAATTAATGGCGATGCGAATGTGCCCTTCTACAAGGAGCTTGCTGCTCAAGGCGTGAAAGCTGAGGATATTCCTGTTGTGGCTTTCTCTGTCGGTGAGGAGGAGCTATCAGGTATGGATACCTCGGCGCTGGTGGGGCATCTCGCAGCGTGGAACTACTTCATGAGTGTTGAGACGGATGCCAACGCCGCCTTCGTCGAAAAATGGCACAAGTTCATCAAAGATGATAAGCGCGTGACCAACGACCCGATGGAAGCCACTTATCTAGGGTTCAAGATGTGGACAAAAGCGGTCGAGAAAGCGGGTACCACGGACTCTGAAGCTGTGCAGGAATCCATCATTGGAGTGACTGTCCCGAATCTGTCGGGTGGCTATGCGACAATGATGCCAAACCACCATATCACCAAGCCCGTCCTTATCGGTGAAATTCAGGACGACGGTCAGTTTGTGTCTGTCTGGGAAACCACAGATGTCATTGCCGGAGATGCCTGGTCAGACTTTCTGTCGGGCTCTAAAGACCTGTTTGCCAGTTGGCTGAAGCCGATGTCGTGTGGGAGCTTTAATGTTCAGACAGGCAAATGCTCAGGCGAAAGCAAGTAACTTATTGTCAGAACAGGCAGCCTGAACGGGCTGCCTTTGATACCCACCTTACCTTGTTTAGCGGAGCTGCCGACATTGATGTTGGCGTTAATCGCTTAAAAAGCGGAAGACGATATGGATATGATCATCAGGCCCTGGCTCAGCAAAAAACACGTGCAGGACATGTTCACGATAATATGCCTGCTATGCTGCGCTGTTTTTTCTCTCCCGTCACAGGCGACAATTTCTGGGTTTGCGGATGTTGAGTCAACCCTCTCAAAAGGCAAGTTTAAAGAAAAGCAAAGGGCCATCTCATGGCTGGTCAGTCAAGGTCACCCTGATGCCAGGGATTTGCTGGCGGCACTGCTTGAGCGAAAAGTGGTTTATGACAAGAAAGCCCTCCAACTCTGGATACTTGAGGGTAAGACAGCACGCCGTCTTGCTGATTCTTATATTCACGCAGAGCCAAAGTCGCTCAAGCTGAGAAAAGTGACAATCAACAATGCTGTCCGCCGTACTATCAACGAGGGGATTGCTCGGCTTGAGCTGTCGGATACTTCCCCAGAAAAGCGTCTGTCAGCAGTTAAACGGTTAATGACAAAGATTGATGCGAGCACTGCGCACATCTTGTCAGAACAAAAGGAAAATGAAACTGACAACGAGATTAAAGAGACGATTGAACTGGCGCTTGCCATTCATGCTGTCAATAACCTCAATAAGCACCCAGCAGACAAGCTCAAAGCGGATATTGTTTTACTTGGCGCTTCAGCGCTGCCGCAGGCTCAACAGGTGCTTAAACAGGCTTTGCCAAAAACTAGCAACCCAGAATTAATACATGCCATTAATTTGTCTTTGGACCAATTAGATCAGTATGAGCGTCTGATGAGGGGAGTGGAGACCCTTTATTTCGGCATTAGCCTCGGGTCGGTATTGGTTCTGGCTGGTATAGGGCTGGCTATTACATTTGGGGTCATGGGGGTTATCAATATGGCCCATGGTGAGCTCGTTATGCTCGGAGCCTATAGCACCTATGTAATGCAGCAACTCTTGCCGGGTCAGGCTGGATTGGCATTGTTGCTATCCATTCCGGTCGCATTCATAGTGTCTGGCAGTGTCGGTATGTTGATTGAGCGGACGGTTATCCGCCACTTATACGGCAGACCATTGGAGACCTTGTTGGCGACTTTTGGATTAAGTCTGATTCTTCAGCAAGCGGTTCGTTCTGTGTTTTCGCCACTGAATCGCTCGGTCAGTACACCTGAATTTATGTCCGGAATGCTTGAGATCTCGCCGATGTTATCTCTTACCTGGAATCGGCTTTACATCATTGCGTTTTGTCTCATTGTCTTTTTCAGCTTGTTACTGGTATTGAAAAGAACCGCACTGGGCCTTCAGGTGAGAGCGGTATCCCAGAACAGGGCAATGGCAAGAGCCATGGGGGTAAGGTCGGAGCGTGTTGATATCATGACATTCGGTATTGGTGCCGGTGTGGCGGGTATCGCTGGCGTGGCACTCTCTCAGTTGACCAATGTGGGCCCTAATATGGGGCAGGCATACATCATAGATTCCTTCATGGTTGTGGTGTTCGGTGGTGTTGGAAATCTCTGGGGCACGCTGGTCGCGGGTTTGAGTCTGGGTATTTTCAATAAACTCCTTGAGCCTTGGGCGGGCGCGGTTCTGGCAAAGATTCTGGTATTGGTATTCATCATTTTGTTTATTCAAAAGCGGCCAAAGGGACTGTTCCCGCAACGTGGCCGAATGGCGGAGGGCTAAATGATGCTGAATGATCTCAGGCAACAGCCTGCAAGTTTCCGATTGATTGCCATTTTGCTTGCTCTGGGTTTCGTCGTCCCCATTTTAAATTTGTGGGTACCGTCGGAAAGCATTTTTCATGTTGAAACCTATACCGTGTCTTTACTGGGAAAGTATTTGTCTTACGCCATTCTGGCCTTGGCGGTTGATTTAGTCTGGGGGTATCTGGGGATACTGAGTTTGGGCCACGGAGCATTTTTCGCACTCGGTGGCTATGCCATGGGCATGTACTTAATGCGGCAAATTGGCGATCGGGGTGTATATGGTGATCCCTTATTACCGGATTTCATGGTGTTCCTTAACTGGCAAGACTTGCCGTGGTTCTGGCTCGGTTTCGATCAATTTTGGTTTACCTGCCTGATGATTGCGCTGGTTCCGGGTACATTAGCCTTTATTTTTGGTTGGCTTGCTTTCCGCTCGCGGGTGTCCGGTGTGTATTTATCAATCATTACACAGGCATTAACATATGCACTTATGCTGGCTTTCTTCCGCAACGAGATGGGGTTTGGCGGCAATAACGGTCTTACTGACTTTAAAGATATTCTCGGTGCAAGCCTCCAGTCTGATGTCACCAAGGTGGGATTGTTCGTCGCGACTGTCCTCACATTAGTCGGGGTCTACGTCGTTTGTCACCGCATCGTGAATAGTCGATTGGGCCGTCTGTCGATGGCGATTCGTGATGGCGAGGCAAGGGTACGTTTTATGGGGTACAGGGTAGAAAACATAAAATTGTGGCTCTTTGTGTTGTCGGCAGTAATAGCAGGCGTTGCAGGGGCGCTTTATGTGCCTCAGGTTGGCATCATTAATCCGGGTGAATTCTCGCCGCTTAACTCAATTGAAATTGTTGTTTGGGTAGCCCTTGGTGGTAGGGCGACACTTTATGGTGCAGTGATTGGCGCTGTATTGGTGAATTACGCAAAAAGTTGGTTCACGGTTGAGTTTCCCGAGGTTTGGCTCTTTGCTCTGGGCGGTTTGTTTGTTGTCTCGACATTGTTTTTCCCTAAAGGGGTCAGTGGTATTTTCCATACGCTCAGTTCGATGCTCAAACGAGACAACACCTTGGTGGAGGAACCGAAATGATGGTAGGCGAGGGATTAGAACAAATACAACGCTCCGTGCAGGGGATGAGGGAACTGCTTCGTCGTGACCAAGTGTTCGACTTTGTCCAGCCCGAACTGCATCCTGCGGTTGATACCCGAAATAACATTCTGCTTTACATGGAGGGAGTGTCTGTTTCGTTTGATGGGTTCAAGGCGATTAACGACCTTAATCTTTACATCGAACCGGGTGAGCTGAGATGCATCATTGGGCCAAATGGCGCAGGCAAGACCACCATGATGGATATTATCACCGGAAAAACCCGGCCTGATGAAGGGCAGGTTTGGCTTGGCTCATCGCTCAACCTACTGAAAATGGATGAGGCGGCCATTGCCAATGCAGGTATTGGCCGTAAATTTCAAAAACCCTCGGTGTTTGAGGCGCTGACTGTTTGGGAAAACCTTGAATTAGCCATGGCTGGTATTCGCAACACGGTTGCGGTCTTCAGGGCACGGCTGTCGGCAGTCCAGACTGATGAGATTAAGCGGATATTATCGATAATAGGGTTAGAGAAAGAGCGTAATGGCCTTGCGGGAAAGTTGTCGCATGGCCAGAAACAGTGGCTGGAAATTGGCATGCTGTTAATGCAAAAACCTCAGCTGCTTTTGGTCGATGAGCCAGTAGCAGGCATGACCCATCAGGAAATGGATCGAACCGCTGAACTACTCTTGAGTCTGGCCGGGGAGCAGTCTGTCGTTGTGGTTGAGCATGATATGGAGTTTATTCGCTCGATAGCCAGCACAGTCACAGTGTTACATCAGGGGCAAGTATTGGCAGAGGGCACTATGGCTGCTGTACAAAGTAACGACACGGTAAGAGAAGTTTATCTCGGTGAATAAATTGATAGGGGAATCACAAGTATGTTGTCCATCCAAGAGGTAAACCAGTTTTATGGTGAGAGCCACATTCTCTGGGATATGAGTATGGAAGTACCAGAGAGTGAATGCACAGTTCTGATGGGCCGAAACGGTGTAGGTAAAACGACATTAATGCAGTGCATTATGGGGCTTTTGCCGATTCAAAGTGGGCAAATTCAACTGTCAGGAAAAACTATCTCACAGTCTCCTACTGAGTTAAGGCCTCATCAGGGGATTGGTTATGTGCCACAGGGGCGGCAGATTTTTCCGATGTTAACCGTGGAGGAAAATCTTCAGATCGGGCTCCCTATCAGGAAGAAAAATGATAGAAAGATCCCATCATTTATATATGAGCTTTTCCCAATACTCAAAGAAATGAGATTTAGGTTGGGCGGAGACCTATCCGGGGGACAACAGCAACAGCTTGCAATAGCCAGGGCATTAATAGTTGATCCAAAGCTTTTACTTTTAGACGAACCGACAGAAGGCATACAGCCAAGTATCGTTAATGAGATTGGTGTGATCATTCAAAAGCTTAATAGAGAAATGGGATTGACAGTTTTGTTAGTTGAGCAGAAACTTCCATTTGTTAGAAAATTTGGTCAGCGTTTTTGTCTCATAGATCGGGGCAGGCCAGTTTCTTCAGGCACAATGGATGACCTGTCTGATGAAACTGTTGATAAGTATCTGACCGTTTAGACGCATATTGTCTGCATTTTTCACCATCATGCATTGTTATGGTGTCGTTTGTTAACCATGGATAGGTAAACATATGGTTGCGAAGTCCGAAGGTTAAAGGCCGTTGAGGCAGAGTTTAATGGTAAAAATGTCACAAAAGATATCTCTCCAGATGGATGGAGAGCTGAGCTAGAGCTTGATTTTGCTGACAGAGGCGACAAAACAGTATTAAAGAAATACCACCACAGGGGACCTCTTGCTGTACAACGCCCTTTGTATCCAGAAGGTGGTATTTGTCATGTTTATCTTTTGCATCCTCCCGGTGGCGTTGTCGGTGGCGATCAGTTGTTTTTTAACAGCCGAACGGAAAAGGGTGCTCACTCCCTACTGACCACACCTGGTGCTACCCGTTTTTACCGGTCTGGCGGCAAAGTTGCTTCACTGCGTCAAACGTTTGTTGTAGATAAAGACGCAATTATGGAATGGTTACCACTAGAGAACATTGCGTTCCCGGGCACCCGGCTGGATATTGATACCGACATTCATATTCAGTCTGGCGGGTGTTTTTTTGGCTGGGATATTTGGAGCGTTGGACGACCTGCAAATGGCGATGTGTTCGAAAAAGGGCTGATAAAAGGCACGAGTCGGATATACATTGACGAGCGTTTAGTACTCAGTGAGCGGATGAGAATCGGTGAGGGGTTAGCCGTCGGTCAGGCTGCAGGGATGCGTGATTTTCCTATTACCGCTACTGCCTACATTGTATGCGATGAAGGTGAAAAGCTTTGTTCACAATGGCAGGAAATATTCGAATCCCAAAAAGACCACGAAGACTTTGACAACGTCGTGATGGGGGCGACCTACATTGACGGTCTGACCGTTGTCAGAGGCCTTGCGAATGATGTTGAATCGATGTTCCGTGTGCTTACCAGAGTATGGCAGCTTACCCGAGGCCATTGGAAAGGTGAAACTCCGGGTGTACCGCGGATTTGGTTGGTGTGAAACGAACATATGACTGAAAAACAAAAAAGGCTGCCAATGAGCAGCCTTTTTTATCATGTTCACTTTGCAGCATTACTTACGAGGCCCATAGTCATCAAGGAAGTCATTGTTTCCACTATCATCACGTTGGATAGCGGCTCTTGTTCGAACACTTTGGCTCAATGTATCCGTTTCGGTCCTGCTGGAACACCAGTCTGTTTCTGTCACCAACTCTATGGGTTGCGCAGGAAGGTTTTGCAGCTCAATGAATACCGAGCGTCCTAAAATCTGTTGAGCGACAAAATCTGCTCGTGCGCGGACATTCTGGTCTGCAAGGCGGACTCTCTGTCCCCATTTCACAACATAGTCAGCGCAATCTTGGCTGTCGTTTTTAGGGTTTCTGACGAATGCAACGTCGGAAACTGCACCATACTGAATCCACATCATGACTTCTTCAAGCAGGGTCGCGACGTCTTCTGCTCCATATGAGTCATAGTATGAGTAACCATACATCATTGCGGCACCATCGTCGGAAAACGCGCGTCCTGCATCCAGAGGTGTTACCTCTTTCAATCTGTCTGTCGCGGTTTTGCCTTCAAACATCACTGATGCGAGATTCTTCAGGGTGGTAGAACGAAGTGGCCAGTACTGTTTCAGCTGATTCTGAACCATATTAGGGGCATATAAATAGTCGGTGAAGACGCCATAGTTGGGTATTGCCAGCAAAGAGTTGGGGGGTAAAAAGTCGTTTGCGTGTGCAAGCTCGTGCACCAATAGTGAGAACATGCCGGGTGCTATCTCGGACGAAAGGCGCGTCTCGTTTTCATCGCTATATCGATTAGAAGTCGTCACCCTGTTTTTATCAGTTGGATCAATAAAGCGGGAGAAGCCCATCATCTGTAATTCCCGACCATAATCGGTACGGGGATCTTCCTTTTTATCTATCGTCGCCCACTCATCAACATTCCTCCATAGATATGACGGATTGAGATATACAGAACCAGTACGAGGTGAGTAAAAAGAAGGTAAAACATCGTGGCTGATCACTATCGTGTTGACCGAGCCGAACATATTTAGCAGCTCTTGATTGTCAATGGTTTCAAGTGTCTCGATAAAGCTATCAGCCATCCATGAGTGCGAGACGAGCAGTCGATTGGTGATCGACGAAAGCGGAATTGTTGCTCGCAACGTTCCTGCCCCTATTGGACTGATTTCACTGAGGTTACAGGACTGTTCGGACAAAAATGCTCTGGCACATCGTATGAGAATCTCCGTTTCTCTGGAATCGTCGTCGAAGGCATATGATGAGAGAGAAGTCAGGAAACTTGGGTCAGTATTTCCATTATTGACAGGAGGTGTTTCTGTATTCCCGTCGTCGCCGCCACCGCAGCCCTGTATTGATATAAGAAGGAGTGAGAGCAATGGGAAGAAATACTTTTTTGTGAATTTTATCATTGTCAGCGCCGATGAAAGTTCCATTTTCTACTGAGTGATTTTCAGGCCTGAAACGTTCCAATAAAAAGTTATTTTCTATCAAAAGAACGACCCTTATCTACAAAGCCCCTTTTATATTGAAAAAGTTGTAATTTCTTATCAAAGGTGAGCCTCGGCAAGCTCAAGCTCAAACTCCCCTAGTATGAGGTGATTTAACTATCGTTGACGTGTTCATTTGTGAGCCGGAATGACGATGTTGCTTCTTCTTGGTGCGCCTCTTTATGCGCGCACACTCATGGTGCAATAACTTGACATCATCGGGGAGTACACAACACATAAAAATTAAATTAACCAATAAAATCAGTGAGATAAAAATCTTTGGTGATTGGGCATGACTCTTGCTGATGTGCTTGTATAAATTTACGAGGCATATCACTAAATTGAGTGACTCATTATCTGAGGTGATAAAGATGGAACTTACACCGAGAGAGAAAGATAAATTGTTGTTATTCACTGCTGCGCTTCTCGCCGAACGTCGGAGAGAGAGAGGGTTAAAGCTTAATTACCCAGAGTCTGTAGCACTGATCAGTGCAGCTATTTTGGAGGGTGCAAGAGAGGGCCGTTCTGTGGCTGAGCTGATGGACTACGGCAGAACCGTACTTGGTGTAGATGAAGTCATGGATGGCGTGGCGAGCATGATCACTGATGTCCAGGTTGAGGCGACGTTTCCTGATGGAACCAAGCTTGTCACCGTTCATGATCCCATTGTATGAGGGATGAGCCTATGAAGGATAACAACAAAAACACAAAAAACCTGATCCCCGGTGAATGCCTTCCCGCAGGTGCCGATATCGAACTCAATTCGGGTCGTAAAACACAGCGGCTCACCGTTGCCAATCTTGGTGACAGGCCAATCCAAGTGGGTTCTCACTATCACTTTTTCGAAGCGAATGATGCCCTCAGGTTTGACCGAGATTTGACGAGAGGTTTTCGACTCAATATCGCATCGGGCACTGCTATGCGATTTGAACCGGGTCAGACAAGGACGATTGAGTTGGTTGAATTTGCCGGTAAGCGAGAAATCTACGGTTTCAAAGGTCGTTGTATGGGGCCGTTGAGCGCCAAGTAAACGTCGAGTTGCATCTTCGTCATTAACGACTTTTTGCGGACACTTTCAGGGATTGGAGAGCGGTATGGTAAGTATTTCTAGACAAGCCTACGTCGAGATGTTTGGGCCAACAACAGGCGATAGATTCCGGTTGGCAGATACCGAACTGTTTCTTGAAGTAGAAAAAGATTTCACCGTATACGGTGATGAGGTCAAATTTGGCGGTGGTAAAACGACCCGTGACGGTATGGGTCAAAGCCAGAGGCCCAGCGCTGAAACACCAGACTTAGTGATCACCAATGCTGTTATTCTCGATTATTGGGGCATAGTAAAAGCCGACGTAGCAGTCAAAGATGGCTTGATATCATCGATAGGCAAGGCGGGTAACCCTGATGTGCAAAGTGGTGTCGATATTGTCATTGGTCCGGGCACTGAAATATTGGCAGGTGAGGGGTGTATCCTGACAGCGGGCGGTATCGATGCCCACATTCACTTTATTTGTCCTCAGCAAATAGAAGAAGCGCTTTGCTCTGGTGTAACAACAATGCTGGGGGGAGGAACCGGACCTGCGACAGGAACCAATGCTACCACCTGTACGCCCGGACCATGGAATATGTCGAGGATGCTGGAATCCTTAGATGAATTCCCGATGAACTTTGGCTTGCTGGGCAAGGGTAACGCCAGTCAACCTGAGGCATTGAGGGAACAAATCGCTGCGGGTGGTATAGGTCTCAAGCTTCATGAAGACTGGGGAACAACGCCTGCCGCCATCGATTGCTGCCTGTCTGTCGCTGACGAGATGGACGTTCAGGTTGCTATCCATACCGATACGTTAAATGAATCTGGATTCGTTGAATCAACCCTTGAGGCAATAGGCGATCGGGTGATTCATACCTATCACACAGAAGGGGCGGGTGGCGGTCATGCACCGGACATTATCAAAGCGGCGGGTCTTGCCAATGTGTTGCCTTCCTCAACCAATCCTACCCGCCCTTATACCGTCAACACGGTTGACGAACATCTCGATATGTTGATGGTCTGTCACCACTTATCTCCCGCAATTGCTGAAGATGTGGCGTTTGCGGAGTCACGGATTCGAAGGGAGACCATTGCAGCCGAGGATATCCTGCACGATCTGGGGGCATTCTCAATGATCGCCTCTGATTCTCAGGCAATGGGTCGAGTAGGTGAGGTGATTTGTCGTACATGGCAAACGGCGCACAAGATGAAGGTACAACGCGGAAGTCTGGCTGGTGATCCTTCAGAAAATGATAATAACCGCCTCAAGCGTTACATTGCTAAATATACAATCAACCCCGCGATTAGCCATGGTATTTCACATCTTGTTGGTTCGATTGAAACCGGCAAGCTGGCTGATTTAGTGTTGTGGAAGCCAGCATTTTTTGGGGTAAAACCCTCCATTATCCTCAAAGGCGGCATGATTGCTGCCGCACCTATGGGGGATCCAAACGCGTCGATTCCGACTCCTCAGCCTGTGCATTACCGACCTATGTTCGGCAATTTTGGTAAGGCGAAATATCAAACGTCCGTATTGTTTATGTCAAAAGCGGCTATGGATGCTGATATTGGTGGACAGCTTAACTTACAGAGCAAAACTGAGGCGGTATCTGGCTGTCGGAATATCTCAAAAGCCGACATGGTTCTGAACAGTTGGCAACCGCACATTGAAGTGGATTCACAGACTTATGAAGTTCGCGCTGATGGCGAGTTGCTGGTCTGCGAGCCTGCAAGTGTTTTACCTATGGCGCAACGATATTTTCTTTTCTAAATCCACGTTATGTAGGCGTGTTGGCAAGGAGCAACCAATGAAAAGATTGACCACTCTGGTTGAGAAGGCCCCGATAGAGGCTGATACCAGTGTCAGCCTGACCATAGATCAGCGAATTAAGAGCCGATTAAAAGTGGTATTGGATAATGGTGAAGATGCAGGCCTGTTTTTACCGCGGGGCAGAATTCTCCGGGGCGGTGATATGGTGGCCACTGAGGAGGGGTTCACTGTCAGAATAATTGCTGCGACTGAGTCAGTGAGCAGTGTCTCGGCAGACTCTGCGCTTTTGATGGCGAAGCTCTGTTATCACCTCGGTAATCGACATGTACCACTCGAAATCAATGCATGTTACCTGCGCTATCAACACGACCATGTACTGGATGAAATGGTTGAATTACTGGGTGGTAAAGTTGTGGTGGAACGAGCCCCGTTCGAGCCTGAATCTGGCGCATATGGTCAACATCAAACCGAACATCATCACTGAAAAAGAGGTATTCATAATGAAAAAAGTGACATCTCCCTGCATCGTTATTTTTACTGCGGTATCACTCATGATGAGCTTACCTGCGTCGTCTCACGAAAGCGGGCATACCGTTGATCCCGGTTTTCTTCATAGTCTGGCTCATGCAGTGATCAGTCACGGTGGGTTGTTAGCAGGCGGATTGTGTTTGGCGGGTTTGTTTGTGGCTGTACCCAAAGTTACCAATTTACTGACGAAGAAAAGAGAGCACCTATCTGTTCTCACAAAAAGTCAATAACAGCGACTGATCATGGTTAGCAATAAAGACTATCGGCTATTTCAGTTAATTAGCCCCTCACTCCCAGTTGGTGCTTTCAGCTATTCACAGGGGTTGGAAAGAGCGATTGAATTGGGGTGGGTGACCAACAAAAGTACATTTTGCCAGTGGCTGACCAGTATGCTTGAGTCGAGTCTTATGACGCTCGAACTCCCGCTGCTCCGGCGGATGCATACTGCATTGTCAGACAATGACATCAATCAGGTAAATCGGTTGAACGACTGGTTCTATGCTAATCGTGAAACCTTTGAACTGCGCTCGGAGGAAAAAACGCGGGGCAAAGCGATGGCAAGATTGATCACCCAACTTGGCATCGTTAATTCCTCTGATAAAACGCTTGTCGACCTTTCCGCTCATAACAGTCTGATTGGTTTTGCGCTGGCCTGTGTGGTGTGGGAGCTTGATGAGGACAGTATGTGCAGGGGATTCCTCTGGAGTTGGCTGGAAAATAGCACTATGGCGGGCATCAAACTGATCCCGCTCGGTCAGACAGATGGTCAACGGGTAATGCTTGAGATGGATACTGCAATGAATAATGCCGTCGAGCAATCAAACCATATTGTCGATTCAGATATCGGCAGTTTTACACCTGCGCAAGTCATTGCGTCGAGTCGACACGAAACACAATATACCCGGCTTTTCCGGTCTTAAGGAGAGAGAAATGGAATATAAACAACCTTTACGCATTGGGGTCGGAGGCCCTGTTGGGTCTGGCAAAACCGCACTCCTTGAGGTTTTGTGTAAAACATTGAGGGATCGTTATCAGATAGCCGTAGTGACCAATGATATCTATACCAGAGAGGATGCGAGGCTGCTTACCGAAGCTGAAGCTTTGGATGCTGATCGGATTGTTGGTGTAGAAACCGGCGGTTGCCCGCACACCGCAATCAGAGAAGATGCGTCAATGAACCTTGAAGCCGTAGAGGGACTGGCAAAACTGCATAAGAATTTAGATGTGGTATTCATAGAAAGCGGGGGTGACAATCTCAGTGCCACATTCAGCCCCGAACTCTCAGACCTCACCATCTACGTGATTGATGTCGCTGAGGGCGAGAAGATCCCCAGAAAAGGCGGCCCCGGTATTACCCGTTCCGATCTGCTGGTGATCAACAAAATAGACCTTGCTCCTTACGTTGGTGCCTCATTAGAAGTGATGGACGCCGACACCAGCCGGATGCGGCCCGATAAGCCATATGTCTTCACCAATCTCAAAAAGAAAGAGGGCTTACCCGCGATTATCGAGTTTATTGAAACACAGGGAATGCTGTCACTGGCGAGTTAAACCCAAAAGGGCAGCGATGCTGCCCAATCTCGGTAATGACTGAGTGTTAACGCGTTCAATTGGGGTCAGGCAATAGCCTGTTGTTGCTTGTTCTTGTGATGACGACTTTCACCCACCAAGGCGTAGAGCAGACAAACGATAGACATCACACAGGATGCAACCAAAATCATAAAGCCGCCATCCCAGCCAAAGTGGTCAACCGTATATCCCAGTATGGCATTTGCAGCGACCGCGCCTCCGAGATAGCCGAACAAACCGGTCAGACCTGCTGCAGTGCCCGCCGCTTTTTTAGGCGCGAGTTCAAGCGCATACAGACCGATAAGCATGACAGGGCCATAAATCAGGAAGCCAATGGCGACTAATGCCATCATATCAACAGCCGGATTACCCGCAGGATTAAACCAGTAAACCAGAACAGCAATGGTCACCAACGCCATAAATAGAATACCAGCAGGGGCTCGACGTCCTTTAAACAGCTTGTCGGAGATCCAGCCACAAAGTAGCGTGCCCGGAATACCTGCCCACTCGTACAGGAAGTATGCCCATGATGACTTATCTACGCTAAAGCCTTTGGCTTCTTTGAGATAAACAGGTGCCCAGTCGAGTACACCATATCGAATCAGGTACACGAAGGCATTGGCGATAGCTATCGACCAGAGCAACTTATTCGAGAAGACGTATTTGAAAAAGATGTCTTTTGCCGTCATCTCTTTTTCGTGCGAGGTGTCGTAGTCGTCAGGATAATCGTTTTTGTATTCTTCAATGGGCGGTAAACCGCATGATTGTGGGGTATCGCGCAAGGTTAGCCAGATAAAAACGGCGACCAGAGTGGCAAAAAAAGCAGGTACGTAAAAGGCGGTATGCCAATCATCATTGAATGCCCATAGACCCAGCAGGAACATGGGACCGATCAATCCACCACCAACATTATGTGCTACGTTCCATAACGAGACAATTTCGCCACGTTCTTTTCGAGACCACCAATGCACCATGGTTCGGCCACACGCTGGCCATCCCATACCCTGAAACCAACCGTTAAGGAATAGCAGAATAAACATTGCGGTGATGCTGCCTGTTGCCCAAGGCATAAAGCCAAAACAGAACATCACTAATGCCGACATTAAAAGCCCGGCACTCAAAAAGTATCGAGGGTTAGAGCGGTCAGAGATGCTGCCCATTAAAAATTTAGATAGACCATAAGCAATTGAAACAGCGGCAAGTGCGACACCAAGGTCACCGCGGCTGAACCCCTGTTCAACAAGGTAAGGCATTGCAAGGCTAAAGTTTTTGCGTACAAGGTAATAACCGGCATAACCAAAGAAAATGCCGATGAAAAGTTGCCAACGAAGTCGGGTATACGTGCTATCAATTCTATTGGAAGGCAGACGCGCGACATGAGCGTCTGGCCTAAATATTCCAAACATCAGAACCTCATTTATTTTTTATGTTTTTATGCTCGAAAAGTAATCAAATCCTTTCGTTCGAAAGGCAGCGGCATTGTAAATCAATTCGGCGGTATGTCTGTGACCGCAACTGGACAACTGAAAGTGGGAATAACGTTCAACGCTATCACATTCACATTTTTTTATATTTATCAGTCAGTCTCTGTGGCTGATGCGTTTTTCAGCATTCAGTTCGGTGCTGGCGACATTTCATGTTCAGCAGGCGGAAAATCGCGGGGAAGATTACATATTAAGCCGTCAATTGTAAAACATCATCTCGGGTCACTGGTCAAAATTAGCTGGACTGAATGCAACGAATATTGATTTAAAAGTGAGACAAAAAAAATTTAACCAGAAAAAGTTATTCTATTTTTCGTACTAATTAGCGAGTGCGCTTATGCAAAGATATGCAAAAAAGATCACTTTTATTTTTTTCATTTAAATTCAGATTATTATTGAGTAAATAGTAGAGCATTAACTTTATTAAGATATATCTAATGTTTTGGTTTTGGTGTTTTATACAGAATTATCGGCAGTGATCCGCCTTTTTGATGACCCGTAGTGGTGGGGGATTTTCAAACAAGGAGGACTAGATATGAAATATGTTGCTTCAACAATCATTGCAGGAGTCATGGCATTAACAATGGGGTGCAACTCATCTTCACACCCCGATCCAAAATTGAAAGTGATTCACGCGAGTTCTAATGCACCCAAAGTAAACATTCTTCTCAATGACAGAAAAGAACTCAGCGAAGTAGATTATGGCGTAGCAAGTAATTACCTTACAGTGAAGCCTGGCGACTATAACGTAGAAGTGGATGCAATATTGCCCGGCGGTAATACCGAAAACAAACTTGATAAAACCTATACATTGAAGCAAGGAACTGAATACACCGTCGTTGCGTTGGGTGATGTGAACGGCGCGGCCGGCAAACAATTGCAACTCAAAGTCGTTGCAAACAGTACAAGCCACATTGCGCATGGCTATGGCAGAGTGCAAGTGTTGCATGGCGCATCAGGCGCGCCGAAAGTCGATATTTATGTCACTGCGCCCGAGACACCTTTGGCCAACGTAAACCCTACATTGACGCTGAGCTTTTTGGAGAATAGTGGTCAGCTGGATTTGCCCGTTGGTAACTATCGTGTGAGAGTGACGGAGCCTAATCAAAAAGTTGCGCTTTACGATACGGGTTCGGTCCCTTTGAAAAATGGTGATGACTGGTTCCTGACTGCTATTAACAACGTATTCCCTGGCTCAGCAGGCGCGCCCATCGCGCTTCAACGTGCGACAGGTAATACATCCAGTGTCATACCGGATAGATTAGTCCAGAGTGATGTGAGGATTTATCATGCTATTGCAGCAAATGCGCAAGGCGTGGACGTTCTTCGCAACGGTACAGAGATAGCAGGCAACATCAATTTTAAAGACGAAAAGAAGGCATCGCTTCTATCTGAGACTGCAGTTTTTGACGTCACCCTGAATAATCAACCCAACTCAAAAGTTATCACTAAACCACTCACGCTTGAAAAAGCAACTGCTTACAGAGTGCTTGCCACTGGTATTGTTAATGGAACTGGCAGCAAAAAGCCAGACTTGGTCGCTTTTGTCGAAGACAGACGACCTGTAGCAACTGCAGCTAAGCTTACTGTGGTTCATGCTTCTGCGAATACGGGTAAAGTAGATGTTTACCTCACTGCGGACGGTAACATAGCGAATGTGCAACCCGCTCTACCCGGTGTAGATTTCAAGGGTTCTGCTACAGGGGTTGAAGTTCCAGCAGGTACATACATAGTAACAGTCACGGCAGAAAATTCTAAAGTGCCCGCATTGACAGTACCTAACGTTCAAGTGGTCACAACAAAACTGTACGGAATAGTCGCGTTGGATGGAAACGGAGGAACTGGTATTCAGGCGGCTCTCTTCAAAGAATAACAAGCAAAAATGAGTAAACCGGCCGAAGTTCGGACCTAAATACCGTCAATTATCAATAGTCTCGTATCCTGTGTGAAAATCTATCACATCGCCTAGGATGCGAGGCTTTTTTCTTGAAAATCAAACAAAATCAAAACTCCTTCAGCTACATTGTCATTTGAATTGACCCACCACCTAATGTTCAGTCATTCTTGTCAGTCTGTGCTCAAACAGAACAATTACGTTTTTGTCTAAGAGTATCTAATTTTTATTTTTTAGGGTTGCTCACTCCGGTTAATCAGGTTTGCAGTACCGATGATGTTTTTAGGTCTTTGTTTGGAGTCGAGACAAAAATGCAATCAGAGCGACGCGGCGTTATTTTTATTTTTATCGCTTCTTTGTTGGCAGCATCTGGCTGGATCTTCTCAAAAGAAGCTATTCAAGGGTTGCCCCCTTTCGGGTTTATTGGATTACGGTTTATTCTGGCATCACTGTTCATTTTACCGTTTTCTTTTCGACAACTGAGTAAATTTAGCCGCTCAGAGGTCGTAAAATCTGCTCTCACGGGGTGCCTGCTTGGAGCCACGTTATTAATCTGGGTATTTGCAGTGTCTATTAGCACTTCTCTGGGAGTGGGCGGTTTCATCCTCAGTTTGTCAATGTTGTTTGTGCCTTTGGTCGCTATGCTGGTGTTTCGAAAACAACCACCAAGAGTCTTCTGGTTATGTGCACCTCTGGCGGCATTGGGGATGGTATTTCTCTCGCTAAGTGGGGGAAGTTGGTCTTTTTCAGACGAACAGTTCGTTTTTTTGTTGGCCGCGCTAGCAATGGCCTGTCATTTCAGTGTGAACAGTAAGATCGCGAAACAAATACCCGTATTGGCACTGACTACGGTTCAGCTTTTTGTTACCGGTTGTTTGGGATTAACGTTATCCTTTTTTACTGAAAGCTGGCCGTCAGAAGTGGCACCCGCTGTCTTTGGCTGGTTAGCCATGAGTGTTTTGTTAGCCACTAGTCTGCGATTTGCTGTTCAGACATTGGGACAAAAAAAGGCCAGTGTGACGTCAGCTGCAATGGTCATGATGATGGAACCTGTTTGGATTGTGTTACTCAGTCTTGGTTATTACGGAGAGACACTTTCAGCAACTAAGCTGGCTGGCTGTTGCCTTATTCTTGGCTCATTGCTGCTTTTTCAATGGGTCGAGAGAAAAAAGCAGGTAAGGAAAAGATAGAAGTAAAATCGATCCTGATGACTCGGTCACTATTTACATAATAAAGAAACAATAGACGTCGATATATTTTGATTAAAGGCTCTGTATGTCACAGTCAGTGACCTGAGTTAAACGTAGTTACTTTCCCCGTCTACACTAAAAATTGCTCAGCTAATCAATTACTTTTAATCGAGAAGTAGTTAAAAGTAACCTTTTGCGAGTTTTGTTAGATTGATAATTATTGTTTGTTGGTTAATGCCGATTTTTATTTTGGGTGGGGATAATGCGTCGTATAATTTTTAATCAAAAAGGTGGTGTGGGTAAATCAAGTATTACGGTGAACCTCGCCGCGTTGAGTGCAGCCAGCGGGAAAAAGACACTGCTTATTGATCTCGATATTCAGGGTAATAGCAGCCATTACCTTGGCGTTGATATTAATGAGCGCAGTAAAAAGACGGTGGCGGATCTCTTTGACCAGACAGTGTCCTGGTTTTCCGTGTCGACACCAATAAAGTCTTTTCCACAAAAAACGCAGTATGAAAACCTCGATATTATTCCTTCGAGCCCGCGACTTGCTGCTTTAGAACCTGAACTTGAAAGACGATATAAGATTTACAAATTAAGGGAAGCACTGGATGAATTGGAGAAAGAGTATGATCGCGTTTATATTGATACACCTCCAAATCTCGGTTTCTACTCGAAAGCAGGGCTGATTGCGGCAAATCGCCTGTTGATTCCGTTTGACTGCGATAGTTTTTCTCATCAGGCGCTGTTGACCTTAATGGATAATCTGGCTGAATTAAGAAATGATCACAACCGACAACTCGAGCTTGAGGGAGTCGTGGTAAATATGTTTAATGCTCAGGCGAAATTTCCGGCTCAGATCATCGAAAATATCAGGGAACTGGGTTTACCAATGATTGAACCTTTTTTGCCTCAGTCGATAAAAATGAAAGAGTCTCATTACCATCAGACACCGCTTATTTTTTCTGAGCCTAAACACAAGCTCACCCAGAGTTTTAGCCGTGTTTTTGAAACCCTTGAAAATACTGAGACTGCAGAGATAAGTTGAACACTGTGATTTCACGCATATAGCCGCTTATTCTCGAGCGTCAGCAATGAGCGAGAGTAAATGCACAGGTTGAATGGCGGTCAATGTGTTGAACATTGTATCAAGAGGTGAAAATAAAAAAGCCGCATGATGCGGCTTTGATTTATATTGATGCGGCTTCGCTTGACTGCTGGTTCTTGGTTTGCAATAGCTTGTCCACGGCGACTTCTGCAGCTTCTAATGCACCCTCAATATAACCACCGTAACCTCTTGCCGCTTCAGTACCTGCGATAAATAGACCATCAAGCTCATCGACAGAAGCAGGAAGACCATAGGCACCATGCAAGGTTTGAACTTGGTCATCAACGGTT
>NZ_LYBM01000028.1 GCF_001707825.1 Veronia pacifica | reverse complement strand
CAGTCGAACTCATTATCAGCAACCTGAACAAGGGGAATATCAGCCAGCAATCGTACTCCTCGTGAGCATACGATGGTCAAATCACCGTCTGGTGCGGCGCTGGCGACAGTGACGGTAAATCCAGCCCTGACCATCACGTCAATCACGGTAACGGCTTCCATTTCTTCACTGCCGGGGGCCAGACAAATCAGTACGCTAGGCGTTGTCATAATTTTGCTCCAATTGCTTAATTGCGTGCCACAGCTTTTCGTTACATGGCACCGCAATAGAATGAGATTTTGCACGAGTGATCAGGTAACCATTGATGTAATCAATTTCACTTTGACGACGAAAATGAATGTCTCGATTCATTGATGAATAGTTGGTCGCAGTCGCTGACGCCACAGAAAACACCTGATTAACCAGTTGTGTGACAGATGTATGGATACCTTCAGCACCCATTACTGCAGTGATTTCCTGACATAGGGAGGTAATCTCTGATTCAAATGAGGGATCCAGTAAATGACCATTATTAACTTGATGAAGGGCTGTCAGTGGGTTAATGACACAGTTGATTGATAATTTATCCCATAAGGCTGCAGCAATATCATCAGACCACTGGCACGGCGGTAAGGCATGATCCAACACATCAGCGAGGAAACTGCATTGCTGTGCCTTACTGTTCATTGCACCGAGTAACGTTTTACCCAAACCAGTATGGCGGATTACATGTTCAGAGAGACGCAAGCACCCGTGAGTCGTGGTCGCATAAACCATAGGGTTTTTCGGTAATTTTTTTGCGACGGTTGTTTCCGTCCCCATTCCGTTATGCATGATCATCAGTAAAGCATCAGGATGAATATTCGCTGCTATATCACTCAACAGCTCCACTACCTGAAACGCTTTTACCGTGACCAAAATACAGTCACTTTGGGACAGAAATTTCCTGTTATTGCAGGTAAAGGAATGTTGGGGTTCCGACTCTAGCTGACGCCAGTCAGTAGTCTTCTCATCTCTGGTCCAAAGTTGGACCTGATGGCCGGCCTTCGACAGCTGGATGGCCCATAAAGAGCCAATTGCACCCGCTCCGGCAATGGTAAATCGCATGGATGTTCCCTACATAGTGCTTTGGCCAAAGCATAACATCCCCGTCGTGATTTTCTATCTAAAGAGACAGGTTAGAGGGGAGAACATAGTTCGCCCAGAACGTTTGTGGAACTGGATAGTAAACAAAAAAAAGGGCGCAGAAAACTGCGCCCTTTGAAGACAGATTATTTATCATTTCAGCTGTTATTTGGCTGTTCTGTCGCTTCAACCTGTTCGGTGGTGTCCTCTCCGGCCAGCTTTGAGAAGTGACCACGGAGCGCAATAATCATCAGCAGGCTCGGGATCACCATCACTGCTGTCAACACGAAGAAGATCGTCCAGTCATTCAGCCAGTCGACCAATGCGCCGCTGAAAGACGCTATGGTGGTTCTTCCCAGATTCCCCAACGAAGCGAGCAGCGCATACTGGGTTGCTGAGAATGCACGGCCTGTCAGGAATGTAAGGAAGGAGACAAAGGCAATGGTTGAAAAGGCTGTCGTAAAGTTGTCGACCAAAATGGTGTACAGGAACAGGTTTTCATCCGGTCCCACCTGCGCGATCCATGCAAACATCAGGTTACTGGCTGCCATCGCGGTACCACCAATCAACAGTCCCCTGACAACGCCATAGCGGACGTTAACCAGACTGCCCAGCAGCGTAAAGGCGACGGTGGCTCCCCAGCCAATCAGTTTTGAATAATGACCGATTTGCTCGTTACTGAAGCCAATTTCCTTATAAAATACAATGGACATCCTGCCCAGGAAGGCTTCGCCAATTTTGAACAGGAAGACAAACAGCAGCAGGGTGAGGGCTATTTTCACGCCATTTCGGCGGAAGAAGTCGGCAAACGGTTCCACAACAGTGACAATGAACCACACCGCCAGCCTTTTTACAGCAGACGTATTGGTAGTGCCCAGCAGGTGGCGATAACGTTCGCTGGCGTCGGACTGCAATTTCTCCCGATCTGTCTCGGGCTCCCCGACAAAAAGTGTAAACAGCATCAGCAGGACCACAAATCCGGCCATACCAAAATAGACGCCATTCCAGCCAATGGCATCCGCATTAATGAACGCCAGATAGCCGGGTAAACTGTAGCCTGTCCACCACCCGATCACGGCCATTGCCGCGGCCTGTGGCATTTTGTTGCTCTCACTTTCCCGGAAGCTGTCTATACGAAAAGCGTCAACTGCGATGTCCTGAGTTGCCGAAGCAAGCGCAATGGCAAATGCCAGTGCCGAGGTCATTACAATGCTGACGCCGGGATCTGTCGTTGCGATGGCGACTGTACATGCCAGCATCACCAGCTGAGTCATAAAGATCCAGCTTCTGCGCTGTCCAAGGCTGTTGGTCAGTACAGGAATTTTTACCCTGTCAACCAGCGGAGCCCACATCCAGTTGATTGCGTACACCGCGAAGACAGAGCCAAAAAAGCCGATTGCTGTTCGTGTTAACCCTGCATCTTTAAGCCAGCCTGACATATTGGAACCGATAAGCACCCATGGAAACCCACTGGCACAACCCAACATAAACACCCAGAGAAGTCTGCGGTCAGCGAAGCTGCGAAGGGTGTCCCACCATGAGAGTGGGGTGTTCTGTGGCATAATTTTCTCCCTGCCTAATTTTATGTTTGTTATTTGTCCATCCTACCCGGCTGCTCATTTCAACACCATGTGCAACTCAGCAGAAATGGGCTTTGTGGTATGAATGGTGAACGAAAGGTGTCAATTTTTGAGCGCCATAACGTTTGCGCTAGCAGGAAACGTTTTATCTCATTGAAAATAAGATGGATTATTATATTTTACGCAAATGTTTCCTTTCATCTTATCGTCCATATGACAGGTAAACTTACCGTATCATCTCTGTAGCGTGATTTTTTGTAGTGATTTGAAAATCATCACCTTATCTTGTTCGCTGAGATAAGGAGCGGTCAGGTGGCTGACAAATATCTCATAGTCTGAGTCTGTAAATTTTCTTCCCATTTTGAGATGGCTGGCAATCGCTGAGTTCAGTTCGCCTCCCAGCTTGAGCAAAGCAGGACGAATCACCTTTTTTAAATCTCTTGGAACAGGCTGTTCATCAGCAGACACAGAAAGGAGTTCGGCACGACGACGATATTGAATGGCCTTTGCTGCAGACATCAATGCAACGGTGAAGCTGTCAATACTTTCACTATCAAGCTGGTAGTTCGCGCTTGAGGTTTTAGCCTTTTCCAGAACAACAGATTCTCGCTGAAGATCTTCAATGGCAAGCTGATGCTGTGCCTTAAAAAGAGCAACATCGGGCATGTAAGTCATTCTTTCATTGATTTTTTTGTACACGGCATCAGCACTGGTGTGGGCAAAAGCCATGATCGGGGCAAGCAATAATGTGGCTAAAGTTAGAAACTTCCTCATGAAATCATCCTTTGAGAGTGGTGGCAGTAAAGGGAGGAAGCCTACCCGAGTTCGTCAAAATAAAAACGCGATTTAAATCAAAGTGCTGGATATCTTGTGTTACGGAAAAGTAAAAACCGCCATTGAGGCGGTTTTCAATAGTAAGATTAGGTGCCGATGTTATTTGACTAAAGTGACAGAGGTGATGACCACCGGGTTCGTTGGCACGTCACGCATTCCGTTTTTGACGCCTGTTTTTACGCTCGCCATTTTTGTGAAGGTACCAAACCCATCAGTCACCTTGCCGAAAACCGTATAACCGGGCTTGGTCTTACTGCCATCAAGGAATGTATTGTCCTTGAGGTTGATATAAAACTGTCTGGTGGCTGAGTTTGGATCCTGAGTCCGTGCCATAGCAATAGTGCCGGTAGCATTGCTCAGTCCATTTGAGGATTCGTTGACGACGTTTTCGTAGGTTGAAAGGCGCTTAAAGTTCTTATCGAAGCCTCCACCCTGAGCAACAAAACCGGATATCACTCGATGAAACTGTGTGCCTACGTAACTACCATCTTCAACGTATCGAATAAAGTTAGCGACTGTCTTAGGCGCCTTTTGTTCATTTAACTCGAGCGTGAAGGCCCCCATGGTCGTATCGACCTTTACTTTCTGGCCTGCCAATGCCACGCACGGTATGAGAGCGGCAGACAAAAGCACTGCTTTCAACATTGTTTTCATCAGAAGTTTTGATCCATATAGAGTGTGAGTTGTTTGTCGTTGGCAATGTCATTCAGCACCGCCTCCAACAGGGAGTTCAGGGCAGTTTCCATATCTTCAGGCGATGCACTGCCGGCATCTTCAATTTTTGACTGGCCGCGATAGCGTTTCACGAATTTACCTTTGGCGCTCTCAGCAACAAGCTGTATTTGTACCTGACTATCCATTTCATGGTTAAAGACGTTGTGCTTAACCTTGACCAGTGCCTCGAGCAGATCCATGCGGAGTTTTCCCTCTGAAGCCGATGACAGAGTGAATCCTTGCGCACTGAGTTGTTGTCCTAGTGCGTTTTCAAGCGCCACTCTCAGGTTTGCTTTGGCATGAATAGGGTCAACACTTCGTCGTCCATTGTCGACAACAGCGACATACTGTGCAGTCCGGAGGTCACGGCTGCTTAGGTCGACAGTTTTACCGCTGTTTTGCGTCGAAGCTGCCACCTTTGCTGGTTGAGGGGTAATATTCAGTTGAGGTGCCTGAGGAGCACTACATGCCGACAGAAGAAATGTCAGCCCTATGGCAGAAAAAAGCTTTTTCATGTTTGGGGGCATCCTTGTGTTTGTTTCACGTTAGCGTCAAACGGCTTTCAATTCGTGTGATGCATGCGCGTCAGCCTGATCTAAAAGGCCTTTTAATTTAGCATGATAGCCAAGGGAACATATAACATTGACTAAAAGCTCGCCTTTCAGCGTCAGAACTCGTTGATCATCACAAAACATTTGTCTGAATGTCCGCTTTTTCGAATCAGGCACCAGAAAAATAGCTGGTGTAGGGTAACAGATCTCGGTGGGCCTTTGGCAAGTGGTGAGGGGCAGAGACTGCACGCAATGTTTATGTCTCTGCCAAAGATGAGAATTTTTCAGTTCTGCTTTGCTTCCAAAATAACAAATTTTTTGTTGGAGGCTATGACGCTGACTTTACTGAATAGCCTTTTGAGTTTGCTGTGATATCCAAGATGACGGTTACCGATGACTAGCAAGCGGCCCTCTCTTTTTAATGCGCGGCGCGCATCGTTAAACATCTGCCAAGCAATATGATCTGTGACAGCATTAAGTTGATGGAATGGAGGGTTGCACATAACTAAATCCGCCGTATCAGCAGGAAAACCATCAAGACAGTTATTGGCCAGACACTTGATACGCTCCTCTGCAATACCGTGTTTCAATAAGTTACGTGTCGCGGATGCGACAGCCATGTGGCTTTCATCAACTGCGGTGACAAATGCTTCAGGGTTAAGTTTTGCTGCTTGTACAGCCAGGACACCGTTACCACATCCAAGATCAACGATGTGCCCGTTGCCACAGTCATCAGGTATATGTTTCAGCATCAGGTAAGCGGCAATATCTAAGCTCTCAGAAGAAAAGACATTGGCATGATTCTCAAGCTCCAAGCCGAACTCATCAACAGAAAATTGTGTCGTCGCAGCAGGCATTGCTTCGCGCTGTTTTTGCGGCTGACAAAAGATCAGACGAGCTTTTTTCTTCGCCAGCGATGTGGTGGTTGACCCAAGATGCTTTTCAAATAGCTTTAGGGTCGAAGTATGGATGTCTTTTGCTTTTGCGCCTGCGAGCACCGTTATTTCACGCGGCATAAGACAAGCGATCTGCTGAAGTTGCCACACGAGGAGCCGCGAGTATTTCGGTAGTTTCATGATGATGGCATCAATATCATCAGGCATATCGGTAAGAGAGTCGATAAAGCTGGCGCCCGTTAACTCATTGGCTCTTAGGTTTTCCTTACAACTATTCTGACTTAACACAGAGTCACTGACATGGGTAACCCGATAGCCTTTAAGAAGACTCCAGCAGGTGAGCGCACCAAACCCATCATTAATGACTGCAATATGGCTATTTATCGGCAAACCAAGTGCTTCTATCTCTTCGATGAGATATTCATCAGCGGCGTCCCATGCCTGAAGCGTCTCATTGCGTTGCACTGGGTAGCGGTGAAGTGAAAATACTGCTCCACTTATTTCGAGTTCGGTTTTCATGAGGTGTAATTTGTGTGGTGCTGATGATAATGCAGTATATTGTCGCAGAACAAATGAAGACTGCAATAACAATGCTTTTGAGACACAGTGTAATTTTTACCACTCTCATTCATTGGCTATTCTTTGCGGTCAACTGCGCTAAAAAAGGATCCGGTATGATTATCCAACAGAAAATTGAACAAAAATTAAAAGATGTCTTCTCTCCGTCATATCTTGAAGTCATTAATGAAAGTCATATGCACAATGTTCCGGCGGGCTCGGAAAGTCACTTTAAAGTGATTGTTGTCAGTGAATCTTTTGAAGGACAGAGACTTATTAGTCGCCACCGAGCCATAAACACGACATTGGCCGATGAGTTACAGAACCATATCCACGCATTGGCCATGCACACTTATACAGACATTGAATGGCAAAAAGAGAAGGGTATTGCACCGGACTCACCAAACTGTCTGGGCGGAAACAAACGTTGACAGTTAGATTGATGTAATATTTTTTCATCATTACACAGTAGATATCCCTACTTAGACAGTTTTAAGGTCTATGCTTTGAAAAGTGAATGAAAATTCAAATTGTAAAATTTTGCAATTCATCAATAAAATCGAGTGGATAAATAATGAAATCTCTTCTGAGCTCGGTGTGAAATAAGCAAATTGATGTAATTTACTCACAGTCTGTTTGAAAACGTGCATTGGTTCAAAATAACGTGACTAAAGTGGTTATTATTTGTGCAGTTGCCAGAAATTAAGCAGCTATCGCATCGAATACCATAGAATCGGTTCTTTGGTTAATGATAGAATGCCGACCCTGTAAAATGCCGCTGGCTGTCGAGACATCCAGTCAGGCTAATGGAAGTAAGTCTTATTGATGGATATTCGTTCGGTAAGACAGTGCAAGGTCGTGTATAAACTGCGCAATCAAAAGTATTCTTTTTCCCGTTAATGTAGTGCAAGTGCGTATGATTACAATAAAAAAGGGTTTGGATATCCCAATTTCTGGGGCTCCTGCTCAGGTGATAAATGATGGCCCAGCCATCACTAAAGTCGCCTTGCTTGGCGAAGAATATGTTGGCATGCGTCCTACGATGCATGTTCGCGTTGGAGATGTAGTAAAAAAAGGTCAAATTCTTTTTGAAGATAAAAAGAATGCTGGCGTTAAATTTACTGCTCCGGCTGCGGGTACTGTGGTTGAGATTAACCGTGGTGCTAAACGTGTTCTTCAGTCAGTGGTCATTGAGATTGCTGGCAACGAGCAAGTCACTTTTAATAAGTACGAAGCAAAAGACATAGCCTCGCTTGACCGCAAGGTAGTCGTTGAGCAACTCGTCGAATCAGGTATGTGGACGTCGTTCCGTACCCGACCATTCTCAAAAACGCCTGCTATTGATGCGTCGCCAGCAGCTGTATTTGTTACTGCGACTGACACCAACCCGTTATCTGTTAATCCGGAGCTGGTGATCAATGAGCAACAGGAAGCGTTTGTAGCGGGCCTTGATGCCATTTCCTGCCTGACTGAAAACAAAGTGTATGTTTGTAAGGCCGACGTGACGTTGCCAAGCAGCACTCAGTCGAATGTCGAGGAAAGGGTATTTACCGGTCCGCACCCAGCAGGTCTTGTGGGTACTCATATCCACCACCTGCGTCCAGTCGACATGAATGTACAGGTTTGGCATCTGAATTATCAGGATGTTATCGCTATCGGTAACTTGTTCCTGACGGGTGAAGTCTACACAGACCGTGTCATTTCGTTAGCTGGCCCAGTTGTTAATAAGCCACGTTTGGTCCGTACAAATCTTGGTGCATCAACTGAGCAACTAATTGAAAACGAATTGATGCCAGGTGAAGTCCGTATTATTTCCGGCTCCGTACTAAGTGGTACACAAGCTGGCGGTTCCCACGGATATCTGGGTCGTTACCACCTTCAGGTGTCTGTCCTGAGCGAAGGTCGCGAGAAAGAATTGCTAGGCTGGATCACTCCGGGTAAGAACAAGTTTTCTGTTACCCGAGCGTATCTGAGCACTTTCTTCAAAGGCCAGCTTTTCAACATGACAACCACCACAAACGGCAGTGAGCGCTCAATGGTTCCAATTGGTAACTACGAGCGAGTAATGCCTCTGGATATCGAACCGACAATGTTACTTCGTGACATTTGCGCCGGTGACCTTGACAGCATGGCCCAACTGGGCGCGCTGGAATTGGATCCAGAGGATCTGGCTTTATGTACTTTTGTTTGCCCTGGCAAATACGAGTACGGCCCGATGCTCCGTGAGTGCCTGGACCAAATTGAGAAGGAAGGGTAACCATGAGCCTGAAAGATTATTTAGAGAAAATTGAACCTAATTTTTTACCTGGTGGTAAGCATGAGAGATGGTTTGCGCTGTACGAAGCAGCCGCAACTATATTCTATACGCCAGGTCTGGTAACCCATAAGGGTTCCCATGTCCGCGATAGCATCGACCTGAAGCGCATCATGATTATGGTGTGGTTGGCCGTATTCCCAGCAATGTTTTGGGGTATGTACAACTCAGGTAACCAAGCGATCATTGCACTGACTCACTTGTATCAGGGCGATCAACTGGCGACTGTTATTGCAGGTAACTGGCACTATTGGCTGACTGAGTCAATGGGCGGCAGCATATCCGCTGACGCAAGCTGGGTCAGTAAAATGTTGCTGGGCGCTACCTACTTCCTACCGATTTATGCAACCGTGTTTATCGTGGGTGGTTTCTGGGAAGTGCTGTTCTGTATGGTCCGTAAACACGAGGTTAATGAAGGTTTCTTCGTTACGTCGATTCTGTTTGCTTTGATCGTTCCGCCAACTCTGCCATTGTGGCAGGCTGCGCTGGGTATCACCTTCGGTGTTGTTCTGGCGAAAGAAATCTTTGGTGGTACTGGCCGTAACTTCCTTAACCCAGCGCTGGCTGGCCGTGCGTTCCTGTTCTTTGCCTATCCGGCACAGCTATCAGGCGACCTCGTATGGACTGCTGCCGATGGTTATTCTGGCGCGACAGCGTTGAGTCAATGGGCTTCTGGTGGTCAAGGAGAACTGGTACACAACGTAACAGGTCAGACTATCACCTGGATGGATGCCTTCATTGGTAACATTCCTGGTTCAATCGGTGAAACCTCAACACTGGCTTTGGCTATTGGTGGTCTGTTCATCATTGGTCTGGGCATTGCGTCATGGCGCATCGTGCTGGGTGTGCTGATTGGTCTAGTGGCGACAGCGACCCTGTTCAATGTTGTTGGCTCTGACACTAACCCAATGTTTAACATGCCTTGGCACTGGCACCTTGTTCTGGGTGGATTTGCGTTTGGTATGTTCTTTATGGCAACCGATCCCGTCTCTGCTTCATTCACCAACAAAGCGAAATGGTGGTATGGCATTTTGATCGGTGCAATGGCTGTAATGATTCGTGTGGTTAACCCAGCATACCCAGAAGGTATGATGCTGGCTATCCTGTTCGCGAACCTGTTTGCACCGCTGTTCGACAACCTGGTTATCCAGGGCAACATCAAACGGAGACTGGCTCGTGTCAAGCAATAACGATAGTTTTAAGAAAACGCTGACAGTTGTAATCTCACTGAGCCTAGTGTGCTCAGTGATTGTATCGATGGCGGCAGTATTTCTGCGCCCTCAACAACAGGAAAATGCGCGCCTGGATGTTCAGCGCAACATTATCGCCGTGGCTGGTCTCGCTGGCGACACCTCGAACGTTACTGAAATGTTCGACAAGTACATTGAAACCAAGCTGGTTGATTTGAATACTGGTGAGTATAGCAATGCAGTAGATGCAGCATCGTACAATCAAAACCTTGCTGCAAAAGAGGCGGATAAGTCAGTAGCACTTACGCCTGAGCAAGACAAAGCTAAGATCTTACGTCGTGCCAACCTTGCTAAGGTTTATTTGGTGAAAGACGACAAGGGCAACACGACTCGCATGATCCTGCCAGTACATGGCAACGGTCTGTGGTCGATGATGTACGCGTTCGTTGCTATCGAAACCGACGGTAACACAGTGGCGGGCATCACTTACTACAAGCAAGGTGAAACTCCGGGACTTGGCGGTGAAGTTGAAAACCCTCGCTGGCGTGCGCAGTTTGTGGGCAAAGAGCTGTTTGATGATAATGGTCAGCCTGCATTAAAAGTCGTTAAAGGCGGTGCACAACCGGGTGATGTTCACGGTGTAGATGGCCTTTCAGGTGCGACTCTGACCAGTAATGGTGTTCAGGGCACGTTTGATTTCTGGCTTGGCGACAACGGTTTCGGACCTTTCCTAGCTAAGGTTCGTAATGGAGGCCTGAACAATGGCTGAAGCGAAAGAACTTAAAAAGAATCTGTGGGCACCAGTCCTAGATAACAACCCGATTGCCCTGCAGGTACTCGGTGTTTGTTCGGCACTGGCAGTTACCACAAAGCTGGAAACAGCGTTCGTAATGACTATCGCAGTAACGTTTGTAACTGCTTTCTCGAACCTGTTCGTTTCGGCTATTCGTAACCATATACCTAACTCAGTGCGTATCATCGTCCAGATGGCGATCATTGCATCGCTAGTTATCGTGGTTGATGAAGTGTTGAAAGCCTATGTGTATGACATCTCTAAACAGCTGTCAGTATTCGTTGGTCTTATCATTACTAACTGTATCGTTATGGGTCGTGCTGAAGCATATGCGATGAAGTCTGCTCCTTTACCGTCATTCATCGATGGTATTGGCAACGGTCTTGGTTATGGTTTCGTCCTTGTTACTGTTGGTTTCTTCCGTGAGCTGCTGGGTTCTGGCAAGCTGTTCGGTATGCCTGTAATGCCTTTGATATCTGAGGGTGGTTGGTATCAGCCTAACGGTCTGATGCTGCTGGCACCTTCTGCGTTCTTCCTGATCGGTCTTCTGATCTGGGGTATTCGTAGTCTGAAACCAGAACAAGTCGAAGCGAAGGGGTAAGACGTCATGGAACATTATATTAGTCTGCTGGTTCGTTCGATTTTTATCGAAAACCTGGCATTGTCTTTCTTCCTTGGAATGTGTACGTTTCTGGCCGTTTCGAAGAAGGTAAAGACGGCATTCGGTTTGGGTGTTGCGGTAACTGTCGTTCTTGCAATCGCAGTACCGGTTAACAACCTTATTTACACCAATGTTCTGCGTGAAAATGCGTTGGTTCAGGGCGTCGATCTGACGTTCCTTAACTTCATCACCTTTATTGGTGTAATTGCGGCGCTGGTACAGATTCTTGAAATGATTCTGGACCGTTTTTTCCCGCCACTGTATAACGCACTGGGTATCTTCCTACCGCTGATCACAGTTAACTGTGCAATCTTCGGTGGTGTATCCTTCATGGTACAACGTGATTACAACTTTGCTGAGTCTGTAGTATACGGCGTAGGCTCAGGTATCGGCTGGATGTTGGCAATTGTGACACTTGCGGGTATCCGCGAGAAGATGAAGTATTCTGATGTACCACCTGGACTCCGTGGTCTGGGTATCACCTTCATCACTGTCGGTCTGATGGCGTTAGGCTTTATGTCTTTCTCCGGTGTACAACTGTAAGTCGGGTAAACCGCGAATTAAGGTATAGTCAATGGACATTATTCTTGGTGTTGTGATGTTTACTCTTATTGTACTGGCACTGGTTTTGGTGATTTTGTTCGCCAAATCCAAGCTGGTACCATCAGGTGACATCAGCATTCTCATCAATGGGGATGCAGACAAAACAATTAACACGCCAGCTGGCGGTAAGCTGCTGAGTGCGTTAGCAGGTTCAGGTATCTTTGTATCATCTGCATGTGGTGGTGGTGGTTCTTGCGGCCAGTGCCGTGTGAAGATTAGCTCTGGCGGCGGTGATATTCTGCCGACTGAGCTCGACCACATTTCGAAGGGTGAGGCTCGTGAAGGTGAGCGTCTAGCCTGTCAGGTTGCAGTAAAATCTGACATGGAAATTGAATTGCCTGAAGAAATCTTTGGTGTGAAAAAGTGGGAATGCTCTGTTATCTCTAATGACAACAAAGCGACCTTCATCAAAGAGCTTAAGCTGCAAATTCCGGATGGTGAATCTGTGCCGTTCCGCGCAGGTGGTTACATCCAAATTGAAGCACCTGTGCACCACGTTAAATACGCAGACTATGATATTCCTGAGGAATACCGTGGCGACTGGGAGAAATTTAATCTCTTCCGTTACGAGTCTAAGGTGAACGAAGAAACGATTCGTGCTTACTCAATGGCTAACTATCCAGAGGAAGAAGGCATTATTATGTTGAACGTGCGTATCGCTACGCCGCCGCCTAATAATCCTAATGTTGCTCCGGGTATCATGTCATCGTACATTTGGTCTCTGAAGCATGGTGATAAAGTAACCATTTCTGGGCCGTTCGGTGAGTTCTTCGCGAAAGATACTGACAACGAGATGGTTTTCGTGGGCGGTGGTGCAGGTATGGCGCCTATGCGTTCACACATCTTTGACCAGCTCAAACGTCTGGGCTCCAGCCGTAAGATGTCTTTCTGGTACGGTGCTCGTTCCAAGCGTGAAATGTTCTATGTAGAGGACTTTGACGGCTTGCAGTCAGAAAACGACAACTTCGTTTGGCACTGTGCATTGTCTGATCCGCAGCCAGAAGATAACTGGGACGGTTACACTGGCTTCATTCACAATGTCCTTTATGAAAACTATCTGAAAGATCATGAAGCGCCGGAAGACTGTGAATATTACATGTGTGGTCCACCGATGATGAACGCGGCCGTTATTGGCATGTTGAAAGACCTCGGTGTTGAAGACGAAAATATTCTGTTGGATGACTTCGGTGGCTAGATAAGCTATTGAAATAATGGATGTATGGCTGACCTGTTTGGGTCAGCCATTTTTCGTAAAGGGCAGAAGAAACAAGGATGCTATTCAGTTATTTTTTCTGGAATCTGTCTCGCAAAATGTGGAATACGTGATGAAAAAAATCTTCTTACACATAGGCCTGGTTATCGGTCTAATGTTGTCTGTCGCTGGGTGTGACAAAGCACCTGAGCTTGTTCATCTCAAGGGCTCAACAATGGGAACCTACTATTCAGTGAAATTCACTGATGAGGGGAATCTTCCTGATGCCAAAGCCATCCAGGCTGAAATTGATAAGCGCCTCGAGCTGGTCAACGACCAGATGTCGACGTATAGAAAGAATTCTGAACTGAGCCGTTTCAACCAGTCAAGAGACTCAAAGCCTTTTGAAGTATCTGCAGACACTGCCAAGGTGATAACGGAAGCACTTCGTATAAATAAACTCACCGAAGGCTCACTGGATATCACCGTGGGACCCTTGGTTAATCTTTGGGGTTTTGGTCCTGAAGGCCGACCTGATCGTGTACCATCGGCAGAGCAGATAGCTGAGCGCCGTGCGATAGTCGGTATAGAACATTTGTCTGTTGATGGCAATAAATTGGAAAAAGACATCCCTGAGCTCTATGTCGATCTTTCGTCAATTGCGAAAGGTTATGGCGTGGATGTAGTTGCTAATTATCTTGCAAGCATCGGGGCACAGAATTACCTGGTAGAAATCGGTGGTGAATTACAGCTTAAAGGTCTGAATCAAGAAGGCAAACCGTGGAAAATTGCTATCGAGAAGCCGACTGCTGGTCTTCAGTCTGTACAGGAAATCATCGCACCGGGTGATATGGCTATGGCCACTTCGGGTAGTTATCGTAACTATTTTGAGGAAAATGGTGTACGCTATTCTCATACCATAGATCCTAAAACAGCCAACCCGATCAAACACAGATTGGTATCAGTGACTGTTCTGGATAAGTCATGTATGACCGCTGACGGTCTCTCTACTGGCTTTATGGTGCTGGGAGCGGAAAAAGCGCGTGAACTGGCAAACAAAGAGAACATTCCTGCCTTCTTTATCGTGAAGACAGATGAAGGTTTCGATGAGATTGCGTCAGACGCGTTTGCTAAGTATTTGTCTAAATAAGGGTCACTGAATGTCTGTGTTTTTTGTGACATTCTCTATCTTCTTGCTCGTCATTGGCGGCATGGCGATTGGTTACATAGTTCAGCGTAAAACTATCAGCGGAAGCTGCGGAGGTCTTGGACCTTTGGGTATTGAAAGGATTTGTAACTGTCCCGAGCCCTGTGATGCACGTAAAAAACGTGAAGCAAGAGCTGCAAGAGCAGAGGAATGGAAGAGAAACCAAATCCTCTGATGTCGTAAGGAAAGCCGCCTACGGGCGGTTTTTTCTTGTCTGCAATATTTACGTTATTTCCTTCAAAGACTTGCCATATTCCACTTTCACATATTTGATTAACACTGTATAAATAAACAGTCTTGAAACGTTAATACTCTGTCTATGAGAAAGATCATCCACATTGATATGGACTGCTTTTTTGCCGCAGTGGAGATGCGAGACGATCCATCGTTAGCTTCTATACCTCTGGCGATTGGTGGTTCTGAAAAGCGTCGGGGAGTGATTTCTACCTGCAATTACATAGCCCGAGAGTACGGGGTACGTTCTGCGATGGCGACAGCACACGCATTACGCCTTTGTCCAAACCTCAAAGTTGTCCGTGGTAACATGGCGAAGTACAAGGCCGTTTCTCTTCAGATTCGTGAGATTTTTTCTCGTTACACCGATAAAATTGAGCCTCTTTCTCTAGACGAAGCCTACCTGGACGTAACAGACAGCACCCTCCACCAAGGCTCTGCGACGCGAATTGCGGAAAGTATTCGAGCCGATATTGTTAATGAACTCAGGCTGACAGCGTCAGCTGGCGTTGCTCCAGTGAAGTTTGTTGCTAAGGTTGCATCTGATATTAATAAGCCAGATGGAATTTGCGTTATACCACCTGCCGCAATTGATGATTTTGTTCAAACACTGCCGCTTGAAAAAATTCCGGGAGTAGGAAAAGTCACATTAAAAAAGCTCCACGGTCTTGGCCTGTATTCCTGCTCAGATGTGCAAAAATATGACAGCACTGAGCTAGTAAAACAATTTGGTAAATTTGGCTATTCACTCTGGAAACGCAGCCACGGTATTGATGACCGGGATGTTGAGACTCACCGAGAACGAAAGTCCGTGGGCGTTGAACGCACATTGGCCCAAGATATAAGTACACAGCATGAATGTTTGGCCGTCATGGAGACCCTTTACGATGAGCTTGAAAAGAGGTTGGCTCCAGTGTTGGCGGAAAGAGAGATTAATCGGCAGGGTATAAAACTCAAGTTTTCTGATTTTCAACAAACTACCGTCGAACATCGTCAGGATGTCTTTAACAGGGAAGTATTTCCATTACTACTCAGAGAGGCCCTGGAGAGACAGCAGGGGCGTGGAATACGTTTAATTGGCCTATCTGTAGGCCTTGCATCGAAAGCCTCTCAGAATCAACAGCAGCTCAGTTTTGACTGGGATCGAAAAAGCACATGACGACATGCTTTATTTCACCCTGTCTTTATCTATTGCATTTCAACAGATCTAGTGGCGATACGTCACCTTAAAACACAACCCTATCTGACTGAGAGTGTGATGCCTACCAATGCGATTAATGTAAGAGGCCAGTACCCCTGTTTGGCAATAATGTTATCCCCATAATGAATAATCCTCGCCCAGCGCGCCCTGACTGAAAAGAGATAAGCATTCGTCGAAGCTAATGCCAACAAGCAGTACATTAAAATATAAAAGTACTCGATATATACGATGCCAGAGCCCGGAAATTCTTCCCTCAACTGAATGTGTGCAAGCATCACAACAAAAAATAGGGCTGAACAGGCACTGATAAAACCTGACATCGTAAAACCAAATCGGCTCTCTAGATGCTCTTTATCCGTGATCGTTAATAATGCTGAAAACAGGAGTGTTGCGACTAAAAATAAGGGAAGAAGGTAAACGATAAAGGCATTCTCAAATTTTCTTTTCAGTAAAACATTAAAGTGCAACTCAGGAAATCCATTCTGGCCTATGTACGCGCTATTACCAAAGTTACTGTCGTAATTTGAATATCGGTAATTAAAGTATGTGTTGTCGCTTTCCCATGTGCCAAGAACAATATCCTTTTCTAGACCGAATGTTTCAGTTGAGCTAACTGATTTATAAGCGTCAAAATCCGGGACTAATACTACATTACGGTAAAAATCTTTTGCCCATAGGTGAATCCATACTGTCTTATGATCAAATGGATAAAGTGAATAATCAAAATATTGTCGTAAAGTTGCCTCAAAAGACCAGCCGATAACTTCAATATTATTTTCTTTAATACGGTATTTTTCCGTTATCTTTGTTTCTGAATTCACTTGTTAGGGTAATTCAAAGCCAACTTCTCCCGGTGCCGGCTTTATTTCGTCATGTATTCCATCCTCATAGTGCTGCCAGATATAGCCCGATAGCGTCACATCAGAAGCATTTTTAAATTATAGAGACTGGATAAAAATACCTGTTTTAACCTGTAACATAGGTTCACTCTGCTGAGTCTGCCAATCAGCCAGTGCATTATCAACATCACTGTCATTCACCAGTTGAAGCGGTCTTGCATGCTCATTGTTCATGCCAACCCAGAGGCTTATTAACGTAATCACCAACACCAGAGAAATGCATGTAGATATTATCCAGCCAATCGAATGCTTGGATAAATATAACTTTCCTATTGTCACAAGTGGATTCCCGTAAACGAATGGATGACCCTGTAGTGTGATTCGAAGTCTGAGTCACAGGGATGCTAATCAAGTTGGTTGTACTTTAACGCCACAGCGTTTATCCGAAAGATGACAGCTTTATGTGTAGGGGAAAGATCACGAAAAAAATTACGCTTTTTCATGATGTTAAATGTTTAAATGCGAAGGGTTGTTTGCAAGTTTAGAAACAGTATTTTCGGGATACGCTTTCTACATGACCTACAGGTAGGCAGTAAACGAGTGTTTTGGTATTCGAGCCAATGACAGTAACGACTAATCCTGTGTTACAGGCAAGAAAAAAGCACTCCGGAGAGTGCTTTTAAACGCTGAGATTGTTAACTTTTTTCTGGAATGGCTTTCAGCATTGCCAGCATTTGTTCCCAGAATAGAGCAACCGTTTTTATCTCCACTTTCTCATCCGGAGAGTGAGGGAATTTAATGGTCGGGCCGAAAGAGATCATATCCATTTCGGGATACGGTTCTTTGAATAACCCACACTCAAGACCTGCATGGATCACCATAATATTGGGGACACGACCGTAAATGTCTTGATATGTCTGACGGAAAATCTTCATTACCTGTGAGTCAGCATCAGGCTTCCAGCCCGGGTATGCACCACTGAATTGAGATGCGGCACCTGCCAATTCAGCCAGCGAAGCGAGCATGCTCTCAACGCTCTGTCGACCGCTGTCAGTGAGAGAGCGGATCAAACAAAGCACAGTGACTTGCTCAACGTCTGTGCTGATCACTCCCATGTTCAGTGATGTTTCAACCACTCCTTCAATATCATCGCTCATACGGATAACGCCATTAGGACACGCGTTGACGGTGGCAATGACACGTGCTTGGTCGGATAAGCTCAATGCGTTTAGAGCGGCCTCTGAATCAACCACAGTCAGTTCGATACTGTCTTCAATGCTTCCTAACTCCGCTTTTAGCGTCTGCTGGAACTGCTCAAAGCAGGCAATCAGTTTTTCTGTTTGCTGTGATGACAGGGCGATATCTGCAGCTGCCTCACGCGGGATAGCATTGCGAAGCGTGCCGCCTTTTAACGACAGCAGGCGCAACCCAAGATCATCGCTGTGGGCGGCAAGAAAACGGCCGAGCAATTTGTTGGCATTTGCGCGACCAGTGTGGATGTCGCATCCAGAGTGACCGCCTTTAAGTCCCTTAATCTGTAGGCGACGGGCAACATAGTCTCCTGCCAGTGTTTCCCGCTCAATATTGAACGTCATAGAGGCATCCACGCCACCGGCGCAGCCCATATAGACTTCACCTTCCTGCTCTGAGTCAGTGTTGAGCAGAATATCGCCCTGAAGCCAGTCTGCCTGCAGGCCAAACGCACCCGTCATGCCTGCTTCTTCATCTATAGTCAGTAATACTTCAAGCGGACCGTGCTCAATGGACTTGTCTGCCAAAACGGCAAGGCAGGCAGCCATGCCCATACCATTATCAGAGCCCAGCGTGGTGCCTTCAGCCGTTACCCACTCGCCATCGATATAAGGGCGAATAGGATCGCGTGTAAAGTCGTGGTCTGTCTCTTCATTTTTTTGCGGCACCATATCAATGTGCGCCTGCAAGACCACGCCTTTACGATTTTCCATCCCAGCACTGGCGGGTTTGCGGATAAGTGCGTTTCCTACCTTATCTCGCTCAACCTCCAGGCCTTCGCCTGTTGCCCATTGAATAATGTACTGTGCCAGCTGTTCTTCATGCTTTGAAGGGTGTGGAATAGAACAAATTTTATCGAAAAACTGCCAGACGGGTTGTGGTGATAAATGACTGATTTCAGACACGTATAGCTCCATAATCTTTGCTAACAACCGTTGTTTACCGAGAGTCGCTCTTAAGTACAAGAGCAGAAAGAACGATTGTTCTGGTTACTGTTGTTTACAGAATATCACTGCTGCACCATCAGTTATAGGGCAATCAAACCTGCGGGGATGGTGATGGTAAAAAATGGTATGCGTCTCAGATATTGCGTTAGTAATCAAAGGCGGTGATCGCGCAACAGTAGGTGTGAAAGGTACAGAAAATCAAAAATCCAAAGCATGCTTGATGATGATATCACTTTCAGCTGGAAATTTTGGTAACCCGACGGTACTATGCGCGTAAATTTTAAAGCAAACGTTTTCCTTTGCTTTTTTGCTGCCAAGTATACGTTTTAAACACTTTCAAGGAATCCATTCTATGCTAGAGCGCCTTTTTAAATTAAAAGAGCACGGCACCGATATTCGCACCGAGATGATTGCAGGCCTTACTACCTTTCTTACCATGGCCTATATCATTTTTGTTAACCCACAGATTTTGTCAGAAACAGGGATGGATCGGGGAGCTGTTTTCGTAGCGACCTGTATTGCGGCAGCAATCGGCTGTTTTATCATGGGTTTTGTTGCTAATTACCCAGTGGCTCAGGCACCAGGTATGGGGCTCAATGCCTTCTTTACCTACACAGTCGTTTTCCAGATGGGTTACTCCTGGCAGGTTGCTCTGGCTGCTGTCTTCTTATCCGGTGTGTGCTTTATTTTGCTTAGCTTATTTAAAGTACGTCAGTGGATCATCAATTCTATTCCAGTTTCGCTTCGTACCGGTATTACAGCTGGTATTGGGATGTTTCTCGCCCTCATTGCGCTGGAAAACTCACAGATAGTTGTTGATCATCCAGCAACGCTTGTTGCATTGGGTGACATTACTGCATTTGGTCCTGCCATGGCCGCGCTAGGCTTTTTCCTGACCATTGGTTTGGTAAATCGAGGCGTTAAAGGGGCAGTGATGTTGGCTATTCTGATTGTTACCACGATCAGCGTATTGGCAGGCCATGTTGACTATAATAGTGTGATATCTGCACCGCCGAGCCTGATGCCGACGTTCATGCAACTGGATTTTGCTGGCGCATTTGAGGTTGGACTTATCTCAATTGTGTTCGCTTTCCTGTTCGTGGATTTGTTCGATACAGCGGGTACATTGGTTGGTGTGGCACAGAAAGCCAACCTGATGGATGAAAATGGAAACGTTCCCCGTCTCGGCCGTGCGCTGTTTGCCGACAGTACAGCAACATCGGTAGGCGCACTTCTGGGAACATCAAATACGACCTCATACATTGAGAGTGTTTCCGGTGTAGCCGAAGGCGGCAGAACCGGATTAACCGCCGTTGTCGTTGGTTTACTGTTTCTTCTGGCGCTGTTTTTCTCGCCGCTGGCGGGTATGGTTCCTGCCTATGCGACAGCGGGAGCGTTGTTCTACGTTGCGATTCTTATGATGTCAGGTCTGGTGAATGTGAACTGGCGAGACCTGACTGAAGCGGCCCCCGTTGGCGTAGTCTGTCTGATGATGCCTCTGACGTACTCGATAGCCAGCGGTATTGGTCTAGGATTTATATCCTATTGCGCAATAAAAGCGCTCAGTGGCAAAGCTAAAGACGTTCATATCAGTATTTGGGTGCTTGCAGTACTCTTCTTGCTCAAGTTCTACATGTAAACCAGAAAGAAGTCATCTCTGACTCTCTGGTTAACTTGGTATTAAAGGTTAATTTATGACAACAAAATTCGTGATCACTTGGGACAACATGCAGATGTACACCCGTCAATTGGCAGAAAAACTTCTCCCTGCCGATCAGTGGAAAGGCATCATAGCAGTGAGCCGTGGCGGTTTAGTACCTGCCGCTATCTTGGCCCGGGAACTGGGTATCCGCTATGTCGATACAGTCTGCATCTCAAGCTATGATCATGATCATCAGCGCGATATGCGAGTTCTGAAGCAAGCCGATGGTGACGGTGAGGGATTTATTGTCGTTGACGACTTGGTTGACACTGGCGGTACGGCTGAAGTTGTCCGTCAAATGTACCCTAAAGGCAAGTTTGTCACTGTATGTGCCAAGCCAGAGGGCAAGCACCTCGTTGATGACTATGTTGTCGATATTCCACAGGATACCTGGATTGAACAACCATGGGATATGGCAGTGACATACGTCGATCCCATCAGTAAAAAGTAAGTAAATACATACTCTGAAAGCCCCTCTATGGGGCTTTTTTTGTATCTATTGTTGAACTGTTGCTTCCTCAAGTTACACGGTCTGATTTACACTGTGGAAAAGCAGTAATGAAATTGGAGACCGGCTTGTCTGAGGCTTATACCGAAAATTTATCCGAGACACTTTTTAACAACTATAGGCATGCTAGGGAAACCTCGGTTATCGTCGGAACTGATAAAAAACATGTCGGCAAGGTCAGCCAGGCGATTGATGGCATCAGTAAAACGGGCTGGTACCGTGTGCTTCGCCGCCCTCAGTGGATATGGCAGGGTGTCGATCCGATTGAGATGGAGGCAACACTGGCAAAAATTGCGGCATCCAATAACCAAAGATCGGATGATATGTTGCTTGATACTGTTGTCGGCTATCGTCCGGGTAACTGGATCTATGAATGGTCCACGGTAGCCATGTCATATCAAAAGAAAGCGCAACTTTGCTATGAGGCTGGCGAGAAAAAGCGCGCTGCAGAACTCTGGATGAAAGCGTCCACTCACTTCAGCATTGCAGCATATCCCCATCTTAAAGGTGATTCCCTTGCAGCACAGGCTGAAATACTGGCAAAGCAGGCTTTTACCTTAGCCACTGAAAACCTTCCAACGAAAGTTAAAACTATTGAATTTACCCATCAGGGTAAGCCTGTCAAAGGCATGTTATACCTGCCTCATACTGTCTCCCCTCTGCCTGTGGTCATAATAAGTGGTGGACTTGAGACACTCCAGACCGAGCTGTGGCAAGTATTCACTGACTACTTTGCTGAGCAGGATGTTGCCCTTCTGACTCTGGATATGCCGTCTGTGGGGTATTGCTCAGATCATCAATTGTCACAGGACAGCAGTTGTCTACATCAGGCTATGCTTCAACACCTCCGCAAGGTGCCATGGGTTGATCATAACCGTGTCGGCTTTCTGGGTTTGCGATTTGGCGGCAATGCCGCAGTCAGAATGGCATTTGTCGAGCCTGACAGGGTGAAAGCCTGTGTGTCATTGGGTGGTATCGTTCACAGTGTCCTTAACGATCAGAAAAAACTGTCTGCGGTACCTTCTATGCATCTGGATATGTTGGCTTCACGTCTGGGACGGAGATTGGTGACGGGAACATTACTGACATCACTAAGGGCGTTGTCTCTCAAAAATCAGGGGCTGTTAGCTGGTCGGCGAACTCAGGTGCCTGTGCTGGCAATCAGCTTGAAAAATGACCCTGTTTGCCCTGAGTCGGATAACAGACTGATTGCGACTTATAGCCAAGGCGGAAAGGCCATTACCCTACCAAATAAACCGCTGCATGATGGTTATCACAGTGCGATGCAGGAAACAGTTCAATGGTTTGCAAAGCACTTGTGATCGATATCAGTTAAATGTTGATCTTTGGATGATCAAAAGCCCATAGGTCGTTGGTGAAAAAGAAATTTCAGTATCAGCGTGATATACCCATAGAACAGATAACAACAATGTAAATCAAATTCTTTGGGAGTTTTGCTATGGCTGAAGATACTGTGATCCTTTCACATGGAAGATTGCTGACTCGCTTTGCGGCGCTGGGTCCTTACCTCAGGCAGAAAAAATCCAGCCCAGACACCTACTTTTTTGACTGCTTGTCGGCGTGTGTTAATGCTAAAAAAGCGCCTGAATCCCGTGAGTTTTGGGGCTGGTGGTTGGAATTAAGCGCAAGGGAAGGCGGCTTTGATTACAACTACTGGTTTGGAAAGTTTGACGATAAAGGTAACTGGCAGGAAGAGACGGTGCCAGCCAAATCAAGTGATGAGGTCGTTGCAACACTGGAGAGTTTCTTCACTAAAATTCGTGGTTTTGTTGAAGGTGACTTGCAACTTACAGTGACGCCAGCTGGTAATCTTGCACACCCCAAACTTGGTGAAGACGCCTGATCATTCCTGTTTTTTTGTGATTTCGCGCTTTTACTTGTGATCTTTGCCCGGGATTGATAAAAGATTGATTATATAAACATCATTTATAATCCCAGGGCAGGGTCAGTGAATACAGAAAGCGTTAAAAATACATCTTCCCAGACTATCGTTGTCAAACTCGGCACCAGTGTACTGACAGGGGGTACCCTAAGCCTTGACCGGGCACATCTGGTCGAGCTAATACGCCAGTGCGCCCATCTTATCCGCGATGGACATAAAATCATCATAGTCACATCAGGGGCTATCGCCGCTGGTCGTGAACATCTTGGTCATCCTCAACTTTCTGATACGGTTGCAAACAAGCAAATGCTGGCCGCTGTCGGCCAGAGTAGCCTTATTCAGGCGTGGGAAAATCTGTTCGGTATTTACAATATCCACATTGGCCAGATGCTGCTGACCCGGGCCGATCTTCATGACAGAGAACGTTATCTCAATGCCCGCGATATGCTTCATGCATTGCTCGACAACGGAATAGTGCCAGTCGTCAATGAAAATGATGCAGTTGCAACGAGCGAAATCAAAGTAGGTGACAACGATAACCTATCAGCGCTGGTTGCCATTTTAGCTGAGGCTGACAAGCTCTTGCTGTTAACTGATCAGCCTGGCCTGTTCACCGCTGACCCGCGCAGTAATCCGAATGCTGAGTTGATCCGTGAAGTACACACTATCGACGAGACGCTTCATAAACTGGCCGGTGGCAGTGTAAGCGGGCTGGGTACGGGAGGTATGGCGACTAAACTTCAGGCTGCAGATGTCGCGCGCCGGGCAGGCATTGAAGTGACCATTGCAGCGGGAAGTCGACCGGAAGTTATTGAGCATCTGGTAGTCGATAAGCCCGCTGGTACGCGTTTTCTCCCGTTGGCATCACCACTTGAAAGTCGGAAAAAATGGATTTTGGCCGGCCCCCCGCCAGAGGGAGATATCAGGATTGATGATGGCGCTGCCAATGCGGTACTTAAGCGAGGCAGTAGCCTTTTAGCAAAAGGTATTACCGATGTAACTGGACAGTTTGATCGCGGAGCGGTTGCCCGAATTTGTGATAATAAAGGGAAACTACTGGCCCGGGGTATTTGTCGCTATTCAAGCCATGATTTAAATCGGATCGCCGGAAGTCACAGTCAGGATATCGCTGGTATTCTCGGTTATGAATATGGCCCGGTTGCCATTCATCGCGATGATTTGGTTGTCATAGATTAGAAAAACAGAACTTACAGGCAGGGATTTAGAATGAGTCTGAACGAAATGGGTTTTGCCGCCAAAGAGGCCGCATACGCACTGGCGACTGCAGCAACAGCCCAAAAAAACAGGGCACTGGCAGTCATTGCTGATGAGCTCGCGATTAACAAAGCAGCGATACTCGCGGCGAATGAAAAAGATCTTGAAGCAGGGCGCGCGTCAGGGTTGCCGGAAGCGATGCTTGATAGATTGATGCTTAATGATGCACGACTCGATGGCATCATTGCAGATGTGCGCAATGTGATCACTCTGGATGATCCGGTAGGCAGTGAAGTGGACTGTAAGGTGTTGGAAAATGGCATGACGCTGAGTAAACGCCGGGAGCCTATCGGGGTGATTGGGGTGATTTATGAAGCTAGACCTAATGTCACTATAGATATCGCCTCTCTTTGCCTGAAAACAGGTAACGCCAGTATTTTACGAGGTGGTAAAGAAACGTTTCATTCTAATATGGAACTGGTAAAAGTCATTCAGACTGCGCTTGAGAAAGCAGGCCTTCCTGCTGCGTCTGTCCAGTATATTGAAAAGCCTGACCGTGAACTTGTGACTGAGCTGCTTCATCTTGACCAATATGTTGATATGATTATTCCAAGAGGTGGTGCGGGGTTACACAAGATGTGTAAACAAAACAGCACCATCCCTGTGATCATTGGCGGTTTTGGTATCAGTCATATCTTCGTAGATGAAAGCGCAGATTTGCAGAGGGCACCTGATGTCATCATTAACGCTAAAATTCAGCGGCCTTCTGCCTGTAACGCGTTGGACACCTTGTTAGTACACCGTGCTATTGCGCAGCCTTTACTCTCTGCTCTTTTGCCATCATTCAACGACAACAACGTAGCTCTGGTGGCAACAGAAGAGGCCATGCCATTGTTGTCTGGTGCGGAAACACTCAGGGCTTCTAAAGAACAAGACTTTGATACTGAGTGGTTGAGCAACACGTTGGGAATTACATTGGTTGATGATGTGAATGACGCGCTCACTCATATGAGAGAGCATAATGCCAGTCATTCAGACGCTATTCTGACCAATGATCTGGCTGCGGCAGAGGCATTTATTAATGGTGCAGGTTCAGCTGCTGTGTATGTGAATGCATCGACACGTTTTACTGACGGCGCACAGTTTGGCCTTGGTGCCGAGGTAGCTGTGTCCACTCAGAAGCTACACGCACGTGGTCCAATGGGATTAACCGAGCTGACGACCTATAAATGGGTGGGTAAGGCCGATTATTTACCAAGACCTTAGTAGTGACTGGTAACGAAATAAAAAAGGGACGCACTTGCGTCCCTTTTTTGAATATTCTGGCTGCTATTTAATTTCTACGCCCTGAGCCTGCAGGTCAGCATGGTAAGACGAACGAACAAAAGGACCGCAAGCTGCATGGGTGAAGCCCAAATCCAGCGCGATTTCTTTCAGTTCATCAAATTCCTCTGGCGGTACATAACGCTCCACGGGAAGGTGATGACGACTCGGAGCGAGATATTGGCCCAGCGTTAACATGGTCACGCCATGTGCACGAAGGTCTTTGAGTACCTCAACAATCTCTTCTTTGGTTTCACCCAGCCCCATCATCAGACCTGATTTGGTCGGAACGTCAGGGTGCATTTCACCAAATTTCTGAAGAAGCTGAAGCGACCATTTGTAGTTTGCTCCCGGGCGCGCCTTGCGGTAGAGGCGAGGGGCCGTTTCCATATTGTGGTTGAAGACATCTGGCGGATTGTCCTTCAGGATATCCAGTGCTTTGTCCATCCGGCCACGGAAATCAGGTACCAGTGTTTCGATACGGATATTCGGATTTAGTGCACGAATTTCGCGATTACAATCTGCAAAATGCTGAGCACCACCATCTCTTAAATCATCACGGTCTACCGATGTCAGCACCACATACTTGAGCGCCATATCTGAGATGGTTTTCGCCAGCTTTTGCGGCTCATCAGAGTCTGGTGTCAGTGGACGGCCATGGGCAACGTCACAAAATGGGCAACGTCTGGTACAAATTGCACCAAGGATCATAAAGGTTGCCGTGCCATGGTTAAAACACTCAGCCAGATTAGGGCATGAAGCTTCTTCGCAAACCGAGTGAAGTTTATTTTTGCGCAGAGCAGACTTTATTTCCTGAATGCGCTTGCTGTCCGAAGGCAGCTTAATCTTCATCCACTCCGGTTTACGAAGCATCTCTTTTTGCTCAGTCGGTACATTTTTGACCGGGATGAGCGCCATTTTATCTGCATCACGGTATTTGACACCGCGTTCCATCTGGATCGGTTTGCTCATGGTTTGTTGCTTTCCATTTGGGACTCCACATTGTCATAGCCAAGTGAGGAAGTCAGTTTATTTATTAATACGGGTTGAACGTCAGTTAAGGATGACGGTCCGCCTAAATCAACTATCTGTGTCATGGCCATGCCAGCATAGCCACAGGGATTGATTCTCAGAAATGGATTCAGATCCATGTTGACGTTCAATGCAAGGCCGTGGAACGAACATCCTTTTCGGATTCTGAGACCAAGAGAGCATATTTTATTATCACCGACATAGACGCCAGGTGCGTCAGGACGGGCGCAGGAGGAAATCCCAAAGTGTTCCAGTGTATCGACCACTGCGTTCTCGATGCAGCTGACCAAATGGCGCACACCAATTTTATTACGTTTTAAGTCAATAAGGATATACACTACCTGCTGACCGGGGCCATGAAAAGTCACCTGACCACCCCGGTCACTCTGGACGACAGGAATATCGCCAGTGTTCAGCAAATGTTCGTCTTTGCCCGCCTGTCCCTGAGTAAATACAGGGTCATGTTCAACGAACCAGATCTCATCAGTGGTTTCACTGTCTCGCTCTGCAGTAAATTCGTGCATAGCGTTGAATGTCGTCTCATAGGGCTGACGACCGAGTTGACGTACGATTAGGCGTTTTAACAGCAAATCTTCACCTGATTATTAAACAGAATGGCAGCCATGCAGCTGCCACTCGTGCGTCCTGCTTATCGCTGCCTATTATAACGACAGACGGCTGAATATTCAGCCGTCTTTACGATTAATAATGTCCTTTGATGCAGTTACAGCACCATACGTACGATATCGATCTCGCCGAGTTCTTTGTACAGCGTTTCAACTTGCTCGATTGAAGTGGCTGTGATTGAAACAGAAACTGAGTTATACGTCCCTTTTCCGCTTGGCTTCACTGCAGGCGTATAGTCACCCGGTGCGTGGCGTTGTATCACTTCTAATACCAGATCGGGCAATTCAGGTTTAGCGTAACCCATCACTTTGTAAGTGAATTTACAAGGGAACTCCAACAGATCTTTCAATTTTGGTTGTTCTTGCATGATTTCTCCGAAAAACCAAGCTTCGGCATGGCTTTAAAATTGACGTATTGTCGCGTTCAAGCGATATGAGGTGAATAGTAATGCCACATGTACTAGAAAACAAGACTGGGCGCCGTATCGCGTAATACGTGCGCCGTAAGAGGATGGGTACGAGGAGCTGGGCTGAGCTTTACACTTATGTGATTTTTACTTCTAAGCGCCTATTAGAACAGGTTTTTCGCCAGTAAAATGGTGTAGTCAGTCAGTCGGCTAAATAAACCACCCTCATCAATATTCTCCATGGCTATCAATGGGAAGTCTGCAATATCTTCGCCATCAACGCGGTAGAAGAGTGTTCCTACGATATCGCCCTGCCTAATTGGAGCTTCTAGATTTCTATCAAGTTCAAAGTTGGCTTCAAGGGCGCGAGCTTTTCCTCGATGAAGGGTTACATATGTATCTTCTTTCACACCCAGTGCAATGGTGTCTTTGTCACCCATCCATACCCGCTCACTGACAAATGTCTCGTTGGCTTTATGGGGAGAGAGAGTATCAAAGAATCTGAAGCCGTAATTAAGCAGTTTTTTACTTTCGGCCTTACGCGCATTGGCACTTTTTGCTCCCATCACGACTGAAATAAGGCGCATCTTTCCTTCAGTAGCAGATGTGGCCAGGTTATATCCGGCCTCGCTGGTATGCCCCGTCTTAATGCCATCGACATTCAGGCTTTTGTCCCATAACAGGCCATTGCGGTTGTATTGAGGAATCTCATTAAAGGTAAACGCTTTTTCTTTATAAATTGCGTATTCTTCTGGGACGTCACGAATAAGTGCCTGACTTAACAGGGCTAAGTCATAAGGGGTGGAGTAAATCCCCTCGCTGTCCAAACCATGGGAGTTGGTAAAGTGGCTGTCCCGCATGCCAAGTGTCTCAGCCCAACTGTTCATCAGACCAACAAATGAATCTTCGGAGCCCGCAACGTGCTCGGCCATTGCAACACACGCATCGTTACCAGACTGAATAATAATTCCACGGTTAAGGTCAGCGACTTTTACCGTTTTACCCACTTCAATATACATTTTGGAACTGCCGGGGAAGTTTCTCGCCCATGCGTTCTCGCTGATCACTACGTCGTCATCAAGACTGATATTGCCCCGTGCAACCTCCTGACCAATCACATAGCTGGTCATCATTTTGGTCAGACTGGCGGGTTTCAGTTTCTCATATTCATTATTAGCAGCCAGTACCTTGCCTGAGTAGTAGTCCATCAGGATATATCCTTTGGCTGCTATTTGAGGCGGATCGGGAACAACACTGGGAGCGGCCTGTGCACTGGCTGAAAACACAAACGACATTGCCAGAGTAGTGAAAATACGAGCAGATAATTTCATAGATATTGGCATTCTTTAATATGTGCTAGAAGTGAGAATCGCTATCACTATATCAAAGGAAATTTCTTATGGCTGGGTCAATCGTGCCGAGTGACGTACAGATCGCATTGTTATGCGGGGGAAAAGTGTTACCAGTCATTTCGATAGTCGGGATGAAAAAAAGCCACCGTACTAAAGGTGGCTTTTTCAAATTAAGAGGGAGCGTTCGGTTCTAGAACAAGCTCTTGAATAGCAGAATAATGTAGTCAATTAGACGGCTGAAGAGGCCACCTTCTTTCACATCGTTCAGTGCAACAAGCGGGTACTCAGCAATATCTTTATCATCTACCTGATAAAAGAGCTTACCGACAACATCCCCTTTGCTGATTGGCGCCTCAAGGTTTTTCTCTAGAACAAAACTGGCTTTGAGATCCTGTACTTTGCCGCGCGGTAGCGTCACGAAGGTATCTTCAGAAACACCCAACGCAACCTGATCGGTATCGCCCATCCACACTCTTTCAGTCACAAAGGTTTCATTCGCTTTGTGCGGAGAAACGGTCTCAAAGAAGCGGAAACCATAATTGAGTAGCTTTTTGCTTTCGGCTTTACGTGCGTTGGCACTTTTGGTCCCCATTACAACAGCGATCAGGCGCATTTTGCCCTCAGTCGCCGAGCTGACAAGGTTATATCCAGCTTTGTCAGTATGGCCAGTCTTTATACCATCAACGTTCATGCTCTTGTCCCAAAGCAGACCGTTACGGTTGTATTGGACAATATCATTGTAGGTAAATGACTTTTGCTTATAGATGGCGTATTCCTCAGGCACATCACGAATCAGAGCCTGTCCAAGCAGGGCCAGATCATACGGCGTCGAATACAGACCTTCCTGATCGAGTCCGTGGACGTTGGTGTAATGCGTATTCTTCATGCCAAGGCTTTTTGCCCAACCATTCATAAGGTCGACAAAAGAATCCTGAGAACCCGCGACATGTTCTGCCATCGCGACACAGGCATCGTTACCAGACTGAATAATGATACCGCGGTTAAGGTCAGCGACCTTCACCGTGGTACCCACCTCGATAAACATCTTAGAACTTCCCGGAAAGTTCTTTGCCCACGCGTTCTCACTGATCACTACATCATCATCAAGGCTGATGTTACCTCTTGCAACTTCCTGACCTATCACGTAGCTGGTCATCATTTTGGTCAGGCTGGCAGGGTTTAGTTTTTCGTTTTCGTTATTTCCGGCAAGTACCTTGCCGGAATGATAATCGATAAGCACATACCCTTTTGCTGCAATTTGTGGTGCATCCGGTACGACACTTGGTGCGGCAAAAACAGAGGTACTGCCTAGCATGACAGATGACAATGCAAGCGTTTTTAGTAAACGGGAAGATTTTTTCATAGATAACTGTACTTAGTAGGTGTAACAAGCGTCCAAAATTGCCATCACTATAACAAATAAAATAGTCAGTGGCAGGCATTGGCCTAACAAGTTACTGTTGATTCTTATTCAATTTTTGTAATGAACCCGGACTTAGCTGTTCGGTGACGATAAATGCACCGTTGAGCTGCTGTTTTACTGCATTGGCACTGGCCATTCTGGCTTTATCAATTGATGTGTAAGGCCCAAGCCTGACCAAGAATATCTTATCGTTTCGCTGCTTAACATTGTAAGGTTCACTGAGCGCTTTACCGTAACGTTGTGCAGCTGCTTCCGCTCTTTTCTTATCGCTTAGTGCAAGTAGCTGAACGAAGTACTGTTCTTTGACCGCAGTTTGCCACTCCAGTTCATCTTTTGGTTTGTCGGCGCGAATTAGTGTGATCTTCACGGGAGCGGTGCCCGTTTTTAGCACCCCAAGTTTTGATGCTGCCGCATAGCTGAGATCAATGATTCTTCCCTGATGGAATGGGCCTCGGTCGTTGACTCTGACGATAGCCTTTTTACCATTTGCGGTATTTTCAACCTCGACATAACTCGGCAGAGGCAAAGTTTTGTGTGCGGCAGACATTGAGAACATATCGTAGATTTCGCCGTTAGAAGTCAGGTGACCATGAAATTTCTCACCGTACCACGAGGCCAGTCCCTGTTCGGTAAAACCGTTTTTTGTTTCAGCAATTTTGTAGTGTTGCCCATTAAGGGTATAGTCGCGATTTCCAGCCCGACTGTATGACTCGTAGCGAGGCTGAGCATCTTCAATGTGTGCAAGGGATGGTCTGGCTTCAGGTGTTTTATCTTGCGACATATCGTAGCGACTGCCTGACGAACAACCACTCAGGATCAGTGCAGCAATAATTATTTTATTTCTCATCAAGAAGCCTTAGATAGCATTTTTCTGTGGGTGTGAATAGACATTAAAATACCGAAACCAGCCATCAGGGTTACCATGGAAGTACCGCCGTAGCTAATTAAAGGTAGGGGGACACCGACAACGGGCAGAATGCCGCTGACCATCCCAATATTAACAAAAACATAGACGAAGAAGCTGAGCACTATACTACCCGCCATCATTCGGCCAAATGCCGTTTGGGCACGACTGGCGAGCAATAGACCACGAGCAATCACGAACAGGTACATGGCCAACAGGCAACAGACACCAATTAAGCCCCATTCCTCTGAAATAACGGCAAAAATAAAATCCGTGTGCCGCTCTGGTAGAAACTCCAACTGAGACTGGGTGCCTTGTAGCCAGCCTTTGCCGCTGACTCCACCTGAACCTATCGCAATCTTCGACTGGATGATGTGGTAGCCCGCACCCAGTGGGTCGGACTCTGGGTTGAAGAGTGTTCTTACCCGGGTTCGCTGGTACTCATGCATCAGAAAGAACCACAGAACAGGGACGAAAGCCGCAACCAGCGTGGCCGCTGATAGGATGATCCGCCAGCTTACTCCTGAGAGAAAGAGCACAAACACGCCAGATGCAGCGATAAGGATAGATGTCCCCAAATCAGGCTGCTTGGCAATCATAATAGTGGGAACAAAGACCAGCATTAGGCCGATCAACAAGCTCTTCATACTGGGAGGAAGAGGATCTTTACCTATGTAGCGGGCAACCAGAAGCGGTACCGCAATTTTGATGATCTCCGATGGCTGAAAAGTCAGTACACCCAAATCCAACCAGCGCTGCGCGCCTTTTGCCGTCGAGCCGAATAGCAATACGGCGACAAGAAGTATGATGCCTATGATATACAAGTAGGGGGCCCAGAACTCGTAATGTCTGGGAGGAACTTGTGCCAAAGCAAACATGATGCCGAGTGCCAGTATCATACGTATGATTTGCCGTTCAATCATGGCAGCATCCTGACCGCTGGCACTGAACATAACGACAAGGCCAAAGGCCATCAGGGCAAGTATGCCCAGCAAAAGTGGAGCATCCACATGCAGCCGTTCAAAAATCGATTTTTTTGACCGGCTGTAGCGAAGGTATTCATTAATTAACCTCTTTACGGGGTGGTGTATCCACCAATATATGATCAAAGATCTGACGCGCGACTGGCGCTGCATTGGATGAGCCTCCCCCAGCATTTTCAAGTACCAGCGCGACAATCACTTCTGGTGCCTCAAAGGGAGCAAATCCTACATATAGGGCGTGATCTATCAAGTGTTCAGCGAGTTCATCAGAATTATATTTTTCGTTTTCGCCCAGACCAAAAACCTGAGCGGTTCCCGTTTTTCCCGCAGACTGATACTTGGCACGGTTGAACGAGTTTCTAGCTGTCCCTTTCTTACCGTGATTAACCCGCCGCATTCCCTCCAGTGTCGTTAGCCAGAATTTATCCGGTACATTGGCAATGGGTGGATAAGGGTCGGATTTCAACGGCGAGCTAGCTTCATCGTTAATAAAACCACTGACGACATGGGGTGGGTTGACGACACCATGATTGACCAACACGCTAGCTGCTTTGGCTATTTGCATTGGGGTTGCGGTCCAGTAGCCCTGACCGATGCCAACAGGAATGGTGTCACCCTGATACCAAGGCTTACGGTATCGTGACATTTTCCATTCACGGGTCGGCATGTTAGCACGGCTCTCTTCATGGATATCGATACCTGTGTATTCGCCAAAGCCAAATTTACTCATCCAGCGCGAAAGACGGTCTATACCCATGTCATAAGCGATTTGATAGAAAAAGGTATCGACAGATTCTTCAACAGATTTAACGACATCTACTCGTCCATGCCCGCCTTTTTTCCAGTCCCGGAAAGGGCGGGTACTTGAATTGGGCAAGCGCCAGTAGCCGGGGTCATTACGTATTGTCGAAGTGGTAATAACATTTTCCTGCAAGGCGGCGACTGCAATGAAAGGTTTGACTGTTGATGCTGGCGGATACGTTCCCAGTGTTGCCCGGTTATACAGAGGGCGGTTTCTGTCGTTGAGCAGGGCACTGTACTGCGATGGTGAGATACCATTAACAAACAGGTTGGGGTCGTAGCTGGGGGTCGAGACCATTGCCAATACGCCCGAGGTTTTAGGATCTAACACCACGGCTGCGCCCCGGTTGTCGCCCAGTAACTCGCGGATGTATAGCTGAAGCTCTATGTCGAGATTGAGCACCAGATCGCGGCCTGGCTCAGGGGGAACGTATTTCAGGGTGCGGATAATGCGACCCCGGCTGTTTACCTCGACTTCCTGATATCCGGCAGTACCATGCAGGTCCTCCTCGTAATAGCGCTCAATGCCAAGCTTGCCAATATCCCGAGTGGCTTTGTAATTGTTACTGCGTTCTTCGCGGTCGAGCCGCTCAAGATCTCTGTCATTGATTTTGGCCACATAGCCGAGGACGTGTGTCAGAGCATCGCCAAACGGATAATAGCGTTTGAGATAACCTTTGACCTCGACGCCTGCGAACTTGTGCTGGTTCACGGAGAAGACCGCCACTTCCTGTTCAGTCAGCTGACTTTTCAATGTGACGGTCTGAAAGCGTCGGGAGCGTCGTTTTTCCTTTTTGAAGTTCCGGATATGGCTGTCTGTGATGTATATAAACTCACTGAGTGCAGCAATGGTCTCCGGGATATTTTTCACTTGCTCCGGAATGAGCTCGAGTGAATAGACTGGCCGATTTTCAGCCAGTAATACACCATTTCTGTCATAAATCAGGCCCCGGTTCGGTGCGATCGGCACAACCTTGATCCGGTTGTCATTCGAACGAGTCTTGTAGTCCTGATGGTCACTGACCTGCAGCGCGTATAGGTTAACAACCAGCACACTGACCAAAAAGATGATCATGCTGAACGCCAGGACTGCCCGGCGGAAAAAAAGCGCAGATTCTGACCTATGGTCTCTTATTGGGCTACGCTTGTGTTTCATTCACTATTCCCTGTGATATGGGTGGTTTGCTGTAATGCTCCATGCACGGTAAAGACTTTCTGCCATTACGACTCTCACCAGAGGGTGAGGAAGCGTGAGCGGTGACAGTGACCAGCTTTGGTCAGCGGCTGCTTTGCAAGCCGGTGCCAATCCCTCTGGGCCGCCTATGAGTATAGACACGTCACGACCATCCAGTTTCCAGCTTTCAAGTTGTCCAGCCAGTTGTTCCGTATCCCACCGTTTGCCCGGGATATCCAAAGTCACAATGCGATTACCGCGGTTGACAGCGGCAAGCATGGCTTCACCTTCCTTGTGGAGAATACGGGCAATATCAGCATTTTTACCCCGTTTTCCAGCCGGAATCTCAATTAATTCCAACGGCATATCCTTTGGAAAACGGCGGCTGTACTCTCGGTATCCTTCTTCAACCCATTTTGGCATTTTATTGCCAACTGCAATCAGTTGAATTTTCATTTTTTCAATTCCAGAGTTTTTCTAACTGGTACAACTCGCGTTGTTCTTCCTGCATTACATGAAACATGACGTCGCCCAGATCCAGCACGACCCATTCGCCTTCCCGCTGACCTTCCATGCCAAGCAGTCCAACATTTGCGGCGCGTGCTTCTTCAGCGATGTGATCGGCAATAGAGGCGACGTGACGTTTAGAGTTACCTGTACACAGGACCATATAATCGGTGACGCTGGACATTTCTCGGACATCAAGTGTGACTATGTCTGCGGCCTTCATATCATCGGCTTTATCGGCGACAAAATCTTGAAGTTGTTCTGCTAGCAAAAGCTACCTCTCATGGAATAGTAAATAATAATGATAGTCACTCTCTGCCACGTACAATGCGGCAGAGTGCAAAAGTATAACATTCGATACGTTGAAAATAACCAGAGTTGCTCAGTGTATCCGGTTATCTAAGTTAGCGCAGCGGAGGTTGCGGGCTGGAGAAAGTAATACAAAACTCCGCCAGTGCTGACCATGGACGACTGTCAAAATCGGTTTTTACCATCACCTCAATCTCGCTGAGTTGTTTCAGAAGACCCAGAAGACGCTGCAGAGGTAAGCGATGAAGAGCCGCTGTTAAAGGTGCCCTTCTTGCCTGCCAAACTTTGAAGTGGTCAAAAATATTGCCGAGAGACATGCCATTTCTGCCATATTCCTGCATCTTACAGAGCTGGAACAACTCCTTTTGAATCACCCTGAGTAGCAAGGTTATTTCAACCCCTTCGCCCTCTAGTTGCCTCAGAATGTTGACGACCCTTTTGGGTTTTCCTTCAATCATTGCGTCAGTTAACTGGAATGGGCTGAAATGATTATGTCGTGACAGAGTATCTCTCAGTCTGGGAAGTGTCAGCTCACCATCTGGAAAAAGAAGTTGCAGCTTCATCAGGCTCTGAGACAGTGCCAGCAGATTTCCCTCGTGCCACTGTGCCAGCATCAGTACCGATTCATGATCGGGTTTCAAACCCAAAGCATGGCAGCGTGTTTCGACAAATCGCGGCAGTTGTCGCTGGTCAGGAGTGTTGCAGGGCACATATACGCCGTTTTGGGCGAAGAGCGTAAACCACTTGGCGGATTCTTGCTTTTTGTTGAGCCTTGGGCCCTCAAGGATCAACAAAATGTCATTGTGGAGCAGGGGCTCAAGTACTTTTAGTGCATTTGCCTGCGCGGTGGTCAGCGGGTTATCCGGCAGAGTCAGGATGAGAATCTGACGTGCAGAAAATAAGCTGAGCGCCTGACAGCAATCGTACACATCATTCCAGCTTAACTGTGCATCGACAGTGAAACGATGTTTTTCATCAAACCCATGTGCTCTGGCGCTGTCCATTACCTGCTGCAGAGCTTCCTGCTTCAACAGGGGTTCATTGCCGAACAGCAGATAGGTGTTTGTCAGGCTATGTGCCAGCTTTTGCGCTAACTGTTCCGGGTAAGTTCTCATTGCGAACTGTCACCTTTGAACAGTTCTGGTAGGAGTTGCTGGTCGCTTTTTCCCTCAAATCGATTTTCAATGCTCAGCGTCGATGTCCCATCGTCACTTTGAAGCTCTTCAACCTGCTTATTAATCGCCTGTTGTTGTTCAAAGTCTTCGATGTAGCGGGTAATACGGGTGAGTTGCCGCATGATTTGTTTGGTTGCCTCGGTGCGCAGTTCAGCTGCCAACATATCTTGTTCAACAGACTTAGCCAGTGCGGTCAGTGGATTATCAAGATAACTGCGGTTTAATGAGGCTGAGAAGGCATAGCTGCCCTTGCCCGGTACTGTCACATTATATCTGGCGGTGTAGGTGAAGGCTTTCTCTGCTACTTTACTGCTCTGGTAAAGCGACAACGTCCTCTCGCCATAGCTCTCGCCAGTGAGGTTGAGGTTGGCGATATCCTTCTCGGGCAGAACAAGTTTGATATCCTGAAGCTCCAGTTGGTTACGCACTTCACGGGTGAGAGGCCCGTAGGGGTCAAAGCTGGTCACAGACAGTGATTGAAGCTCTTCGGGGAGGTTGTAGCTGTTTTTAAGGTGGAATCCGCAAGACGCGGTGGTCAGAACGACCACCGCGACCATCAGGCTCCGAAGTGAACGAAAAATCGAATTCACCGGAGTCTCCCTTTAATTGGCAACGATATTGACCAGTTTGCCTGGTACGTAAATCACTTTGCGGATAGTTTTACCCTCGGTGAATTTGACTACGTTTTCGTCTGTCTGCGCCATCTCTTCTACTGACTCTTTGGCCGCATCTGCTGCCACAGTGATCTTAGCACGCAACTTACCGTTGACTTGAACGATGATCAGTTTTTCATCTTCAACCAAGGCATCTTTGTCAGCTTGCGGCCAAACAGCATCGTCGATGTTTGACTGACCCAACGCTTCCCACATTTTGAAGCAAATATGAGGAGTGATAGGGTGAAGCATCAGAGTGATTGCCTTGAGTGCCTCATCCATAATCGCGCGGTCGCTTTCCGATGCCTGAGGTGCTTTGTTCAGGCGGTTCATTAGCTCCATGACTGCGGCGATAGCGGTATTGAAGGTCTGACGACGACCAATATCATCGCTGACTTTGGCAATGGTTTTGTGTACTTCGCGACGCAGTGTTTTCTGGTCGGCGCTCAGTGAAGCAACGTCCAGAGCGGTAACCTCACCTTTAGCAGTGTGCTCGAAGACCAGCTTCCATACGCGTTTCAGGAAGCGGTTGGCACCTTCTACGCCAGACTCCTGCCACTCCAGCGTCATATCTGCTGGCGATGCAAACATCATGAACAGACGCACAGTATCTGCACCGTATTTGTCGATCATTTCTTGAGGGTCGATACCGTTATTCTTCGACTTGGACATCTTGGTCATGCCCGAGTGAACAACCTCATTACCCTCTTTGTCAGTCGCTTTGGTGATCCGGCCTTTTTCATCACGCTCGACGTTCACATCAGTTGGTGCAACCCAGATCTTGGCACCTTTTTCATTGGTGTAATAGTAAGCATCTGACAGCACCATGCCCTGACACATTAGGCGCTTGAACGGCTCATCACTAGAAACCATGCCTGTGTCACGCATCAGTTTGTGGAAGAAGCGCGCATAAAGCAGGTGCATACAGGCGTGTTCAATACCACCGACATATTGGTCGACTGGTAGCCAGTAGTTCGCTGCATCTGAATCCAGCATTTCGTCTGCCTGCGGTGAGCAGAAACGCGCGTAGTACCACGATGACTCCATAAAGGTGTCAAAAGTATCAGTTTCACGCAGTGCAGGTTCACCGTTAAAGGTCGTTTGCGCCCATGTTTTATCGGCTTTGATCGGGCTGGTCACTCCGTCCATCACGACATCTTCCGGCAGGATAACAGGCAACTGATCAGCAGGAACTGGATGGACTTCGCCATCTTCAGTAGTGACCATAGGGATTGGTGCTCCCCAGTAACGCTGACGGGATACACCCCAGTCGCGCAGACGGAAATTGACGGTTTTCTTGCCTTTGCCTTCAGCTTCTAGCTTGGCGGCAATGGCGTCGAATGCTTGCTCGAAGTTCAAGCCGTCAAATTCAGCAGAGTTAAACAGCACACCTTTTTCTGTGTATGCCGCTTCAGAAATATCCAGTTCAGAGCCATCAGCAGGTTTGATAACACCTTCAATAGCCAGACCATATTTGGTCGCAAACTCGTAGTCACGCTGGTCATGACCCGGAACAGCCATAACAGCACCCGTGCCGTAATCCATCAGAACGAAGTTGGCAACGTAGACAGGGACTTCACGGCCATTTAGCGGGTGAATAGCAGTAAGGCCAGTATCCATGCCTTTCTTTTCCATGGTTGCCAGTTCTGCTTCAGCAACCTTGGTGTTTTTACATTCGTCGACGAATGCTGCCAGCTCAGGGTTATTTTCTGCTGCAATGGCTGCCAGAGGGTGGCCAGCGGCAATACCGACATAGGTTACGCCCATCAGTGTGTCCGGACGAGTTGTGTAAACTTCCAGATCGTCCTGACCTTTCACATTGAACTTAAGTTCACGCCTTCTGAGCGGCCAATCCAGTTGCGCTGCATGGTTTTGACCATATCTGGCCAGCCTTCCAGCTTGTCGATATCATCCAGCAACTCTTGTGCGTAGGCGGTGATCTTTACAAACCACTGTGGGATTTTTTTCTGCTCTACCGGGGTATCGCAGCGCCAGCAGCAGCCATCTTCTACCTGCTCGTTAGCCAGAACCGTTTCATCGTTTGGACACCAGTTAACAGAAGATGTCTTTTTATAGACCAGACCTTTTTCATAAAGCTTGGTAAAGAACTCTTGCTCCCAGCGGTAGTACTCTGGAGTACAGGTTGCAAATTCACGGTTCCAGTCATAACCAAAGCCCAGCATCTTGAGCTGTTTTTTCATGTACTCGATATTTTCGTAAGTCCATGAAGCAGGAGCAGCTTTGTTTTTCACTGCAGCATTTTCCGCAGGCAGACCAAATGAATCCCAGCCGATTGGCTGCATAACATTTTTACCCTGCAAACGCTGATAGCGAGAGATCACGTCACCGATTGCATAGTTCCGTACGTGGCCCATATGTAGTCGCCCACTTGGGTACGGGAACATTGAAAGGCAGTAAAATTTTTCTTTACTGGCGTCTTCTTTTACTTCAAAAGTTTTATTGTTGTCCCAGTCAGACTGAACTGAGGGCTCAATGTCCTGAGGACGGTATTGTTCTTGCATCGATGACATCCGGGAAATTGTGAGATAGGTTTATATAGTTCCAGACTAATCGACATAGAATAACTAAAGGCAGAAGCAGCAACAACACTTGAATGCAGGGGGACGCGATGTCAAAGCAAAAACCGGAATATCAGGTACTTGTTGAGCGGGTAAAAGATGCTCTTGAACACACACCCGAAGAACTTGAAAGATGGGTAGCACTCACAGAGCGTTACGTCGCCGCCGCCCGCGAAATGACGCAGGATGAACTGGCGTTAATCCAGTCATATTTCAAACGTGATGTGCAGGAGTTTGGCGACCAGTATCAGGACTCAGCTGAGCAGCCAGATGTTTTTTCTGAACTGGTTAAAGATACGCTATGGGAGCAACTTGCTGAAATAACAGATAAAACTCAGCTCGAGTGGACTGAGATCTTTGACGACATCAAACATCACGGCATTTACGAAGAAGGTGAGGTTGTTGGGCTCGGGATCCTCCAGTGTGAAGAGTGTGGCAATCAGACCAGGCACACTCATGTTGGTGTGCTCACTGCATGCATCGTTTGCGGCAACCGTTTTTTCAGTCGCCACGCCTTCCCTGTCTGAGAGATGTATGCACCACGCTCTATATTTTTAATTCTGTCGTGGTGCGCGCACGATTTTTTTGGCTTCTCTCTTGAAAAGCGTTTTTGTACGGATGATCAACATACCACGGTTTAACCCGGCTTTAGATGTACCAGCGTCTAGAGTTTGCTTATCTCAAAATGCTGTCCAGCCACTGCTGCTTCAATCATCAAACCACCCTTGTTTTGAGTGAAAACAGCAGTGCCATTGACATACCGGGCCTTAAACTCGTGTCGGCTTGAACCTGTTGTGACACCTTGAGTGCCGGCGGACGCTGCTGCACCCTCTGTCAGAGCAGCGGCGGACACCTGTGCGTTAAGAGCAAACGTGCCTGAGAGGAAGTCTTCAAACGTTCTGGCATTCTCAAAAAATAGAATTTCACTAAAAGCCTGCCCACCAAAGGCAAAACCGACAGAAATCTGTTTGAGTTCAGCCTGAGAGACTGCGACATGTTTGCGGTATACGATGCCCTTGCCATATGCGCCACCGACCCAGAAGGCCCCTTTGCCGACAGAAGGAAAAATGGCATAACCGTATGACTGCTCAAAGAAAGGCGTTAGTTCAGGATAGACTTTAAAGCTGTCCAAGGTGGCCTCTGCCTGAGTCAGTAAAGGAACTTGCTTAGTGCTTGTTGCTGCACAGCCAGAGAGCAATGTCATTAAGGCACAAAGCATTAGGATGAGTGGGTTGAATAGCTGTCCTTTTCGCATTTTGTTCCTCCATGGAATCCGTCGATAAACTCTTTTTCGTGATTATGGGCCGTAATCTGATCAGGAAAACGGCCCTGTCTATTGTCAGTTTTCCTTTCTTTGCTTGAGAGCACCGACAACCGTAATGATTAGACAAATAATCACCCATACGTTCAACGGCCATTCACCATACTGAGTGAAGGGTGTCTCACCGCGTGTTGTGATTGATTCCGTGCGGAGTACTTCACGAGTGAACTGAGGGATTTCTGCATGAACCTTACCCTTGTAGTCAATCGCGGCGGTGACACCTGTATTGGTTGCTCGTAGCACGGGCTTGCCATTCTCAAGTGCCCGCATTCTCGCAATTTCAAGGTGCTGGTGCGGGCCTATAGAGTCTCCAAACCAAGCATCATTTGACAGAGTCAGGATAAAATCCGTATCTGGTCTGATGTTCTCTCTCACCTGCTGGTGGAACAGGATCTCAAAACACAGTGCCGGGGCAAGGTGGTAACCTGCTGCAACCAGATTTGGTTGAATATAGTCACCTCGGGTAAACGATGACATGGCGAGATTGAATAGCGGTGCGATAGGTCTTAACCACTCTTCAAATGGAACAAACTCACCGAACACCAGCAGGTGATGCTTGCTGTAAGAATGACTGGCTGGATAGTGATAACCGTCGGTGCCATTCATACCGATAGCAATAACATTATTGAAAAACTGCCCTTCGTCATTCTGGTCAACGACACCAGTGATCAGGGCCGTTTTGTTGTAACGTGCTGCCGTATCCAGTCTGCTCAGAAAGTCAGGTAAATCGCGTTCTAGCGCAGGTATTGCTGCTTCTGGCCAGATTATGATGTCAGCGTCCCAGTTTTGTCTGGACATGTCCTGGTAGCTCAACAATGTTGGCCAGCGCTGGCTCGGTAACCACTTCAGTTCCTGAGAGATATTTCCCTGAACCATAGCAATTTTTACTGGTTTATCGGTCTGCGGGGTAACCCATGAAACCTGACCAAGCATCAACGAGAGCAGAGTAACAACAGCAGCAGGCATCAGCATCTTTATATCGCGCCTGAAAAGAGTTAATACCACTGAGCCAGCTATCAACATCATAGCCAGTGTAATGCCCTGTACGCCCAGCAACGGGGCAAACGCAGCCAACGGGCTATCAATTTGGCTATAACCTGGCCAGAGCCATGGAAAACCCGTCAGCATCCAGCCTCTGAGCCAATCAATAATCAGCCACAATGCCGGGGCGAAGACCAGTAAGGTCACTATTTCGGGGATGGAAGTGAATCGCCGCAGCAGATAGCCAAACAGGGCAGGGTAGAGTGAGAGGTAGACAATCAAAAGACCGATGATCATCAGACCTACAGGCAGTGGCAGGCCACCGAAATGATAAATAACCTCATAGACCCACGCGATACCTGTGCCAAAGTGTCCAAGGCCCCACAGGAAGGCAAGACCAGAAGCGTTTCTGGCAGACTGCCGATGAATAATAAGCAACAGCACTGTCAGTGATACGAGGGTGGCAGGCCAGAATGAATACGGGTCAAAGCCAAGCGTGGCGAATCCGCCAGAAAAAACGGCCACGATGGGCCGTTTATATTTCATGATATTTTTTAGCATAAATCCGGTTACGCTGTTTCTTCAGTGTTAGTCTCTGGAATAGTAACCTGTAATTGAATGATGCGTCGACTGTCTGCTGCGGTCACTTTAAAATGGAAGTTGTCGATATCGACCTCTTCACCGCGACCAGGTAAGTGACCGAAACTGGTCATCACCAAACCACCTATGGTATCAATGTCTTCGTCACTGAAGCTTGAACCGAATCGCTCGTTGAAGTCTTCCAGCGTCGTCAGCGCTTTTACCGAGAAGTATGCTTGCTCAGACGGCGGATCTCCTGCTCGTCTTCGTCATCATACTCGTCTTCGATTTCGCCGACGATTTCTTCAAGGATGTCTTCAATGGTTACCAGACCTGATACACCACCAAACTCGTCGACAACAATCGACATGTGGTAGCGTTCTTCCTGAAACTCTTTCAGCAGGCGATCAACCCGCTTGCTTTCAGGGACCAGATCGGCGGGGCGAAGCACCTTGTCCATATCGAATTGGTCGCTATCCGGGCGCAGGTAGCGCAACAGATCTTTGGCCAACAAAATGCCTTCGACATGGTCTTTATCATCGCTTATCACGGGATATCGTGAATGCTGTGCTTCGATAATGACAGAGATAATATCTTCGAGTGGTTGAGAGCGCTCTATGGTCACCATCTGCGAACGGGGTATCATGATGTCTCGGATCCGCATTTCGCTGATTTGCATAACGCCTTCCAGCATGCCGCGGGTTTCCTCGTCGATCAGATCGTTTTGTTCTGAATCGCGGATAACATCAACCAATTCCTGCCTGTCTTTCGGCTCTCCCTGAAAGATCTGGCCTATACGTTCGAAGAAGGTCTTTCTACTCGGACCTTCAGAGCTTTGTGAGTTGTCTTCGTTCATCAGTTCTTTACAAAGTCAATTTATACGACGTCTTCGGCGTAAGGGTTAGGGAATCCAAGCTCTTCCATGACACGCATTTCGAGGGACTCCATTTCTTCCGCTTCTTGATCGTCAATATGATCATAACCTAGCAGATGCAGACTGCCGTGTACAACCATGTGGGCCCAGTGGGCATACACTTCCTTGTTTTGCTCTTGTGCTTCACGCTCAACGACCTGACGGCAAATAATCAAGTCGCCTAACAAATCCAGCTCAATACCCGGTGGGGCATCGAAAGGAAATGACAGGACATTTGTCGGCTTGTCCTTACCGCGGTAATCGCGGTTGAGGGACTGGCTTTCAAATTCATCAACGATACGCACAGTGACCTCTGCCTGCTGACGGAACGGTTTTATTGCCTGCTCAAACCATTGGCTGAGCTGTTTTTCTGTCGGCAGGTTGTCGGTATCAGACGTGGCCACCTGGAGGTCAAGGAAATAAGTCATTTACGGTTGTTTCTCTTCAGTTTGGATATTTTGTGTTGCGTTCAGCGCCTGCTCCCGCTCCTGACGGCGGCGTTTTTCTGCCTCCTTGCGGGCACGAGCGTCCTCTGCTTCCCAAACGTCATAAGCTTGTACAATCCTTGCGACAACAGGATGACGGACAACGTCATCAGCTTGGAAGAAGTTGAAACTGATCTCATTCACTTCTGCCAGAACTTCGATGGCATGGCGTAGGCCAGATCGCGTGTTGCGTGGCAAGTCAATCTGTGTAACATCACCAGTGATCACGGCGCGGCTGTTAAAGCCAATCCGGGTCAGGAACATTTTCATTTGTTCCACCGTGGTGTTCTGACTTTCATCAAGAATAATGAATGCGTCATTGAGTGTGCGACCACGCATGTAAGCTAAGGGAGCCACCTCGATGACGTTGCGCTCGATCAACTTCTCGACCCGCTCAAAGCCCAGCATTTCGAACAGGGCATCGTAGAGAGGTCGCAGATAAGGATCGACCTTCTGGCTAAGATCGCCCGGTAAAAAGCCGAGCTTCTCGCCAGCTTCAACCGCAGGTCTTGTAAGCAGTATTCTGCGTATCTCTTGACGTTCAAGTGCGTCAACTGCTGCAGCAACGGCCAGATACGTTTTTCCCGTACCTGCAGGACCCACACCAAAAGTGATGTCGTGAGTGATCATATTGCTGATGTACTGTGCCTGATTAGGTGTACGTGGTTTGATCACTCCCTTTTTGGTTTTGATGTTGATCTCTTTACCATAGGGGATGGATGATTCAGTGCTCTGTTCAAGCACACCGCTTTCTTTGATCGCTAAATGAACCTGCTCTGGCTCAAGGTCAGGGTAATGGCCTTTCACCGGGGCGGTTTCAACATAGAGACTCTTAATGATGTCGACCGCAGCTGTCGCTGTGTGTGATTTTCCTACAACGGAGAATTGGTGACTGCGGTGATTGATTTCTACGCCGAGACGGCGCTCGAGTTGTTTGATATTGTCATCAAAAGGCCCGCACAGGCTTGCCAGTCGTGTGTTATCGGCAGGTTCCAGCGATACTTCAACAGTAATAATTTTGTTCAATGCTATCCTCGCAATGATTGCTGGCAACTCATGTTACCAGCAACAGTCGTTTCAGCCACTGAGGCACTCATACTCCTATTATGGAGTATACACGCCTACGCCAAGTTCATCTTCCTTGCGCGTTTTGGCAATTAATTCTGCAGGTGATACGGCAACCCGCAGGTTCATTTCTTTCTCTGTACGTATCAGTTTACCACGAAGAGAATTCGGCATAACTTCATCAATTTTCACGTCAACAAATTGTCCGATCAAATCAACTGAGCCCTCAAAATTCACCACGCGATTATTCTCAGTACGGCCGCGAAGCTCCATCAGATTTTTTCTTGATGGGCCTTCCACCAAAATACGCTGCTCAGTGTTCAACATTTGACGTGAGTAGCGCATTGCCTGAGTGTTTATCTGTTGCTGAAGCTGATAGAGACGCTCTTTTTTATCCTGCTCTGGCGTATCATCTGGCATATCTGCTGCAGGTGTACCCGGACGAGGCGAGTAAACAAAGCTGAAACTCATGTCAAAGTCTACATCGCGAATCAGCTTCATCGTTGCTTCAAAGTCTGCCGCAGATTCTCCCGGGAAACCTACAATGAAATCTGAGCTGATTGAAATCTCTGGACGTGCCTCACGCAACCTTCTGATTTTTGACTTATATTCAATCGCAGTATGCGGTCGCTTCATCATGGTCAGAATACGGTCGGAACCACTCTGGACAGGCAGGTGCAGGAAACTTACCACCTCAGGTGTATCACGGTACACCTCGATGATATCGTTGGTAAATTCGATAGGGTGGCTGGTGGTATAGCGGATACGATCAATACCGTCGATAGCCGCAACATAACGCAGAAGCTCTGCAAAGGTACAGATATCACCATCATGCATTTCACCGCGATAGGCATTAACATTCTGGCCGAGTAGATTTACCTCACGTACTCCCTGCTCAGCAAGCTGAGCAATTTCAAACAGCACGTCATCCAGAGGACGGCTGACTTCCTCACCACGGGTGTATGGCACAACGCAGAATGTGCAGTACTTCGAGCAGCCTTCCATGATAGAAACAAAGGCTGTTGGCCCTTCTGCACGAGGCTCTGGCAGTCGGTCAAACTTCTCGATCTCAGGGAAAGAGATGTCCATGACGGGAGCTTCGTCGTCACGTGACTGGTTAATCATTTCTGGCAGACGGTGCAGTGTCTGTGGGCCAAAAATAACATCTACATAAGGCGCGCGCTCACGGATATGGTCACCTTCCTGTGTGGCCACGCAGCCACCAACACCAATCACCAGACCCGGCTTCTGATCTTTTAAATTCTTCCAGCGGCCCAATTGATGGAATACTTTTTCCTGTGCTTTTTCACGGATAGAACAGGTATTGAGAAGCAGGACATCTGCCTCTTCAGGTTCTTCGGTCAGCTCATAGCCGCCAGCCGCATTTAGCAGATCTGCCATTTTCGATGAATCGTATTCGTTCATCTGGCAGCCCCAGGTTTTGATCAGCAGTTTCTTCGCCATGTCACGTATGCTCACAGTTTATTTTACTTGCACCGGCTTTATCCCGTCACGCTACTGCTCTTAGGCAGGGGTAACGAGACACCGAAAATTCACATTGCTCATTAGACTATGACTCAATTTCTGACCATAGTTCCAGCGAGCCGCGTATTGTACTGTTTTAGACCAACGCTGACTAGATCACGTTCCGTCGAATTACACTCTCTATTTTAGTTGCTGATACCGTATCTAATGGTCGCAATCATGAACTGAGGGGGTAGAATGCAGGTATGAATTTTGCCTGACTGTAATAACTGATTGATTGTGGTGGGCAGTATGGAAGAAAGACATGAAGCAATTTGAAATAATTGTTGTTGGCGGCGGCATGATCGGTGCTGCAACGGCATTGGGATTAGCCCGTCAGGGCAAAAAAGTAGCGATGATTGAGCGGGATTTACCTACCCCTTTTTCCTCGGAACAACCGATGGATTTAAGGGTATCTGCAATTTCTCCCGCATCGGTGAATCTATTGCGGTCAATGAAAGTGTGGGATAGCGTTGTCGCGATGCGCGTCTGCCCCTATCGCCGTCTTGAGACCTGGGAGCATTCAGACTGTCGGGTTCGCTTCAGTAACGATAAGCTCGACCTTGATGAACTTGGGTTCATTGTCGAAAACCGTATTATCCAGCTCGCGTTGTGGCAGGCTTGCGAGCAACAGCCTTCACTCAGCACTTTCTGCCCGCATACTATTACCTCCATCAAGGCTGATGATGAAGGCCATACTGTCGAATTGGACGACGGCAGCCAATTACATGGTCAGTGGATAGTGGGTGCCGACGGGGCTAACAGTCGTGTTCGAGATTATGCCCGTATTGGTGTCACAGCGTGGGACTATCGCCAGCATTGTATGCTGGTTAACGTGGAAACTGAGGATCCTCAGCAGGATATTACGTGGCAGTGGTTCACGCCTACAGGGCCTCGCTCATTCCTTCCTTTGCCCGGACATCAGGCGTCCTTGGTTTGGTACGATGCACCAGCCCGTATCCGAGAATTGACGTCAATGGGCAATAAAAAACTGGCTGACGAAATCTGTGCTCATTTCCCTGATCAGCTGGGTAATATCAAAGTGCTTGATAAAGGAGTGTTCCCTCTTACCCGTCGTCATGCGCAGAAATATCATACAAATAATATTGTTGTACTGGGTGATGCCGCTCATACCATCAATCCATTGGCGGGACAGGGAGTCAATCTCGGTTTCAAGGATGTTGACGTATTGCTTGATGAAGTGGCATCAGCCGGGGAGCAGTGGTGCAATGAGACGGTATTAAGGACATTCCAGCGTCGTCGCCGACCTGACAACCTGTTGATGCAAACTGGAATGGATTTGTTTTATGCAGGTTTCAGCAACGAGATAAAGCCACTTGTGACACTGAGAAATATCGGCTTGAAGCTTGCTGAAAACAGTGGTCCGGTCAAAGAGCAAATACTGAAGTACGCGATGGGGCTGTCATAGACAGCGGTAATATTTATTTTACTGATGCGTCCGAGGCCTGCATTGTTGCAGGCTTTTTTCTCGATGTACTTAATGGCGTGTTATCTCAATCAGAAAAATAGCCACCAAAACCAAAAAAAGCCCGCCGTAGGCGAGCTTTCTTAATATGGCTGGGGTACCAGGATTCGAACCTGGGAATGACGGGATCAAAACCCGTTGCCTTACCGCTTGGCGATACCCCAATACTTTAAGTATACGCAACCCAATCAAAAAACGATTGGTGCGAGGGGAGGGACTTGAACCCTCACGTCCTTTCGGACACTAGCACCTGAAGCTAGCGCGTCTACCAATTCCGCCACCGTCGCATCGTATTATTGTCAGTTTTATCTTGCTGACTCCCCGAAGGGCAAGAGATGGTGCGGAAGGAGAGACTTGAACTCTCACACCTTGCGGCGCCAGAACCTAAATCTGGTGCGTCTACCAATTCCGCCACTTCCGCATATTGTTGTCCTAATAGCCCGTTAAGCTACTGGCACTGTTTGGTGCGGGGGGAGGGACTTGAACCCTCACGTCCTTTCGGACACTAGCACCTGAAGCTAGCGCGTCTACCAATTCCGCCACCGCCGCAAATTTTTCATACGTACTTTTCAGTCAAACAGATGGTAGCTCTGTTTCGTATGTCGAAAGCTAATGCTTCCAGAATAAGTGGTGGCTACGACGGGATTCGAACCTGTGACCCCATCATTATGAGTGATGTGCTCTAACCAACTGAGCTACGTAGCCAACCTGAATAGTGGCTGGGGTACCAGGATTCGAACCTGGGAATGACGGGATCAAAACCCGTTGCCTTACCGCTTGGCGATACCCCAACAATTATCATGCATCTGAGCATAACAATATAAATTTTGGTGCGAGGGGAGGGACTTGAACCCTCACATCCTTTCGGACACTAGCACCTGAAGCTAGCGCGTCTACCAATTCCGCCACCGTCGCATGGTTTCTCTATGAGAATGGCACTAGGAGAATGGTGGCTACGACGGGATTCGAACCTGTGACCCCATCATTATGAGTGATGTGCTCTAACCAACTGAGCTACGTAGCCATCTCTTTCCGGGGTTATCCCCGTTAGTGCGGGGCGCATTATGCGAATATGTCCCTAGGCCGTCAACCCTTTTTATCCAGTTTTTTTATACAAACAGCGTTGTCGCTGCCTTTTTGTTCAAGCTGATGACTTTTAATACGAATTGCGTCCCGTGTCACGAACTAAAGACGATATTGCCGCAAATAAAAATAAAAAAAGCTGACTTAATGCCAGCTCTTTTCTGTATGTCATGATGCTTTGAATGCAGTCAGTTACACGTTGAAGCGGAAGTGAATCACGTCGCCGTCTTTTACGATGTAATCTTTGCCTTCCAGACGCCATTTACCTGCGTCTTTAGCACCGGATTCACCTTTGTTTTCAATGTAATCGTCATAACCCACGACTTCGGCACGGATGAAGCCTTTTTCAAAGTCGGTATGAATCTTACCCGCAGCCTGTGGTGCCGTTGCGCCAACTGGCACTGTCCAAGCGCGAACTTCTTTCACGCCAGCAGTAAAGTAGGTCTGCAGTGTCAGTAATTCGTAGCCAGAGCGAATCACTCGGTTCAGGCCCGGCTCATCGAGGCCCATTTCCTCAAGGAAAACTTCAGCTTCATCTGCATCCAGTTCTGCAATTTCGCCTTCAATTTCAGCACAGACGGCAACAACAGTTGCACCTTCAACAGCAGCGATCTCACGTACTTTGTCGAGGTAAGGGTTGTTTTCAAAGCCGTCGTCGTTCACGTTGGCGATGTACATAGTCGGCTTCATGGTCAGGAAGTTCAGGTAATCGACCGCAGCTTTTTCTTCTTTGCTCAGTTCGACAGAGCGCAGCATGTCACCTTCTTCCAGCACCGGAAGCAGTTTCTCAAGTACGCTGATCTCGAATTTAGCATCGCGGTCACCGCCTTTCGCTTTTTTAGCCTGACGCTGAATAGCTCGCTCACAGGCCTCAAGGTCAGCCAGTGCAAGTTCTGTGTTGATCACATCGATATCTTCCGCAGGATCAACTTTACCCGCTACGTGAACAATGTTGTCATTCTCAAAACAACGCACTACATGGCCGATTGCATCAGTTTCACGGATGTTAGCCAGGAACTTGTTACCGAGGCCTTCACCTTTAGATGCACCAGCAACTAAGCCAGCAATATCAACAAATTCCATTGTGGTAGGAAGGATACGCTGAGGGTTGACGATCGCTGCCAGCGCGTCGAGACGCAGGTCTGGCACAGGTACCACGCCCGTGTTTGGTTCAATGGTACAGAACGGGAAGTTGGCCGCTTCGATTCCGGCTTTGGTCAGTGCATTGAAAAGCGTTGATTTGCCGACGTTTGGCAGACCAACAATACCGCATTTAAAACCCATGAGATGGTAACCTTTTCGTTAAAAAATAGTGTTAACGCTTATTGCGCTTTGAACGTATGCAGGCGATTTTGCGCCTTGGCCAGATCATCCTTAAGCAGGATATCGATACAGCGAACGGCTTCGTCGGCCGCCTGTTCAATCATAGTCTGCTCACTGGCGGGTGCTTTCGTAAGTACAAAGCCTGCCACTTTATCTTTATGGCCGGGATGGCCGATACCCAGTCGCAGACGATAGAAATCTTTGTTGTTACCCATTTTACTAATGATATCACGCAAGCCATTATGACCACCGTGGCCGCCGCCTTTCTTAAATTTGGCAACACCCGGAGGGAGATCAAGCTCATCATGCGCCACCATAATTTCTTCAGGTTTGATCTGAAAAAACTTTGCCAGTGCCGCCACTGATTTACCAGACAGGTTCATGTAAGTCGTTGGTATCAATAGACGTAAATCCTGACCGGCATGTGTAATTCTGGCCGTCAAACCAAAATACTTTTTATCTTCTTTCAACGGCACATTATGGATACGCGCTAATTCTTCTACCACCCATGCACCAGCATTGTGTCGGGTTTTTGCGTATTCCGGGCCGGGGTTTGCCAGCCCGACTAAAAGACGAATTTGATCACTCACGGCGAGATTCTCATTGTTATGGCTTAACCAATTTATCGGCCTGTGCATAGCCGTTCCCGGGCGGCACAGACAAAAAGCGGCTTATCCTACCATTAAGTCGCGGTGTCGCTCAAACCTGCCGGAGAAAGGCAAAAATAAAAACGCCCCGCAAAGCGAGGCGTTTATCGGGAAGAGTCTCTAACTTACGATTCAAACATCGCAGAAATAGATTCTTCATTGCTGATGCGGCGAATTGCTTCAGCCAGCATGCCCGAGAGGGTCAGCTGGGTAATACGGCCTGTTGCCTGCATTTCAGCGCTCAGTGGAATGGAGTCAGTGACAATTACTTCATCAATGACTGAATCTTTAATGTTCTGAGGTGCGTTACCTGAGAAGACAGCGTGAGTTGCATAGGCGAATACGCGCTTAGCACCACGGTTTTTCAAGGCTTCTGCTGCTTTACACAGGGTACCGCCAGTATCGATCATATCATCAACGATGATGCAATCGCGGCCTTCCACGTCACCGATAAGGTGCATGACTTCAGAGACATTGGCACGTGGGCGACGTTTATCAATGATGGCGATATCGGTATCGTCCAGCAGTTTAGCGGTGGCACGTGCACGTACAACTCCGCCAATATCAGGAGAAACGACGACAGGATCTTGTAGGTCTCTTGCAACCATGTCTTCCAGCAATACTGGCGTACCGAAGATGTTATCCACTGGCACGTCGAAGAAACCCTGAATCTGGTCAGCGTGAAGGTCGACGGTCAAGACGCGGTCTACACCAACGTTAGACAGGAAGTCTGCAATGACTTTTGCGGTGATAGGTACACGGATTGAGCGAGGGCGACGATCCTGACGGGCATAGCCAAAGTAAGGGATAACTGCGGTAATACGGCCTGCAGATGCGCGTCGTAGCGCGTCGATCATAACAACCAGTTCCATCAGGTTGTCGTTGGTCGGTGCACAGGTAGACTGGATAATAAATACATCACTACCCCGTACGTTTTCGTTGATTTCTACTCTAACTTCACCATCAGAAAAACGGCCGACGTTCGCGTCGCCAAGAGACATATAGAGACGGTTAGCGATGCGTTGGGCGAGAACTGGAGTAGCGTTACCAGCAAACAGCTTCATATCAGGCACGGTGGAAAACCTCGGGGTTGAATCCATTGAGTATTTTCTGTCTCAAGCAGCATTATCATCAAGGGCCGATAACAGCGGTGAGCGGTTGACACCTTGAGCAACAAAGCCACTGAGCCAGTCGGGCAAATTTTTGTGGACGTCGCGGGCTTCCTGTTCACTGTCAAATTCAGCAAAAACACAGGCACCTGTCCCGGTCAGTCTCGACGGCGCGTATTCTAACAGCCACGCTAGAGCCTTATCAACCTCTGGAAATAACTCTCTTACTATCTTTTCGCAATCGTTTTCGTTTTTTGTAGATAATAGTTCAGTTAATGCTCTGCTGGGAGTATTTCTTGGCAAATCTGGATGAGAAAAAATGCTTTCAGTGGCAATACTTACCGCAGGTTTTGCGACTAAAAACCACTTTTCTGGTGCTTCTGCGGGCTGTAACCTCTCACCGATACCTTCAGCAAACGCGGTGCGCCCCCTCACAAAAACCGGCACATCGGCACCGAGAGCTACACCAATCTCAGCAAGTGTATTTTCGTCTAATCCGAGGTTCCACAGTTTATTGAGAGCGACGAGTGTGGTTGCAGCGTTTGATGATCCCCCTCCGATTCCGCCTCCCATAGGGAGTACTTTATCAAGATGAATATGAACGCCTTTGGTAATGCCAGACCGTTTTTTTAATGCGCTGGCGGCTTTGAATATTAGGTTGCTCTCAAGGGGTACACCCTCGAGTTCCGGGCTTAGTGTGATATGACCAGAATCATTTGGGGTGATTGACAATGTATCGCCGTAGTCAAGGAACTGAAACAGGGTTTGCAGCTCGTGATAGCCGTCGGCGCGTTGTCCGGTGATGTAGAGAAAAAGATTGAGTTTGGCCGGTGAGGGCCAGACCGATGTGGTTGTCGTCATGGTTATAATATCCAGTCTGATATGTCGATCTTTACCCGTTGGCTATCATTGTTCATTCTGATGCGAGAGGGCAAGACGATGTCGTCTGTATTGGTGTAACTTGGGTAACTGAGCGTCCAGTCGGCACCAGGTTGGCGGCTGGTGATAGTATTCACTTTTTCGTCGCTATCGAGGATAAAATCCTCATTTTGGCCCGGTAAGCCTTTTAGCCAGCCGGGGAGATTATTTAGAGGTAAATTAATACCTGTCAGCCGTTTTATTAGGCTTTGCGCGTCAGCACCGAAATAAGTGGTGCCGTCTTTGTCTGTCACCCTTGTCTCTTTTCCTGTGGTATTGAGCGTTAGTAAGGTGCCAGAAAAATTGTAGAGTCTAAGTTCTATGTTTTGATTGTCTTGTTTCCAGACAAAGTTAGCAGAGACCCGCTGCTTAAGACTGATAAAACCGACTTTTCCGCTCAGTTGAAAACGGTTTAGTGTTTGCAGTTGTGCCTGGTGGCTTTCCCATGTTCCTGATGATGTCTTTGTTAATGAGGTGCAGCCAGACACTATGAGTAGGCAAAAGCTGATTAGGGACAAAAATACCGGACGGAACATGGGGAAAACTCCTTTTAAAACGGAAAGGCATTATGTCTCTTACCGGGTAAAGGATGCAAAGCCAGACTGCTAATTTTCTGCATTTGTTGAAATATCAGACAGTAAAATACGGCTAATGCCCCTGACTGAACAAAAGTGTCACAATTATTGTGGATAGCGGTATAACGGTATCAATGTTATCTTTAATTCGACGGGCCCTTAAAGTAAAATCCACGGCTCGGATTTCATCTGGTGCTGTCGGTAACGCTACTTAATGAGCTTGTTAGTTCTAGGAATAAACCATAAGACCGCCTCGGTCGACCTGCGTGAAAAAGTTTCTTTTTCACCACAACAATTACGAGATGCTCTCCGCCAGCTCAAAGAGCAGCCAGATGTGCGGAGCGGGGTTATTATATCTACGTGTAACAGGACAGAAATCTACTGCGAGCTGAATAACGCGGGTCAGGACGGAGTCGTCAATTGGTTGTCTCAATTCCATCATCTTGATGCTGAAACCTTATTGCCTTATCTTTACGCTCACCACGGCCAGGCTGCGGTGGAACACCTTATGCGCGTTGCTTCAGGGTTAGATTCCCTCGTTCTGGGAGAGCCCCAGATTCTCGGGCAGGTAAAAAACTCTTATGCCGACGCGGCAGATGAAAACACTATTTCTGGTGCGTTGGACAAGTTGTTTCAAAAATCATTCACTGTCGCCAAACGGATCCGAACTGAGACCGATATTGGTGGTAATGCTGTTTCTGTTGCTTTTGCGGCCTGTACGCTGGCACGCCAAATCTTCGAATCGCTCCGAGAGACGACAGTGCTTTTGGTTGGCGCTGGCGAAACGATTGAACTGGTTGCCAAACATCTTGCTGAACATGAATGCAAAAAACTGATTGTTGCCAATCGGACTCATGAGAGGGCAAGAGAACTGGCAGACAACTTTGGCGCTGAGATCATTGCGCTGGAGGCGATCCCTGAGCATATGCACCGGGCAGATATTGTGATTAGCTCCACCGCAGCTCCGCTGCCTCTTATCGGCAAAGGTATGGTTGAAAAAGCAATAAAAGCGCGTCGTCACCAGCCTATGCTCTTGATTGATATTGCTGTTCCTCGTGATATTGAGGAAGAAGTCGGTGAGCTGAACGATGCTTACCTGTACACCGTTGACGATCTTCAATCTATTGTTGAACGCAACATAGAACAACGCAAACTGGCGGCTATTAAAGCGGAAGGGATCGTTGGCGAAGAAAGTGACGGGTTCATGGCCTGGATTCGCGGCTTGGAATCGGTAGAAACTATCAAACAATACCGAGCCCAGTCGGAGTCTGCAAAGGCCGAAATTTTGAACAAAAGCCTACAAGCATTAGCCAATGGTGCTGATGCGGAAAAAGTGCTGACAGAGCTCAGCAATAAACTGACCAATAAACTCATACATGCACCGACGCAGGCTATGCAGTCAGCCGCAAGCCGGGGAGATACAAGTACCCTGTCTGTTTTGCGCCGCAGCCTTGGCCTCGATGCCGACAAGTAAGCCTGAATATCCACTATGAAACCATCGATTGTTACTAAATTAGAAATGCTTGCTGAGCGTTACGAAGAAGTTCAGCATCTCCTCGGCGATCCTGCCATTATTGGTGATCAGGACAAGTTCCGAGCCTTGTCGAAAGAGTACAGCCAGCTCGAAGAGGTCACCAAGTGCTTTGAGTCATATCGTCAGGCTGAGGAAAATCTTCAGGCTGCCGAAGAAATGGCCAGCGAAGATGATCCTGAAATGCGCGAAATGGCGCAGGAGGAGATCAAAGAAGCCAAAGCTGAAATCATTCGGCTGAGTGACGAATTGCAGGTACTTCTGTTGCCGAAAGACCCGAATGACGAACGTAACTGCTTCCTTGAAATCCGCGCTGGTGCTGGTGGTGATGAAGCCGCAATATTTGCAGGTGACTTGTTCCGTATGTACAGCCGTTATGCAGAATCACTTGGCTGGAAAGTTGAAGTGGTCAACGCCAACGTTGGTGAGCACGGCGGTTACAAAGAAATGATTGCCAAAGTCAACGGTGACGGTGCTTACGGCGTCATGAAGTTTGAATCAGGCGGTCACCGTGTTCAGCGTGTTCCGGCTACGGAGTCACAAGGCCGAGTTCATACATCGGCGTGTACTGTGGCTATTTTGCCTGAGATCCCTGAAGCAGAGATCCCTGAAATTAACCCATCAGACCTGAAAATTGATACTTTCCGTGCCTCAGGCGCGGGTGGTCAGCACGTCAACACCACCGATTCAGCGATTCGTATTACCCACTTGCCAACGGGTACAGTGGTTGAATGTCAGGATGAGCGTTCGCAGCACAAGAACAAGGCGAAAGCCATGTCAGTTTTGGCGGCCCGGCTGATTAAAGCTGAAGAGGAAAAACGTGCTGCAGAGGAAGCGAGTGAGCGCCGAAACCTTCTGGGTTCTGGTGACCGCTCAGATCGTATCCGTACTTATAACTATCCGCAGGGTAGGGTGTCTGATCACCGCATCAACCTGACGATTTATCGTCTTGACGAAGTGATGCAGGGCGAACTTAATAGCCTGATCGAACCTATTGTTCAGGAATTCCAGGCAGATCAGTTGGCGGCGCTGGCAGACCAGAACTGATGTCAGTAACCATTGAGGCAGCCTTAAAGCAGGCTGCCGAACATTTGGAATGCGCTCAAAGCCCCTCCGCCAGAATTGATGCGTCGGTATTACTTTGTCATTTACTGGACAAACCGAGCAGCTACTTGTTCACCTGGCCGGATAAGACGCTCACTGAACAGCAGTTGTCTGGGTACCAGCAATTGATCAAACGTCGTTGTCAGGGAGAGCCTGTTGCTTACATAACTGGCACGCGTGAATTTTGGTCGCTAGAGCTTGATGTCGAACCCAGCACCCTAATACCAAGGCCGGATACCGAGAGGTTAGTGGAACTGGCATTGGAAAAAATTACTTCCGCATGTCGATCTGTTCTTGACCTTGGCACAGGTACAGGCGCGATTGCCTTAGCCATTGCATCTGAAAATCCGGGCATCTCGGTCATAGGTGTCGACCTCAGGCATGAAGCCGTCGCGTTGGCCACGCGTAACCGAGAAAAACTGAAACTCAACAATGCCAGCTTCCTTCAAAGTAGCTGGTTTGATGCCGTGTCTACTTCGACGTCTCAGCCGTTTGATGTTATCGTAAGCAATCCACCGTATATAGATCCTGAAGACCCACACCTCAGTCAGGGGGATGTGAGGTTTGAGCCTTCCTCAGCCTTGACCGCTGATGATCACGGTCTGGCGGATATTCGTCATATATGTTTTTACAGCCCCCAATTTCTTAGTCACGAGGGCTGGTTACTGATTGAGCATGGCTATGATCAGGGCGAGTCCGTAAGGGAACTCTTCCTGTCCGCAGGATTTACTGAAGTGGAAACAATAAAAGATTATGCAGACCTTGACCGCGTAACACGTGGACGGTACTGCCATAACAAATAACTGGAGCTTGGGACAATGTACTCTGCGTTGAAGCATATTCACCTGCTGGCTATTGCCATCAGTGTGACATTTTTTATCGTCCGCTTTTCTTGGCAGCTTGCAGGCAGCCAGATGAGTCAGAAAAAATGGGTTAAGGTGTCGCCCCATATTATCGATACCGTATTGTTGGCCTCTGGTATTTCACTGATCGTGATCACTGGATTTATCCCCTTCACTGAGGGAGGGCAGTGGCTGACAGAGAAGATTACATGTGTCCTCGCGTATATTGCACTTGGCGTTGTCGCTATGAGACCGCAGGCGGGTAAGTTATACAGGGTTTTTGCTTTCGGAGGAGCGCTTGGCTGGGTATATGCGGCAGCGACTCTGGCATTAAGTAAATCATCCTTTTTACTGTGATGAAGTATGTTTGAATTTAGTGAACAGGAATTGGAGTCCGTGTCCCTTCTGGAAGCGGCATTGGCTCTTAACGCGGCCATTGTACCGGCCACTCAGACCATCTGGGTAAAACAAAAATTAGAACTGATGCTGGCTGATCTGAATGATAAGCTGGCGATGGAGTCCAACGAGCAACTCCGCCTCGAGGGGCTGTTACGTGTCTTCTACAAAGAATGGAATTTTCGCGGTGATATACACCAGTTTTTCGATTCTGAGAGTGCTTTCATTGACAAGGTACTTGAGCGTCAGCAGGGGATCCCTGTTAGCCTTGGCGCGCTATTGGTTTACTTTGGGCAGAAACTGGACTTACCCATTAAGGCCGTTGCCTTTCCGACACAGCTGGTGGTGAAAGTCGACTGGCGTGACAGGGAATCTGTGTTTATCAATCCGTTAAACGGTGAATTTATTTCGCAGAGGATACTTCGCGGTTGGTTGATAGGTCAGAAAGGACCAACAGCAGAGCTCGCTGAAGAACATTTGGAAAGCTCGGACAACTCGACCATTATCGGCCGTTGGTTGGCTGTGATCAAAAGCGCCTTCTTACGCGAAGAAAACTATACCAACGCACTTCGATGCAGCGAGCTTGCCCTCTCTTTCAGTCCTGATGATCCTTATGAAATCAGAGACCGAGGTTACATCTTCCAGCAGTTGGACTGTGACTGGGTTGCCGTCAGTGACTATGAGTATTTTATTGAGCAGTGCCCGGATGATCCGGCCGCCGAACTGTTGAAAATTCAGGTGAAGGTACTCACTGCTCAGGAACCGACATTCCACTAATCAGGAATTTATCATGACAGTACAAAAAACGGTGCACATTGGTGATGTTAACGTTGCCAATGATCAGCCTTTCGTTCTCTTTGCAGGGATGAACGTTCTGGAATCACGCGATCTGGCGATGCAGATTTGTGAGCACTACGTGGAAGTAACCCAGAAATTGGGCATCCCTTATGTATTTAAAGCCTCTTTCGATAAAGCAAACCGTTCCTCGGTACATTCATACCGTGGGCCGGGTATGGAAGAGGGCATGCGGATCTTTGAAGAACTGAAATCTACTTTTGGCGTCAAAGTCATCACTGATATTCATGAGATACATCAGGCGCAGCCAGTATCAGAAGTGGTTGATGTCATTCAGCTCCCAGCTTTTCTGGCCAGACAAACCGATCTCGTTGAGGCGATGGCCAAAACCGACGCTGTGATCAATGTGAAAAAACCGCAATTTATGAGTCCGGGTCAGGTCGGGAATATTGTCGATAAGTTTGCTGAATGTGGTAACGAAAAAGTCATTTTGTGTGAACGCGGTTCATGCATGGGTTACGACAATCTGGTTGTCGACATGCTTGGCTTTGATGTCATGAAAAAAGCCAGTAACGGTAGCCCAATCATCTTTGATGTTACCCATGCGCTTCAATGCCGTGATCCATTGGGTGCCGCATCTGGAGGCCGTCGTGAGCAGACCGTTGATCTGGCCCGTGCTGGTCTAGGTACCAAGATTGCAGGCTTGTTCATAGAAGCTCATCCAGACCCAGATAATGCACGCTGTGATGGCCCTTCTGCCTTGCCACTGAATAAGCTTGAGCCTTTCCTCAAGCAAATGAAGGCATTGGATGATCTGGTGAAAAGCTTCGAAGATATCGATATTCGCTAGGACATACGGAATAAATGAAAAGCCGGCGTTTGCCGGCTTTTTTTGTCGCTATCATTTATTGCTCATATCTGTTGTGCTGTACACGGAGACCCGGTAACTGAGAACGGCTACCGGGGGCACAGTAATTACAGACCGAAGCGAGAAATTTCCTTACTCAGCTGACCTGACAGGTTTGACAGCTCGCTGGCCTGAGCGGCCGCTGCTGTTGCTTCCTCAGCCAGAAGATCTGACGCGTCTTTAATACCCTGTGTATTTCGGGTGATCTCAGAGGTTACCAGAGATTGTTCTTCTGCAGCGGATGCAATTTGCGTAGCCATATCGCTGATTGATGATACTGCACTGGTAATTTGCGAGAGGCTCGCAGTGGCAGATATCGCATCATCAACACTGGTGCCTGCAAGGTGACGACTGTCATTCATAATAGTGACTGCCGAGCCAGTGGTATTTTGCAGCGTTTCAATCATAGACTGAATCTCACGTGTTGAATCGTGAGTACGCTGACTGAGAACCCTTACCTCGTCTGCTACAACAGCAAAGCCTCGTCCCTGTTCACCGGCACGTGCTGCCTCAATGGCCGCGTTCAATGCCAGCAGGTTAGTTTGCTCTGCGATATCCTGAATGGTAGCCAGAATAGAGCTGATGCTTTGTGCATGCTGATTGAGCTCAGTGATCACATTGGTGGCTGTTTCTACTTCCTGTGATAAGTTGCTGATGGAATTCTGGCTCTGGGTAACCTGACCTGCGCCTGACTGAGAACAGGTCACTGCTTCACCGGAAAGGTGCGCAGTTGTCTCTGCGTTACCTGCAATTTCCTGCGTTGCTGCAGACATTTCATTGATAGCCGTGGCAACCATATTAATTTCGTCTTGCTGAAGACGGATGCGCTCACTGCTGGTTTTGGTAAATTCTGCAGAGACACTTGCCTGCTGCGAAAGAGATTCACTGACTTGTTTAACGGCGCTCAACGTGGTGAAGATATTACCGACAAAGGTATTAAAGTTTACTGCTAGCCTTCCTACTTCGTCGTTACTGTTTGGTTCGAGACGCTGTGTCAGATCAGCCTCACCACTGGCAATTTCTTCCATAGCTTCTGATACGCGCTGTAAATCACGGAACAGATAGTTAACTAACCACGCAGCTGACAAGATGATAACCAGGGCAAGGACAATGCCCAATGCGGCGGAGTCAAACATCATATCGTGGTAAGCTGACATTTCTGTTTCTGAGTCCAGCTCAATACCAATAACCCAGTCAGAATTTGGTAATGCTGAGAAGTAGTAAAATTTCTCTTTACCATCCATTGGCAGAGTCACTAAGTCACCGCTTTTCACTGCATTAACAATAATGGTTGGATTGAGCTCGCGGTTGTATTGATTGATCGATTTACCCGTCAGGTGGCCGCTTGGGTGGGCGAGAAGTTGGCTTTTGGCATCAAGCAACATGACGAAAGCATTCTGTCCCACTTTTATCTGACTGATACTCTCCAGCAGTTTGTCCAAAGGCAGGTCACCGCCGATCACACCATCGAAGCGACCATTGACCATAACAGGGCTGGCGACTGTTACCATCAGCTTTCCAGTGATAGCGTCTACATACTTGTCAGTAATAACGCTTCGGTTAGTTTCTTTTGCCAAGGTGTACCATGGGCGGCTTCTTGGATCGATGGGGGGAGTTTCACCATTCGACAGATAGATATTGCCATCCGCTTTGCCATAAAATGTGATAGAAAAATCGGCAGACATCTTGGTCAGCTTAAGTGCTTGAGCGGTATCATCCCATGGAGCTGTTTTTGCAAACCCTTCCACTGCAGCAATTTTGGAACCAAACCAAGCGTTAATATTCTCACTGGTTAATGATGTTGTGATACCAACCCGGCTTTTTACGTTTTTCAATGTTTGCGTATGAGTCTGGCTGGCTGTAAGTGTTGAAAGAACTGCAGCCATAAGAACGATTGCAGCAAGGCACGCGCCGATGAGTTTTTGTTTGAGAGAAATATTCATTGTGTTTTCCATGCATCAAACGGGGTGGACGTTTTCGGAAATGGCCCACAGAGTTTTAGGAATTATTGTTATTGAGCTTTTCATCCACTTGAAAAGCCAGTTACCTACTTAACGGCAAATATTAATCATTCTTTATACTTTTTTAGGCATATATTTGCTTAATCATAATCAGATAGGTCATTAATAAAACTTTACGCGCATAAACAATCGTTTGTGTCACTGCTGAAGGTAAATAATCAACATCTAATACACTTGATTGCATCAAAAGCTCTACAAGTTAAGTGGATTCATTTTTAGATAAATGTGTCCTTACTAACCGTTATATGATGGATTGTTTTGTTTGGACGTTTAGACGTCTATAAGTTGACTGATATATCAAAAGTGATTAATCTGCGGTTTACATCATAAAAACACTGCAAGAACACAATGAGAACTACAACAGAATCATCGATCAGGCCGTCTTCGGTTGCTTTACTCCCGCTCCTTCTTTTTCTAACCATCTTTATCGGTACGGGCTTTTATTTGACGTCGCAAGATGTGGATTTTGCCTTTTACCAATTACCAGCTCCAATAGCCATTCTACCGGCTATCGTACTGGCTATTTTACTTAGTCGTGAAAAGCTAAATACTGCTATTTCACAGTTCATCAATGGTGTCTCACACCCAGATATTATTAGTATGTGTCTGATTTATCTACTGGCAGGTGCTTTTGCTGCGGTAGCTAAAGCCAGCGGTGGCGTAGATGCAACGGTTAATTTGGGTCTTACATTATTACCGGGCTGGTTGATCCTGCCGGGACTGTTCCTCATTGCTGCATTTATCTCGACCTCAATGGGAACATCAATGGGTACCATTGCGGCCATCGCCCCTGTTGCTCTTGGCATCGCTGAAAAAACTGGTATTGACCCAGCGTTGATGGCAGGTGTTGTCATGAGTGGTGCAATGTTTGGTGACAACCTTTCTATTATCTCCGATACCACGATTGCTGCCACTCGCTCACAGGGCTGTGAGATGAGAGATAAATTTCGTGAGAACTTCAGAATCGCGCTGCCTGCTGCGCTCGTGGTTTTCGCTATTTTTGCATTTGCCAATGAGGCGTCAGAAACACCGGTTGTTGAGAAGATAGATATCCTTGCGGTTATCCCTTACCTGACTATTCTGGCGCTGGCTGTCTATGGTCTAAATGTTTTCGTCGTGCTGTCTCTGGGAATTGTACTTGCCGCTCTGGCAGGTTTTGCAAGTACGGGAGACTTCGCTGTTATGGAGTTTGGTAAGACGGTTTACCAAGGTTTCAGCAATATGCAGGAAATCTTTTTACTGTCTCTACTCATAGGTGGTCTAGCTGAAATGATGCGTCAGCAAGGCGGTTTGGCTTTTATCACTCAGAAACTGAACAGTCTTATTGGGCGCTCAACAACAAAGGGTAAAGACACCAAGGCCGGAGAGCTCGGTATAGCTGCGTTAGTTAGCCTTGCCAATGTATCAACAGCTAACAACACGGTTGCCATTATTGTTTCAGGTGGTGTGGCTCGCTCTCTGGCGGAAGAGAACGAAATCGACAGCAAACGCAGTGCCAGCCTGCTGGATATCTTTTCGTGTGTCGTTCAGGGATTACTGCCTTACGGTGCGCAGGCATTGCTGTTGGGATCGACTTTTGGTCTGTCTCCGCTTGAGGTTGTTTCCCACTCTTGGTACTGCCTATTGCTGGCTGTTTCTGCTGTCGTCAGTGTTTGGCTTACCAGTCGCAAAAAGTACAAATAAAAGTACACAGTGTAGATCTTGGTTCACATAAAGATGCAAATTAGGTGATCTAAAGCGCAGCTTTTTGAATCAATAGTGTCACTGTTACCGGGTTTATTTAGACTCTGTCCGTGAGCGTGAATGCCAGGCTGTTGCCTGGCTTTTTCAGATATTATGGACTGACTAAATAGGGTAACCCAATGATGGCTCGTCTCTCCCTCAAAGCAGCAATCAGTGCTGCATTACTGGCTTCTTTGTCAGGCTGCGCAACTTCTGATAAGGCGGCAGTTCCAAGTTGGAAACCAGACACAACATATAACCTTACTATTCTTCATACCAATGACCACCATGGCCGTTTTTGGAATAACAAATATGGTGAGTATGGTATGGCTGCCCGTAAGACTCTTATAGACAGATTGCGTGCAGATGCCGAAAAGCAAGGAAGTGCAGTGTTACTGCTCTCTGGCGGTGACATCAATACTGGTGTGCCAGAGTCTGATCTGCAGGATGCAGAGCCTGATTTTAAAGGCATGACACAAATCGGCTACGATGCAATGGCACTGGGCAACCACGAATTTGATAACCCTCTTTCAGTGCTTGAGAAACAAATGAACTGGGCAGACTTCCCGATGCTGTCTGCCAACATTTATGACAAGAAAACAGGCAAACGTAAGTTTCAGGCGTATGAAATTTTCGAGCGTAATGGTCTGAAGATTGCTGTTATTGGCCTGACGACTGAAGACACTGCGAAACTAGGTAACCCTGAGTTTATCAGCGGTCTGGATTTCCGTGATCCGAAAGCTGAAGCGGCCAAAGTTATTGCCGAACTGAAAGAAAATGAAAAGCCAGACGTAGTTATCGCTGCGACTCACATGGGGCACTACGTTGATGGTCAGCGCGGTATCAACGCACCAGGTGATGTTGCACTGGCACGCTACCTACCAGAAGGCGATCTGGACATGGTCGTTGGTGGTCACTCTCAGGAGCCTGTTTGTATGGAAGGTAGAAACCTTCTTAAAAAGGGCTTCAAACCAGGTGATGAGTGTCAACCAGACAACCAGAATGGTACCTGGATTGTTCAGGCTTACGAGTGGGGTAAATACGTCGGCAAGGCTGATTTTACCTTCCGTAACGGCGAATTGAACCTGGTCTCTTATGACTTGATCCCGGTTAACCTGAAAAAGAAAGTGAAGATTAACGGTGAGAAAAAACGTGTCTTCATTCAAGAAGAAATCCCTCAGGATCCTTCATTGAAAGCCTTCCTTCAGCCATATCAGGAGAAAGGTCAGGGTGAACTGAGCAAGAAGATCGCTGAAACCGATGGCAAGCTCGAAGGTGATCGTCATGTTGTACGTTTCCAACAGACTAACCTTGGCCGTATGATTGCTGCAGCGCATAAAGAACGTGCGAAAGCAGACTTTGCAGTGATGAACTCTGGCGGTGTGCGCGACTCAATCGAGGGCGGTGATGTCACGTACAAAGATGTGCTGACCGTTCAGCCATTCGGCAACATGGTGACTTACACAGACATGTCCGGTAAAGAAGTACTGGATTACCTGAACGTTGTTGCTACCAAGCCAGTAGACTCAGGTGCTTACGCGCAGTTCTACGGCATTTCCATGGTAGTGGAAGGTGACAAGGTCAGTGATGTTAAGATTGGCGGTAACGCGCTGGATCTGGATAAGACTTACCGATTCACCGTACCTAGCTACAATGCTGCAGGTGGTGATGGCTACCCGAAACTTAACAAACACCCAGGTAACGTAAACACGGGTTTTGTTGATGCAGAAGTGCTGAAAGAGTTCTCGAGAAAAATAGCCCGATTAATGTGAACGACTATGCGCCTAATGGTGAAATGGTTTACAAGTAAATCGAACTAAAAACGAAGAAAGCGCTGTTATCAGCGCTTTTTTTTCGCCCGTAAAGCAATAAACTCAGCCCGGAGAGGTGATAGGTCTCTGTGTATGTATTATTTTACGTTCAGGAGGAATGCAGTATGACACCAGCAGTGAAAGCAGCAGAAAAAGCAGGTATTGAATTTAATCTACACAGTTATCATCACGATCCAGCTAACCCTAATTTTGGTACTGAAGCGGTCGAAAAGTTAAATCAGGATCCAGCTACCGTGTTTAAAACCTTACTTTTTTCCCTTAATGGCGATCCTAAGGCGTTGGCTGTTGCCGTCGTGCCCGTCTCTGCAATGCTTGACCTAAAGGCTGCTGCCAAAGCTGCCGGGGTGAAAAAGGCTGAAATGGCTGACCCTGAACTTGCCCAAAAAGTGACAGGTTATCTGGTTGGGGGTATTAGTCCACTTGGTCAGAAAAAGCGCCTGCCTACATGGATTGATCAGTCGGCAGCAGACTATGATGTGGTGTTTGTCAGTGCAGGGAAGCGGGGACTTGAAATTGAGCTGGCTCCGGCTGATTTACTGGCCCTCACTAATGGTAAGATGGCTGAAATTGCCAAATTCCAGGAGCGTTAAATGACAATATCAGCATGGTTCGGTCTGGCGCTTGTTTGTGTACTTGGCGCAATGTCACCTGGCCCTAGTTTAGTGGTCATGGCGAAGCACAGTTTATCAGGTGGACGTTTGCACGGTATTGCCGCTGCCTGGGCGCACGCGCTAGGGGTAGGGGTGTATGCCGTATTGTCCCTTCTTGGTCTTGCAGTCGTGTTAAAAGAAACACCGACTTTGTTCAATGCGCTTGCTTATGCAGGAGCCCTGTATCTGGCTTGGCTGGGGTTTAAATCACTGCGGTCTAAAGGTGGCGTAGCAGACAGAATCGTGTCAGGTGAACAAAGCAGTATCGTTGAGGCAGTTCGGGATGGCGCGATGATTTCTGTACTTAACCCAAAACTGGCACTCTTCTTCCTTGCTCTATTCAGCCAGTTCGTTGCCCTCGGCACAGACCTCAGCAGTCGAGCCATTATCGTGGTCACACCGTTTGTTATTGATGGCCTCTGGTACACACTGGTAGCTTTCGCACTGTCCTCGACCAGTATTCTGGGGCGGCTCCAGACTCACGCTGTTACTATAGACCGCCTATCTGGTGTCTTACTTATCTTATTGGCTATTCGTGTAGTGATACCGTGGTGAATGATAGAGTGATAGGAGAAGCACGACTTGATCGTGCTTCTTTTAACCCGTTATGAGGGGAGTGCTTAGCCCGTTCTGTGCATGTGTCGTTCGCGGTTTTCGAGTTTTTTATCTTGGCTCTTCTTCAGCAGTATATAAAGTGCACCCGTACCGCCTTGATGCCTTTGTGCAGAGTGAAAGCACATAACCTCTGAAATTTGTTCCAGCCACTGACTGACAAAACTCTTCATCCTTGCTGGTGGCGTCGAACGCTCTCCTTTACCGTGCACAATGATAACGGTTCGGATATCCATTTTTTGGCATTGTCTCAAGAACCGCAAAATTTCTGTTCTTGCATCTTTAAGCGTCATCTTATGTAGGTCCAGACGGGCCTGAATATCATACTTTCCGAGACGGAGCTTCCGATATACCCCATCCTGAACGCCTGGACGTTTAAAGGCGACGATATCATCTGGTTTTATCATGCGGACAAAATCCAGAGAGAGATATTCAGGGTCGCCCTCGTTTAATGACTGGGCAGCGAGTTGGCGAGCGAGTTGTGCATCCGTAGGCTTATGGGATTTCTGAGAAGGCTCGACGGTGTCGTTGCTGATAGGGGCAACGTCTGCCATCATTTCCTTGAATAGGTCAGCGTCGTTGTTTCCGTTCATAATCTTTAGAGCTTCAGTGGAACGTTCGCTCAGTATAGCGAACAAGTGTTATTAGGTCTCACTCTAAAATACGAGATTCAGTAAGGGAATCGTTCACATGACGGGAGAAAAAAATAGCCAGTGACCTGAGTCACTGGCTGCCACAACAATTAGGCTGATAGTGATAGATTATGGAGCTGGTGCGGATACTGTCTGAGAGATGAAGCATCCGATAAAACCTATAATACGGCCAACATGCGAAATAGCATGATAAGCGAGGCGATTCCCATCGAGTCTCCAAAAAAGAGACTGAGCCAATATTCCATTATTATCTCTATGCCGTTAACTTGCGGAGAAGAATGCCAGTCTTTCAGTCTCTGAGTACTGACATAGATCAATTCGTCATCATCTAAGTCAAAGACCACAGTTTTTAACTTTCAGAGGTAGTTAACCCCATTCTTTGTGATTTAGAAGTTTTGTTTGAGAGAACAATTATTGAGTATTCGCATTCTTAATAAGCGATTTTCGCTGTCAGTTTAGCCGGTTGAATCGAGTAGACCGAAAAAGTGCATAAAACACTTGAGTCTATCTGATGGATGGGTATTATAGGCGACCTCTGACAGGGTAAGCCCAGTCAGAAATG
>NZ_LYBM01000027.1 GCF_001707825.1 Veronia pacifica | reverse complement strand
GACGCGGTTTTTATCGTACCAACTTGAGATGATTTCCGTTTTGGAAGCCGCTCTCCGTGTCGGTGAGGCGGCATTATAGGGAGGTTTGAAAACTTGGCAAGCCTTTATTTCGTTTTTTTATTAACTTTTACCGCGTTCGACCAAAAAGCACACAAAAGGGCGCTAAAACGTACGAAATCTCTCAGTAAAGTCGGTCACTCTCTGCCAGTTTGTATATTCAATCTCTTTTGTCGTGTCAGTTTCGCCCCCTGTTATACGCATAATGAATTGAATCATTACCCTATCGAACCATCTATATCTTGGGTAATACAACGCACCAGCAAAAACATCCATTATTTCAGGTTGCCATGGAGACTTGCTAAGGAAGGTTTGCACATACTTGCTGGTCTCAGGTGTATCTTTCCCCTCTTTCCTTGCCGTTAAGTTAACGCAGAAGAACCCCGCCCGGCTTGCTTTTAGCTCGCTTTGGTAACGTTCGATAAATTGATAGAGTTTTTTATTAAGATGCCCATAACGAATGGAAGCCCCTATCAGCACTTTGCTGTATTGGTCGAAATCAATCTTCGGCAGCATGTTAGCGTCTAACAGTTCACAGTCACTGTCATTTGATAGCTGTTCTTTAATGCGATTAAGAATTTTGATGGTTTGTCCATCAGTGCTTGAATGCAAAAGTAGTATTTTATTCACGTTAATTTCCTATATTCCGTCTTTAATCGACTTTTCACTGATCAGCTTCGCCAGAACGTCGGCGTGAATAGAACTAAAAGCGTAAACACTTCTAATCGGCCAAATAACATGGCGACAACCAGAATCCATTTAGCTGCAGGATCGATATCAGCATAATGAAACGCCACCTGACCAAGCCCCGGCCCTAAATTATTAAGCGTCGCTGTTACTGCAGAAAAAGCTGAGAGCTCATCAATACCTGTTGCGATAAGTGCAAGCATACAGATGATAAAGACCAATGCGTATGCCGAAAAGAACCCCCAGACCGCATCGACGACTTGAGACGGCAGTGCTTTGTTTCCAATTTTGATTGTGTAAACAGCCCTCGGGTGAACAAGACGTTTTAATTCTCTGGATCCCTGAAGTGAGAGTAATAAAATCCTGATGACTTTCATCCCTCCTCCCGTCGATCCGGCACAGCCTCCTATAAAGGAAGAAAAAAGGAGTAGAACTGGCAAGAACAACGGCCAGTCTACAAAGCTACTGGTTGTATAACCTGCAGTCGTTGATATTGATACCGTTTGAAAAATAGCATGGCTGAACGTCTCAAATATAGAGTCGTAAACTTGGTCTCCCATTAATACAAAAAAGACGATTAATAGAAGAACGACCTGAAGAAAAACGAAAGCTCTAAATTCCGGATCCCTCAAATAATAGTTGAGGTGCATTCCTCCACTAGCAAAAGCAGCAAAATGCAGTGAAAAGTTACACGCAGAGATAAGCAGGAAAAAGACAGTAATAAGGTTGATAGCATCACTGTTGAAATACCCCATACTCGCATCATGAGTTGAAAAGCCGCCAATTGCTACTGTTGAGAAACTATGACTAATGGCATCGAAAGGGGTCATGCCTGCTAACCAATATGCTGCTGCGCAGCTTAATGTTAACGCCAGATAGATATACCAGAGCGCCTTTGCGGTTTCTGCTATCCGTGGTGTCATTTTACTGTCTTTTACTGGACCGGGTATTTCTGCTCGATAGAGCTGCATCCCACCAATGCCAAGCACAGGTAATATAGCGACCGCGAGTACAATTATCCCCATCCCACCGAGCCACTGTAATAACTGACGGTAGAAGAGCATCGCTTTAGGGAGGTTATCGAGTCCGACAATCACTGTCGCCCCGGTTGTTGTCAGACCCGAGAAGGATTCAAAAAACGCGTCTGTCGCAGACATGTGTGGCTGCTCGGACAACATAAATGGAATCGAACCTGCACTGCCGATCACTGTCCAGAACAAGACAACAATCAAGAAGCCATCGCGTGCTTTTAGTTCATGGCGATACCTGCGGTTGGGAAACCAGAGCATGCCTCCACCAGCAAGCAGAAGAAAAAATGTCAGAACGAAGGGGAAGCCCTCTCCATCGCGGTATATGAAGGCAACCAGTGCCGGTGCCAGCATAGTGATACTAAATAGCGCGAGGAGTAATCCGACGATACGGATGATTGAACGAAACTGCATAGCCCAGGTCGGTTTTATCCTTAGTGATCAGGCTATGCTGATGATGTCATTATTATTGAAGTTTGCTGACGACCACCTGACCTCGGGTTCGGCTGAAAATTTCATCCGCTACCAGATCGGACACTCTTGCATCCACTTCCACTGTTATCAGAATATTATGGCTGAATTCAGCATTAACCTGAACTGCGTTATGTGATGATAATATGTTTTCTATTAAGGCAATGTGAGAGTATTCACAGCTAAACTGCATTTGAACCACTATCGCCCTCTCATTGGTGATGAGTAGCGATAGAGCTTTTTGCACACCACCCCCGTATGCCTTCACCAAACCACCGGTTCCCAGTCGAATTCCCCCGTAATATCGGGTAACTACCGCAGTAATTTCTCCAACATTACTTCCTGTTAATTGTGCAAGAATGGGTTTACCTGCCGTACCCGACGGTTCCCCATCATCACTAAATCCCCAAAGCATAGAGTTTTCAGGGCGACCTGCCACAAACCCCCAACAATTATGTCTGGCATCTGCATGCTTTTTTTTGATGTTATCGACAAAAGCTTTCGCTTGCTCCTGCCCCGAAGTATGAGCAAGGTAAGTAATAAAACGACTTTTTTTAATTTCTTCTTCAAAGACCACTGGCTCAGCGGGTACTGAGTAAGGTGAGATGTCCATAGCGTTAGCCTGACCCGACTAAAGAGCAGAATGTTAACACAACCGATTTTATATTGATGACGATCCAGCTTATAAGACTACCCTTAACTCAATCACAGATGTTAAATAATCAAACATAGAACAATAATTTTAAACACGCGTTTAACCTTTTTGTTGCTATTTCCACCGCCAGCACTCAGACTAGAGTTAAGCTGGTCTAACCAGTATGGAAATAACAGACCAAGAACGACAAATACGGAGATAGAACATGATTTACCAAGGTGACACCCTTTCAGTGCGCCGTCTGGATGATGGTCTCGTTGAACTGGTCCTCGATGCACCCGGTTCAGTCAATAAGTTCAATGTAGCGACCCTGCAAAGCCTGAACGACGCCCTCGATGCTATTCTCGCCGAATCTGATGTAAAAGGCCTCCTGCTCACGTCAGCAAAGAAGGCTTTCGTTGTCGGAGCGGATATCACAGAATTTCTGGGCTTGTTTTCTAAACCTGCAGAAGAGTTGCATGGATGGCTTCAGCATTCAAACGACATTTTCAACAAGCTTGAAGATGTGCCATTCCCCACTGTCTCTGTTATTTCTGGTCATGCTCTGGGTGGCGGTTGCGAATGTGTGCTAGCCACGGACCTTCGAGTGGGTGATACCACTGCCCGCATTGGCTTGCCTGAAACAAAGCTAGGTATTATGCCGGGATGGGGTGGTACTGTTCGTTTACCACGCCTGATAGGCGCAGACTCTGCGATGGAAATCATCACCGCAGGTAAAGATAAAAAAGCGGCTGACGCTCTAAAACTTGGCCTCCTTGATGCCGTTACCGCACCAGAGGATCTGCGTGAAGCAGGCCTTGATATGCTAAAAGACGCGGCATCAGGAAATATTAACTGGGAAAAACGCCGCGCTGCCAAGAAAGCACCATTGTTGCTGAACAAAACTGAAGCAACCATGAGCTTTACCATGGCAAAAGGTATGGTGGCACAAGTAGCAGGTAAGCATTACCCTGCCCCTATGTTAGCTGTTGTAGCCATTGAGAAAGCTTCACGTCTAGAACGCGATGCAGCACTGGATATTGAGCGTGAGCATTTTGTACAACTGGCTCTTAATGATGTGACTAAAGCACTGGTCGGCATCTTCCTCAACGACCAGTACCTCAAATCTAAAGCGAAACAGGCAGCGAAAGACGGCAAACCAACAGAGCGTGCAGCTGTTCTGGGCGCAGGTATCATGGGCGGCGGTATTGCTTATCAGTCTGCCAGCCGCGGTATCCCTGCTCTGATGAAAGATATCAGCCAGGCTTCATTAGAAACGGGTATGGGTGAAGCGTCTAAACTACTCAATAAACAGCTTGAGCGAGGTCGTATCAATGGTCTCAAAATGGCTCAGGTACTCGCTTCTATTACACCAACTCTCAATTATGGCGGCATTGAACACTCAGATGTTGTGGTTGAAGCCGTCGTCGAGAATCCAAAAATTAAAGCCGCTGTGCTGAGTGAAGTGGAGAAGCTACTTCCTGAGGATGCAGTGTTAGCGTCCAACACGTCAACGATCCCAATCGATGTGCTGGCAGAGTCAGTCAGTCGCCCAGAAAACTTCTGTGGTATGCACTTCTTCAACCCTGTTCATCGCATGCCACTGGTTGAAGTTATCAGAGGTAAGAAAACATCAGAAGAAACCGTCTCACGCGTTGTTGCTTATGCTGCTGCAATGGGTAAAAGCCCAGTTGTGGTTAATGACTGCCCGGGTTTCTTTGTTAACCGTGTTCTCTTCCCATACTTTGGCGGTTTCAGTCAGTTGCTGAAAGATGGTGCAGACTTCCGCAAGATAGATAAAGTCATGGAAAAAGAATTCGGCTGGCCAATGGGTCCTGCTTATCTGCTCGATGTTGTCGGTATTGATACGGCACACCATGCACAAGCTGTGATGGCGGAAGGCTTCCCTGAGCGCATGGCAAAAGATTATCGTGACGCAGTTGATGTCATGTTTGATTCCGAACGTTTCGGTCAGAAAAACGGTAAAGGGTTTTACCTCTACACCACAGATAAAAAAGGTAGACCGAAGAAGGTACAGGACCCAGACGTTGATGCGCTTATTGCTGACGTAGCTAGCGACAAATCTGACTTCAGCAGTGAAGATATTATTGCCCGCGTGATGGCACCGATGATTAATGAGGTCGTCCGTTGTCTGGATGAGGGCATCATTGCTACACCAGCAGAAGCAGACATGGCGCTGGTTTATGGTCTTGGCTTCCCTCCTTTCCGTGGTGGCGTTTTCCGTTATCTGGATACTTTAGGGTTGGCTGAGTACGTAGCAATGGCTGACAAATTTGCAGATCTGGGGCCAATGTATGAGGTTCCACAAAGCCTGAGAGACAAGGCTGCTAAAGGTGAAGGGTATTACGATACCCAGCGACAGTCTGTTTAACGCAACCGAATTAAAGATATAGAGGGAATAATGATGAATAACGTTGTGATTGTCGACTGTGTCCGTACACCAATGGGTCGCTCAAAAGGCGGTGCATTCCGCAATATCAGAGCAGAAGACCTATCGGCACACCTGATGAAAGCGGTACTTGAGCGTAACCCACAGGTAGACCCAGCAAGCATTGACGATATTTACTGGGGATGTGTACAACAAACCCTGGAGCAAGGCTTTAACATCGGCCGAAATGCATCACTTTTGGCGGGTATCCCACACACAGTACCTGCAACAACTGTCAACCGCTTGTGTGGTTCTTCTATGCAGGCTTTACACGATGCCGCAAGAGCCATCATGGTTGGCGATGCAGACACTTGCCTGATTGGTGGTGTTGAGCACATGGGACACGTACCCATGACTCATGGTGTTGACTTCCACCCGGGTATGTCAAAGTCTGTTGCCAGAGCCGCAGGCTCTATGGGCCTGACTGCTGAACTACTGGGTCGGATGCACGGTATTACCCGTGAAATGCAGGATGAGTTTGCAGTTCGCTCCCACCAGCGCGCCCACGAGGCAACGGTTGAGGGACGTTTCCATAGTGAAATCGTACCGATCGAAGCCCACGACAGCAAAGGCCGCCTGTTCCTCATGAAAGATGATGAGGTTATTCGCCCTGAAACCACAGTGGAGGGGCTGTCTGCACTTCGCCCAGTGTTTGACCCGGTCAACGGAACCGTAACGGCAGGTACTTCCTCAGCGCTGTCAGATGGTGCTTCTGCCATGCTGGTTATGAGCGAGGAAAAAGCCAAAGCACTGGGCCTGAACATCAGAGCCCGTATTCGCTCGATGGCGGTAATGGGTTGTGACCCGTCAATCATGGGTTATGGCCCTGTCCCATCAAGTGGACTTGCACTGAAGCGTGCAGGCCTGACTATCGACGATATCGGTATGGTTGAGATCAACGAAGCATTTGCGGCGCAATCCATGCCGTGCCTTAAAGATCTTGGCTTAATCGACAAAGTTGAAGAGAAGGTTAACCTGAATGGGGGCGCTATTGCATTAGGTCACCCACTGGGCTGTTCTGGTGCACGTATCTCAACGACACTGCTTAACATCATGGAAAATAAAGATGTTGAGTTTGGTCTCGCAACCATGTGTATCGGATTGGGACAGGGTATCGCTACCGTATTTGAAAGGGTGTAATACTTCCTACTCTCCGGGAATAGCAAATAAAGCGGTCTCAGTGCAGACCGCTTTTTTGTAGCCAACACTTTTTACCCAATGTCTTGCGTTGCAACAAATCAGTTTTGCTTTGCGCTTGCTACTATTGCCCGTAAACTCTTTTCACAATCATAACCTCGCGATGAACGGAGGACACTTCAATGTTTAAAGCTATTTTGCTGGATCAGCTTGAAAAGAAAACCATCGCTACAGTGACAGAACTCGATGAACAACGCCTACCCCAAAGTGATGTCACGGTTGCTGTGCAGTTCTCATCAATTAACTATAAAGATGGTCTTGCAGTAACGGGTAAGGGCAAGATCATTCGCGACTTCCCAATGGTTCCTGGTATCGACTGCCGGCAAAGTGATCTCGTCATCTGACAATCGTTTTAAAGAGGGCCAACACGTCGTTCTGACAGGATGGGGAGTTGGAGAAACACACTGGGGTGGATTATCAGAAAAAGCCTGCGTCAAAGCAGACTGGCTAGTTCCTCTGCCTGAAGGGATCAGTGCACAGCAGTCCATGATGATTGGTACTGCTGGTCTCACCGCTATGCTGTGTGTACAGGCACTACAGGAAGCAGGTATCAAACCAGAAGACGGTGAGATAGTCGTTACTGGTGCCAGTGGTGGTGTCGGCTCAGTGGCTATTACCCTGCTTGCCCAACTGGGCTATCAAGCGGTAGCGGTATCAGGTAGAGCCAGTGAAAATGGCGAGTGGCTAAAATCCTTGGGCGCTTCACGGGTTATTGACCGTGATGAGCTGAACCAACCAGCCAAGCCGCTAGAAAAACAACTGTGGGCAGGCGCAATAGATACAACTGGCAGTACCATGCTGGCTAAAGTGCTGAGCCAGATTTCCTACGGTGGGGCTGTTGCAGCTTGCGGTCTGGCCTGTGGTTTTGATTTGCCGACGACGGTAATGCCATTCATTCTTCGCGGTGTCAGATTGTTAGGCGTCGATTCCGTATATGCACCTATTGAGAAGCGTCAGCGGGCATGGAAACAGATTGGTGAAGTGCTTCCTGAGTCCTTCTATCGACAATCCTGTAAAGAAATAGCATTGGAGGACGTCCCTGCGGCGGCGTCAGATATCGTTGATGGGAATGTTTCAGGACGACTAGTTGTAAAGGTTCAGTAACCTTTTATTCGTGGACGCTACGCGAATATGATTAGCTGTTCCGTCAAAGAGACAATAATAGGGAGCCGTTTTTGCGGCTTTCTTATTTTTTACCTCAGATGATTTATCATCCTTGGCGATCAAATAAAAAAAATCCCGCATTAAAGCGGGGAAGCCCAAGAAAACCTGGTGTGAGTAGATAGTTACATTGTTACTGCTCAGTCTAGTTGGTCTGCTGAATCTCTGACCAGAGTCCCAAAATACAGGCAAGCATCGCTATTAACGACAGGGCCTGAGAATCAGGGTTTACCGAACTGGATAATCCAAGTACAGTAACGACAAATGCTATGCCATACAGGGCAACCCGTTTGGAATATGTCAGAGGTTTTTTCAACAACTTACGACCTCTGTTATGTAGACCTAAAAAAGCCTCATAACGACCAATGGTTAACAAGTTGTTACCTAAATTACACATAAAATTTACAATTCCAAGCCCCATTGAATATTTAGTCGACATAAGTATGATCAGCTCGACATTTTTATTTCGAAATTAGATTATGAGTACAATTTTTGAGAACTCAGATCACCAACTAGATGCTGAAGGGTTGCGTTGTCCTGAGCCTGTCATGATGGTGAGAAAAACAATCCGAAAGATGGCAGACGGCGAGACTTTGCTGGTGACAGCAGACGATCCCTCAACAACGCGTGATATCCCCAGTTTCTGCCGTTTTATGGACCATACCTTACTGGCAGCAGATGCAGACCATAGCCCCTATCGCTTTCTTATTCGGAAGGGTGCATGACAAAAGAAGCAAAAAGCGAACAAGCGCTTTTTGCTTTTACCGCATAGCCTGCGATAACTGATTTCGCCGCTACAAGTCAGTTTAAATCCGCTCTTATGGCTTCTTAATAGCGGGAAGCCCGCTGTAAGAACAAAAAAACGCCATTGACCCTACTTATCCCCCCTAGCCCACGTTATAATCGCGTGTTACTTTTCTCATTTACTAACAACTAATCGCGCGAACCTGACAATGCAAAAATACGACATTAAAACTTTTCAGGGCATGATCCTCGCGCTGCAGGATTACTGGGCCCAACAGGGTTGTACTATCGTACAGCCACTCGATTTAGAAGTAGGTGCAGGCACCTCTCACCCCATGACATGTTTGCGTGCACTTGGCCCTGAGCCAATTGCCACCGCTTATGTGCAGCCATCACGTCGTCCAACCGATGGCCGTTATGGTGAAAACCCGAATCGTCTGCAGCACTATTATCAGTTTCAGGTGATCATCAAGCCGTCACCAGACAACATTCAGGAGCTGTATTTAGGATCGCTTGAGGTGCTGGGTATTGACCCTCAGGTTCACGATATACGTTTTGTTGAAGACAACTGGGAAAACCCAACACTCGGCGCGTGGGGCTTAGGTTGGGAAGTGTGGCTTAATGGTATGGAAGTCACCCAGTTTACTTACTTCCAACAGGTAGGCGGTCTTGAATGTAAGCCAGTTACTGGTGAGATCACGTACGGCATTGAGCGACTTGCAATGTACATTCAGGGCGTAGACTCAGTTTACGATCTGGTATGGACGGATGGCCCTCTAGGCAAGGTGACCTATGGTGACATCTTCCATCAAAATGAAGTTGAACAATCGACATATAACTTTGAGCATGCCGACGTAGACTTCCTGTTTACGCTGTTCGATCAATGTGAAAAAGAATGTAACTCGCTACTGGCACTGGAAACTCCACTTCCCCTTCCTGCCTATGAACGTATCCTGAAAGCAGGACATGCGTTTAACTTACTGGACGCTCGTAAGGCTATTTCGGTAACAGAGCGCCAGCGATATATTCTGCGGATCCGTAACCTGACGAAGTCAGTGGCAGAAGCTTATTATGCATCCCGTGAAGCGCTTGGCTTCCCTATGTGTAAAAAGTCAGAAGAAAAAGCGTAAGGGGAGTTAGGCATATGGCAAAAGAATTTCTAATAGAGCTTGGCACTGAAGAGCTGCCACCAACACAACTTCGTACCCTTGCTGAAGCATTTTCAGCAAACTTTGAAAGCGAATTAAAAGCAGCCAACCTCAGCCATCAAGGCATCAAGTGGTATGCATCTCCTCGTCGTCTGGCTCTAAAAGTGACAGATCTTGCAGAAGGTCAGGCTGACAAAGTGGTAGAAAAGCGTGGTCCTGCTATTTCTGTTGCATTCGATGCGGACGGTAACCCAACGAAAGCGGCGCAAGGCTGGGCACGCGGTAACGGTATTACTGTTGAACAGGCTGAGCGTTTGGTAACAGACAAAGGCGAATGGCTGCTGTTCAAACAAGAGGTTAAAGGCCAACAGACTCAGGAAATTGTTGTTTCTTTAGCCGCCAAGGCTCTTGCTAACCTTCCTATCGCCAAGCCAATGCGCTGGGGTGATAAAGACACTCAGTTTATCCGCCCTGTAAAAACCTTGACCATCCTATTGGGTGACGAATTGGTAGAAGGCGAGATTTTGGGTGTTGCCTCAGGTCGAACTATTCGTGGTCACCGTTTTATGGGTGAACAAGAGTTTACTATCGAATCAGCCGAGCAATATCCAGAGATACTTGAGCAGCGCGGTAAAGTCATGGCCGACTACAACGCGCGAAAAGCCATTATCGTGGCCGATGCTAAGAAAGCGGCGGATGCATTAGGTGGTATCGCAGACCTAGATGACGATTTGGTCGAAGAAGTGACTTCCCTGGTTGAGTGGCCTGTGGTTCTGACGGCGAAATTTGAGAATGAATTCCTCAATGTTCCAGCAGAAGCATTGGTTTACACCATGAAAGGCGACCAAAAGTATTTCCCTGTTTATGACAAAAATAAAGGTCTTCTTCCTAACTTCATTTTCGTCTCTAACATCGAGTCTAAAGAGCCTCGCCATGTTATTGAGGGGAACGAGAAAGTTGTTCGCCCGCGTCTTGCAGATGCAGAGTTTTTCTTCAATACCGACCGCAAACGTCCTCTTGCAGATCGTTTGCCAGAACTTGAGAAAGCGGTATTCCAGAAACAACTTGGTACTATTAAAGACAAAACAGACCGCATCACCGAGCTGGCTGCTTACATTGCAGAAAAAATTGGTGCTGACATTGAAAACACCAGACGCGCAGGACAGTTGTCTAAATGTGACCTGATGACATCAATGGTATTTGAGTTTACTGATACTCAAGGTGTTATGGGTATGCACTATGCACGCCACGACGGCGAAGCAGAAGACGTTGCCCTAGCCTTGAATGAACATTACATGCCACGTTTTGCCGGCGATGCATTGCCATCAACGGGTGTGTCATCAGCGGTCGCTATGGCAGATAAACTCGATACTATCGTTGGTATTTTTGGCATTGGTCAGGCGCCGAAAGGCAGTGACCCGTTTGCATTACGTCGTGCCTCTCTCGGTGTTCTTCGTATTATCGTGGAAAATAACTATGACCTTGATCTGACTGATTTGGTCTCGAAAGCGCGTGAACTCCTTGGAGATCGTCTGACTAACGCAAATGTTCAAACTGATGTGTTTGATTTCATGCAAGGTCGCTTCCGCGCTTGGTATCAAGATGAGGGACACAGCATTGATGTCATTCAAGCCGTGTTGGCTCAGCGCCCTACCCAACCAGCAGATTTTGATAAACGAGTCAGAGCAGTTAGCCACTTCCGTGAATTGGATGCGGCAGAGTCTCTTGCTGCGGCAAACAAGCGTGTGGGTAATATCCTGGCGAAGTTTGATGGCGAACTGCCGTCATCCGTTGACGCGACATTGTTGGTTGAAGACGCAGAAAAGACATTGGCAACTCAAGTTAGTCAAGTTGTGACAGACCTTGAGCCAGTATTTGCGCAGCGTGATTATCAAAAAGCACTGACTGAGTTAGCGAATCTTCGTGAACCCGTTGATAACTTTTTTGATAACGTGATGGTCATGGCCGATGACGAGTCACTTAAAGTGAACAGGCTGACATTGCTAAGCACTTTACGTCAGCAGTTTATGAATGTGGCAGATATTTCACTGTTACAAAAATAACTAGCAGACTAATTCATGCTGAATATCAAAGCCCCGCAATTGCGGGGTTTTTTATATCAATTGTTCCACTGTTTCACGTGAAACATCCAATATCTATCTTTTACCTCTAATACGTAAACCTATGCGCTATCAGTGTAAAAAATAGACTTTATATACATTCAAATACTCTAGTATTTGAGGTATGTTGTTGGAGTCATCAATAACTTATAAAACTATGGAACAGGGCTTGGAAGCAATGCGGATATCGAAGTTTGGAAATAAATTTACTCAGCATTCTGGCATCACTCAACTAATGGACGATCTTAATGATGGGTTAAGAAATCCAGATACAGTTATGTTGGGTGGTGGTAATCCGGCAACCATTCCCGAGATGCAAAAACACTTTGAGCAAATAGCAAAAACACTTTTGGATGATGGGCGCTTGATAACATCCATGTCCAATTATGATGGGCCACAAGGAAAAAATGAATTCATTGATGCCTTGGCTTCACTATTTAAAACGCATTTTGGATGGGAGATCAGTAGTAAAAACATCATGCTCACCAATGGTAGCCAAAGTGCATTCTTTTATCTTTTTAATCTATTTGCCGGTGAATATGCAGACGGTTCAACGAAGAAAATACTTCTTCCTCTTGCTCCTGAATACATTGGATATGGCGACGCGGGAATCTCGCCAGATATGTTTATTAGCTACAAGCCTGACATATCGCCACTAACCGATGGCCAATTTAAGTATCACATTGACTTCGATGCCATTACGGTAGATGACAGTATTGGCGCAATTTGCGCGTCACGACCAACGAATCCAACGGGTAATGTCCTTACCGATGAAGAAATTTGTAATCTCGACCAATTGGCTCAAGCTCATCAGATCCCATTAATTATCGATAACGCCTATGGTGTCCCCTTCCCTAATATTATTTTTGAAGACGTTAAACCATTTTGGAACAGTAACACCATTCTATGTTCGAGCCTTTCAAAGCTTGGTCTACCCGGTCTGCGCTGTGGGATCATTATCGCTGAAGAAAAAATTATTACTGCACTATCTAATCTAAATGGCATTATCAGTCTTTCTCCGGGAAGTTTGGGCCCTGCTGTCGGTTTAGAGCTAGTTAAAAGTGGACAAATACTTTCACTGAGTGAAACCGTCATAAAGCCCTTTTACCGCGAAAAAGCTCAGCTTAGCCTGACACTTCTTCGCAAATCTATTACGGATACCCGCTTCAAAATTCATAAACCAGAGGGTGCGATGTTCCTTTGGTTGTGGTTTGAAGGCTTACCTATTACTACCAAGGAGCTCTATCAGAGACTTAAAAAGAAAGGGCTACTCATTGTACCCGGCGAATATTTCTTTTTTGGCCTAGAAGAACAATGGAAACATAGTGAGGAATGTATACGTATGAACTATGTTCAGGACGAAGAGACTATGCGTAAAGGTATTGCCATCCTAGCAGATGAAGTAAATAAAGCTTATCTGGAATGAAGTAACGTTATTTCTCTGCACGATCATACTTTTGATATGTGTTTCACGTGAAACATCACAACGAAAACAGTACAGCATGTTGCGAACCAAGTTCGCAATAAAAAGCCAAACTTATCAATTAGTTAATTATTATGCGGCGCTATGTGAAAAGTAATCGTTTAACAGGCCTCCACCCTATACTTTTTCACAGAGAACACACGATAAATCCCAGCCACTACTCATAAATTGGACTCTTTAACTGACCACTCAGAAGACGCTGATAAAAATGGCGTGAGCTACATGAGGTTATATTAGGTGGAGGAATACCATCGTTAGAGAGGTGTTTAAGCGATTCAAGAGCATGTTCAAATTTCACTACCAGAAACTTGAGTCAAACATATTGGAAAACTAGCAGGTGTTTTACGAACAATAAAAAACGCCGCAAAGCGGCGTTTTTTCAGCGAACCGGAGTATCTGACTCTATACGTCGAGGTTCGCTACCTTCAAAGCATTATCTTCAATAAAGGCACGACGGGGTTCAACATGGTCACCCATCAGTGTCGTGAACAGCTCATCTGCAGCCACTGCATCTTGAATCGTCACTCGCATCATACGACGAGACTCAGGATCCATTGTCGTTTCCCATAATTGATCGGGGTTCATCTCACCCAGACCTTTATAACGCTGACGGGTCAAGCCACGGTTAGACTCTTTTATCAACCATGCCAGTGCTTCAGCGAAGCTCTTGATGGGTTGTTTACGCTCACCACGCTGGATATACGCAGTGTCATCAAGAAGACCATCCAATGCTTCAGACAGCTCGGCAATACGACCATACTCTTTTGAGTTAAGCAGGTCGTAGCTGATGACATATTCATGATCGACACCATGAGTACGGACAATAAGCTCAGGCTGGTAAACACCGTGCTCTTCTTCAAACTTAATTGCTGAACGATACTGGCTTTCACCGCTGGATTTGCGGTTTAGGATTTCTACGATATTGTCCATCCATGCCTTAACAACGCTCTCATCATTCAGGCTGTCAACAGCGAGACGCGGTTGATAAACAAGCTCATTAAGCAGAGCAGACGGATATCTGCGGCTCATGCGGTCTATCAGTTTCATGACGCCATTGTACTTCTTAACAAGATCTTCCAGAGCCAGGCCGTTAAGGGCTGGTGCTTCTTGGTTAACAAAAAGTGAGGCATTTTCAAGGGCCAGTGATACTTGATACTGATCCATGGCATCATCATCTTTTATGTATTGCTCTTGCTTACCTTTTTTCACTTTGTAAAGCGGTGGCTGAGCGATATAAATATATCCACGCTCAATCAGCTCAGGCATTTGACGATAGAAGAAGGTCAGCAGAAGCGTTCGGATGTGAGAACCATCAACATCGGCATCGGTCATGATAATGATGCTGTGGTAGCGAAGTTTATCCGGATTATATTCGTCTCTGCCAATACCACAACCCATCGCAGTAATCAGCGTGGCGACTTCTTGTGATGACAGCATTTTGTCAAAACGCGCCTTCTCAACGTTCAGGATCTTACCTTTAAGAGGCAAAATTGCCTGACACTTACGGTCTCGTCCTTGCTTGGCAGAACCACCAGCTGAATCACCCTCCACTATGTAGAGTTCAGACAGCGCAGGATCTTTTTCCTGACAATCAGCGAGCTTGCCCGGCAAACCAGCCAGATCCAGAGCGCCTTTACGACGGGTCATTTCTCGTGCTTTTCTTGCCGCTTCACGGGCACGGGCAGCATCGATGATCTTACTGCAGACAATCTTTGAATCCTGCGGGTTTTCAATCAGAAACTCTGACAGTTTTTCACCCATCGCAGTTTCAACTGCTGATTTAACCTCAGACGAAACCAATTTATCTTTTGTTTGGCTCGAGAACTTAGGATCAGGCACTTTCACAGAAACAACAGCTGTAAGACCTTCACGTGCATCATCACCAGAAGTCGCGGCTTTCGCCTTCTTTGAATACCCTTCTTTATCCATAAAGGAGTTCAAGGTACGTGTCAGTGCTGCGCGGAAACCCGCAAGGTGAGTACCACCATCACGTTGAGGAATGTTATTGGTAAAACAATAAATGTTTTCCTGGAAACCGTCATTCCACTGCATCGACACTTCAACACCAACACCGTCTTCACGGGTTGTTTCGAAATGGAAGATACCCGGATGAATTGGTGTCTTGTTACGGTTTAAATGCTCAACGAACGCACGGATACCACCTTCATATCGATAGTGGTCATGCTTATCTTCTTCACGCTCATCAACCAGCTTGATAGAAACGCCAGAGTTAAGGAAAGACAGTTCACGTAGACGCTTAGCAAGAATATCGTAATGGAACTGAATATCAGAAAACGTCTCGTCACTCGGCCAAAAACGGATACGGGTACCCGTCTCCTCGGTATCACCGATAGCAGTTAATGGATTCTCAGGTACACCCATCTTGTATATCTGTTGGTGGATATGACCATGACGCCAGATAGTCAGCTCAAGCTTCTCAGACAGAGCATTAACCACTGACACACCTACGCCATGAAGACCACCTGATACCTTGTAAGAGTTGTCATCAAACTTGCCACCTGCGTGTAACACAGTCATGATAACTTCTGCTGCAGATACGCCCTCTTCCTCGTGAATGTCAGTTGGTATACCACGACCATCATCGCGGACAGAGACAGAGCCATCTTCATGGATAGTGACAAGAATGTCGTTACAATGACCAGCGAGTGCTTCATCGATCGAGTTATCGACGACCTCAAAGACCATATGATGCAAACCAGTGCCATCGTCCGTGTCACCGATATACATCCCTGGACGTTTTCGAACGGCATCCAGGCCTTTTAGAACCTTGATACTTGATGAATCGTAATTGTTGGACATTGAGTTACTCTCGCTTTATTTATCCTGCGGTTATTTTACCGTTTTCGACCACAAACATCTTACTATTTTCGTCTCGCATCTCAGTGACCTGTTCAGCGCTTATCGCACTGACAAATACCTGAGCCCCTGTCACTTTAAGTTGCGTGGCAAGCAGTGCCCGCCTCCCGCTATCCAGCTCTGATGCAAAGTCATCAATGAGGTATATGCTGGGTTTACCTGTGTCTTCTGTAAGCTGTAGCCCCTGAGCCAGTCTGAGAGCACAGACGAGTAGCTTGAGCTGCCCACGAGACAACACATCCTCAACTGGTGTGCCAGAGACCCGCAAACGTAAATCAGCTTTGTGAGGACCACTGACGGTATATCCAAGCTGCTGATCTCTGAGGTAGTTATCTTTCAGCAACTCAGCATAATCAGACTCTTTTTCCCATCCTCTGGAATAGGACAAAGATATTTCGTACTCAGGCAGAAAGGCCTGACAAAGGGCATTCACGCGAATCGCTAACTTTTCAACATATGCCCGGCGCCAACTGTCTATTTGTAGACAAAGCGGCACCAACTCGGCATCCCAGTAGCTCAGTTCGCGATAACTGCGCGCTGTCTTCAGCAACGCGTTTCTCTGTTTGGTCAACCTTTTTACCCGTGACCAACAGGCATAGAAACCGGGCTCGACGTGAAACACACCCCAGTCAATAAAGGGACGACGACACTTGGGACCACCTGTAAGCAGCTCAAAGCCTTCTGGCGTAATAAGCTGCATGGGAAGGATCTCGGCCAGCTGAAACAGCTTCTGCCCTTTCTCTTCTCCAATCTTGACCTCAGTGGTGCCATCACGGTGTTTACGCAAACCAACGGGCAGCAGGGTACCAGATTGCCCCACTCTGCCATGGACAGTAAGACTGTCTTGCTGGTGTCTGATCACCCGCCCCGTTAATTGGCTGCGGAACGACCGACCGTGACCAAGGTAATAAACAGCTTCAAGCACGCTGGTCTTGCCGCTGCCGTTCGCACCTATGAGGAAATTGAAACCTGCTGATAGCTCAAGATCACAAGCTTCAATGTTCCTTAAATCATGAATAGATAAACGGGATAGCGTCATGTTAACGACGGTATGGCATCACCACATACATGGCATTCGCGCTATCACAGTCCTCAATGAGACTGGCTGACGCGCTGTCTTTCATGGAGAAACGTACATTCTGACACTTAAGCGTATTCAGCACGTCGAGGACATAACCGATGTTAAAACCAATTTCGAGAGCTTCGCCTTTGTAATCGACATCTACAATCTCCTCAGCTTCTTCCTGCTCAGGATTATTGGCTGATATGCGAAGCAAGTCCTCACTTATGTTTAAGTGTACACCACGAAAACGCTCGTTTGACAAAATTGCAGCACGGCTTAGCGCCTGACGTAACGTATCACAGTCAGCCACCATGGTATTTTCCGCTCCCTGAGGCAGCACACGGCGATAATCAGGAAAACGGCCATCGACGAGTTTCGAGGTAAACACGAACTCATTCAACTCTGCGCGAATGTTAGACTCACCTATAAGTACTTTGACGGGTGCATCTGGCTGCTCCAAAAGGCGCATTAACTCGGTAATACCTTTTCGCGGCACGATAACCTGTTTGTCACCAACAGGTCCGTCAAGGTCAATATCCGCTATTGCAAGACGGTGGCCGTCGGTAGCCACAGCGCGAAGTAAAGCGCCTTCCGTCTGTAATTGCATACCATTGAGGTAATAACGGACATCCTGATTGGCCATTGAAAAATGCGTGCGTTCAATGAGCTGACGGAAAGCACCCTGTGGCAGGGTCAATTCAATATCGCTGTGCCACTCATCAATGTTGGGAAAATCTTCTGCAGGTAATGTCGACAAGGTGAAGCGGCTGCGTCCAGAGCGAATCAACACCCTTTCAGCTTCAACAGAAAAAGAGATTTCCGCGTCTGATGGCAGTCCACGGCAAATATCTAGGAATTTACGAGAAGGGACAGTGATTGCTCCCTCCGTGACGTCTGCCTCGACAGGCAAGCGCGCAATCAGTTCAACCTCGTGATCCGTACAGGTCAATGTCAACTCACCGCCTTCCACTCTGAGCAGGATGTTACCCAGAATTGGCAGTGATGGCCGTCCACCAATCGCACCTGCGACTTGCTGTAACGGCTTTAAAAGTAATTCGCGGTTGAGAGAAAATTTCATATTAGGATGACAAAGTCCGAATGAGGTTTGAGTAATCTTCTTTTATATCGTGGCTCTCTTCCCGCAGTTGTTCAATTTTTCTGCAGGCGTGGAGCACAGTTGTGTGGTCTCTGCCACCAAATGCGTCGCCAATTTCTGGAAGGCTGTGATTTGTCAGCTCTTTTGACAACGCCATAGCAACCTGACGCGGTCTCGCAACTGAACGGCTACGACGTTTAGACAACAGATCCGCCATTTTTATCTTGTAATATTCGGCTACTGTTTTCTGAATATTATCGATAGTGACCAGTTTCTCCTGAAGTGCCAACAGATCGCGCAGCGCTTCACGAACAAAATCTATGGTAATTGCTCGTCCAGTGAAGTTAGCATTCGCTATCACCCTATTCAACGCACCTTCAAGTTCACGAACATTTGAACGCAAACGCTTGGCAATAAAAAAGGCGACTTCATCAGGCAGGCGGATGGAATGATCTTCCGCTTTCTTCATCAAAATAGCCACGCGGGTTTCCAGCTCAGGTGGCTCAATCGCCACGGTCAATCCCCAACCAAATCTAGACTTCAGTCTATCCTCTACCCCACTTATCTCTTTCGGGTAGCGGTCTGATGTGAGAATGATCTGCTGGTTACCTTCAAGCAAGGCATTAAAGGTATGGAAAAACTCTTCCTGCGAGCGCTCTTTGTTAGCAAAAAACTGAATGTCATCTATCAACAAAGCATCGACACTGCGGTAATAGCGTTTAAATTCTTCAATCGCGTTATTCTGCAGGGCCTTGACCATATCTTGCACGAAGCGCTCAGAATGCATATAGACAACGCGAGCGTCTGTTTTTCGGTCACTGATTGCATTGCCGACGGCGTGAAGTAAGTGCGTCTTACCCAAACCTGTGCCGCCATAAAGAAAAAGCGGGTTATAAGCCGCACCAGGGTTGTCTGCAACCTGGCGTGCAGCAGCTAGCGCCAACTGGTTTGACTTACCCTCAACAAAGTTTACGAACTGATGCTTTGGGTTGACGTTTGATCTGTGATTAACGTCAGACTGCACCGGTGAAGGGGCAGGTTCCCACGTTCTACCAACAGGTTTAGCGGCCGGTGCAACAGCGGCTACAGGCGCTGCGCTCGGCATCACTGGCGGCGCAGAAGCGGCGACAGGTTTGCTGCCGACTTCAAAACGAAGCATAGGGATATCGACACCACAGAACTCATTGAGAAGCTGGTTGATACTATTTAAGTACTTGTCCCGCACCCAATCCAATACAAAACGGTTGGGGGCAAACAATGTCAGGGTGTTATCGTTCAACTCCGCCTGAAGCGGCCGCACCCACATGCTAAATTCTGTTGCAGGAAGATCTTCTTGGAGACGTTGAAGGCACTGCAACCAAAGCGAAGATGACACGTCTGACTCCACACACAAAAAAGGTTCTAAAAGGGAATCAATTTTATACCGCTCCGACACGGATAGCCAGCAAGAAGATCTCTCTATCGGTGAATAAGATCGAAGTTATACACACGCTTCACACAAAAATGCATGGAAATAACACAGAATTCCCTCTAATTACTCACAGATTTATACCGAGATCTGATGGGATTTGATAATAATGATCACAATTAAATGAAATCTCACCCACATATTTCGATGAGTGATCTTTGCTGCCAACAATGACAAAAAGATCGCACAACGTGGATCAATTCACAGTTACCTATTAATTGATCACAAAAAATTCACAGCATGCTAAGTGCTGATCGGCAAAGGATCCTTGCGCTTATTTTGCTGGCACGTATAATTGCGCGCCCGGGGGCGGGATTGAATAGCGACTGGGTTTATGATTGACTAATCATCACTCAGTGATTACAATCCGGCCTCTTTGTTGAGAGGCGTCGGACTTTTATCCAACGCCGGGTTAACAAAACCTAAAAACTGATCAGTAATAAGGTAGAAACCATGAAACGCACTTTTCAACCTTCTGTTCTAAAGCGCAAGCGCTCTCACGGTTTCCGTGCTCGCATGGCAACTAAGAACGGTCGTAAGGTTATTGCCGCTCGTCGCGCAAAAGGCCGTAAGCAGCTTGCAAAATAATCCATCGCGATTTTGTCTAAGCTAGCTTACCCTCGGGAGTTACGTCTGTTAACTCCCGAACATTTCAATACTGTCTTCCAGCAACCTCACCGCGCTGGCAGTTCGCACTTAACTATTCTCGCCCGTAAAAACACTCTCGATCATGCCCGTTTGGGTCAAGCTGTTCCCAAAAAACAGATAAAACTGGCTGTAGACCGTAACCGGTTCAAGCGTCAGGTCAGAGAAAGTTTTCGTCTTCGTCAGCACGATTTGCCTGCCAAAGACTACGTGGTGATTGCCAAAAAAAGTGCAAACGACCTCAGCAACGAAGAATTGAGGACGCTGCTCGATAAGTTATGGCTACGTTTGTCTCGACCGCCGCGAAAACGTTGATAATCGGTCTTATTCGATTTTATCAACTCGTTATCAGCCCGCTCATTGGGCCGAGATGTCGTTTCACCCCCACCTGTTCTCAATACGCCATAGAAGCGGTCAGCCGTCACGGTGTGATAAAAGGTGGTTGGTTAGCCAGCAAACGTCTATTAAAATGCCATCCTTTAAACTCTGGTGGTTACGATCCAGTGCCACCTAATCAATCTGACAATCGAGACAATTAACAATGGATTCCCAACGCAATATCCTGTTGATTGCCCTACTGTTCGTTTCTTTCCTGCTTTTTCAGCAGTGGAATGCAGAAACAACCCCTCAACCACAGGGACAGGGCGTAACACAGCAAGCACAAACCAGTGGTGATGTTCCAGCCGGCTCGGATGCCGTTCAGCAGCCTGTGACTGATACTGCAGTATCCGATAAGCTGATCACTATCGAGTCAGACGTACTGACGCTGACCGTAGACACCCAGGGTGGTGATGTCGTGCATGCTGAGCTACGCCAGTATGATGCGGATCTCAATTCTGATAACAAGTTTGTACTACTCAAAAGCGAAGCTGGCCACACCTTTACCGCACAAAGTGGTTTGATTGGTGCTGATGGTATCGATACAACCAAAGGCCGCGCCGAATTTACCGTATCTGCAAAGGCGTTTGAATTGGCCGAAGGCAGAGTGAACTGCGCGTTCCGATGACGCTGGTAAAAGACGGTATCACTTTCATTAAGACTTACGTTATCAAGCGTGGCAGTTACGCCGTAGACGTCGAATACACCATTGATAACCAGTCAGCATCTAATGCGAACGTACAGATGTACGCACAGCTGAAACAGAATCTGCTGGACGATGGCGGCAGTCTGACCATGCCGACTTACCGCGGCGGTGCGTACTCAGCAAACGATACGAAATATAAAAAGTACAGCTTCGATGATATGCAGGATAAAAACCTTAACCTGACTATCAGCAGTAATGGCTGGGCAGCGATGATGCAGCACTACTTCGTAAGTGCCTGGATCCCTCACGCTGAAGGTGATACTAACCTGTATACCCGTACCAACAATGGACTTGGGTTTATTGGTGTTCGTATGCCTCCTGTCGAAGTTGCAGCAGGTACATCTGACACATTAAAAGCGACACTGTGGGTCGGTCCAAAACTTCAAAACGAAATGAAGGCGACAGCACCTAACCTTGACCTGACAGTCGACTACGGTTGGTTATGGTTCATCGCAAGTCCACTGCACAGCCTGCTGACATTCATTCAGTCAATGGTCTCTAACTGGGGTCTGGCTATCGTGATAATGACCATGGTTATTCGTGGTCTGATGTATCCACTGACGAAAGCACAGTACACCTCGATGGCGAAAATGCGTATCTTGCAACCTAAACTGCAGGAAATGCGTGAGCGTATCGGTGATGACCGCCAACGCATGAGCCAGGAAATGATGGAGCTTTACAAGCGTGAGAAAGTGAACCCACTGGGTGGCTGTCTTCCTCTACTCCTTCAAATGCCAATCTTCATTGCCTTTTACTGGGCACTGATGGAATCGGTGGAGCTGCGTCACGCGCCATTCGTACTATGGATTCAGGATCTATCCGCTCAGGACCCGTATTACGTACTGCCTATTCTGATGGGTATCTCGATGTTTATCATCCAGAAAATGAGCCCATCTACTGTCACTGATCCGATGCAACAGAAGATCATGACCTTTATGCCAGTGATGTTCACGGTATTCTTCCTGTGGTTCCCATCAGGTCTGGTTCTGTACTGGCTGGTGTCTAACATTATGACACTCATTCAGCAGACGCTGATTTACCGCTCTCTGGAGAAAAAAGGTCTGCACAGCAGAGCGTGAAAAGATAAATGATAATGAGGCGGCCGGATATGGCCGCCTTTTTTATGCGCAAGAGCCAGACAGCTATCCAGACAACGGCCTCTTTGCGATACACTAGCCACAGACAAATTTTGTAAACAGGTTGATGAAATGTTTGAGCACAGCGACACCATAGTTGCGCAGGCAACCCCGCCAGGGCGTGGCGGGGTTGGAATCATCCGTGTATCCGGACCTAAGGCTCGTGATGTGGCCAGACAGGTGACAGGCAAGGAACTCAGCATACGCCGCGCTGAATATCTCCCTTTTAACGACATCAGTGGTGCAGCCATCGATCAGGGAATTGCCCTTTATTTTCAGGCCCCTCATTCCTTCACTGGCGAGGATGTACTTGAATTGCAAGGACATGGCGGCCCCGTGATTATGGATATGCTGATCAAGCGTATTGTCGCCATCGATGGTATTCGAACAGCAAGGCCGGGCGAATTCTCTGAACGAGCGTTTCTCAACGATAAGCTGGATCTTGCACAGGCAGAAGCAATTGCTGACCTTATTGATGCAAGCTCAGAGCAAGCAGCAAAATCAGCCCTTCAGAGCCTGCAAGGCGCATTTTCAGGCAAAGTAAATGAGCTGGTGGAGTCACTGATCCACTTGAGGATTTACGTTGAAGCAGCGATTGATTTCCCGGATGAAGAAATAGACTTTCTTTCCGACGGTAAAGTGGCCGCTGACCTTAATGCGATCATAGAAAACCTTGATGCTGTTCGTCGTGAAGCCAGTCAGGGTGCGATCATGCGGGAAGGAATGAAGGTCGTGATTGCTGGTCGCCCTAATGCAGGAAAGTCGAGCCTACTCAATGCGCTCTCAGGCAAAGACAGCGCCATTGTTACTGATATTGCCGGAACCACGCGTGATGTTCTGAGAGAACATATTCATATTGATGGTATGCCCCTGCATATTATTGATACTGCAGGATTACGCGATGCGTCTGATGAAGTTGAGCGCATTGGTATCGAGCGGGCCTGGGACGAAATAGCCAGTGCTGACCGGGTACTTTTTATGGTTGACGGCACTACCACTGAGGCCACCAGTCCTGCCGATATCTGGCCGGAATTTGTCAATCGCCTCCCTGATTCTGTCGGTATTACTGTCATTCGCAACAAGGCAGATATCACCGGAGAAACACTGGGAATATGTCACGCCAATAATCCAACACTGATAAGACTCAGTGCCATGACAGGCAAAGGTATTGATGACCTCAGGGAGCATCTCAAGGCCTGTATGGGGTTCTCTGGCGCCACAGAAGGCGGCTTTATGGCACGACGGCGTCACCTTGAGGCCCTTGAGCTGGCAGCCGTCCATGTGGCAACGGGTAAGGAGCAACTGGAGGGCTTTATGGCCGGAGAGATCCTTGCAGAGGAACTCCGACTTGCTCAGCAGCACCTGAACGAAATAACGGGTGAATTCAGCTCAGACGATCTGTTGGGCAGGATCTTCAGTTCATTCTGTATTGGAAAGTAAGCTAACACAAAGCCCGGGAACGGGCTTTTTCTCAACTTATCAGCAAAAATCACTCGCAACATACACAAGTTAAGATCTTTCCTAATATCCACTTAAAACATCTAGAAAAATAACACTATTGATCGTCAGCACAATAAACTTATTCACAGTCCAGATATTGTAGAAAATGCCTAGATCTTCCCTCTAAAGCCCGTTATATCAATGCTTAATAAGATCACGATAAAACACAGCCGATCTCTATAAACAGATCCATCCACAGATAAAAAACAGGATCAATCTCTTTTTTGCCTTATCGATCTATTGATTGTCTACACTGGAAAAAGGCCTGTTTAAGACATTGATGTGATGCACAAGACATTGGACCCCTGGATTAATATCGGGCTGAATAAAACAGACCGTGGTTACTTTCATCAGGTCAGATTAATCAACCTTTTTACCCTCTATTGCATTGCCGGAACACTGATTTTAAGTATGACGATTGCTATCGCCTTCAATCACTATCAAGCGGCGTCAATTGTCCTTATCTACGTCCTTCTCTATCCAGTATGCCTTCTATTGAATTATGAGGGGCTGAGAACGTTATCGGTCATATGGGCACTGATAATATTCTCTTGTCAGTTAACAACCTTCACTTTGGTCATTTTCCCCCGTGCAATTCACACTGAAGTTTTGTTTTTACTTATCCCTCTGCTTTGCTCGTTTCTGCTCAATAGTTACAGGTTCATTACTCAAATGGTGGTGGTCACCTTCACTTTAGCGGCAATTTTTTTTATCAACACCCACCAAGCTGAACCACTGCTGAATGTATCAGTGACACCTGCACTGGCATTGTTAACAGCGGTGCTCGTCGTGCTGGGCACCACTCAATTTTTAGCATTCTACCGTGATGAGTCAAAAGCGGAGAGTGAACATATTCTCGATGCACAGACGAGAGATGCTATGACGGGTCTGAACAACTATGAAGAAATTTATCGTCAAATATCGAAGTCAATGGACATTGCTGGAAACACTGTGGTGGTCATGGTTGTCGACATTGACAACTTTAAAGCAATCAATAACGAATATGGCTGGGACACAGGCAATGCAGTCCTAAAAGACCTTTCCCTGCTGCTGAAGCCACATAACGAGAGTTCACATATGTCGATTGGACGACTCCAGTCAGACACCTTTGCGATTGTATTATCTAAAGCAGGTTTAAATGATGCTTTAGTGTTGGCTGAAGCTATAAAGAGCAATATAAGGACTCGGTCGCTACTGTTAAACAACGGTGCTATCAAATACAGTGCCAGCATAGGTATTTCGATCAGAGAAAAAGTAGCTGGTGAAGCCTACCAATTGATTGATTCGGCAAGACTAGCGGTGAAAAACACAAAGAAATCGGGTAAAGGTAACATCAGTGTTGCGACTCCCCCGCCTCCACCTCCCCTGCATGATTAACCCGTCTTGACTCACCCAAGGGTTAACCGGAATACTAGCCCTGACATTATTTACTCTCAGGGAATGCTATGAAAGGAATAACACTGATAACGGGCAGCACACTTGGTGGTGCTGAATATGTTGGCGATCACCTGTCAGATCTTCTCGAGTCTGATGGTCATACAACAAAAGTGATCAACGAGGCAGTTATTGATGACCTCTCACACAATGATCATTTACTGTTGATCACCTCAACACATGGTGCAGGCGACTACCCCGAAAATCTCGCGCCCATGATGGAAGATCTGGACGCACAAAAACCTGACTTGAAGGGGTTACACTTCGCTGTGGTCTCCATCGGCGATTCGAGTTATGACACCTATTGTGGCGCAGGGAAAAAGGCCGATATTTTGCTGGAACAACTCGGTGCAACGCGTATTGCTGAGCGTCTTGATGTTGATGTCCTTGAATATCCAATGCCAGAGGAGCCCGCTGAAGCATGGTTATCCCAGTGGAAAAGTAAATTATGTGAATAACTCTTGTTATCATTGTTAACGTAACTTATTCAAAGACGATCCTTTATCTGTGGATAACTATAGATCAAACCAGTGATCAACCTATAGTTATCCATTTAATACTTTTAATGCCCTTTCCCCCCTGTGTATAAACCCCTATTTTGATCCCAGATAATACAGCAATTGATCCAAGCTCCCCCACAGAAAGTGATCCTCCATAAACACATGATCATGTTGATCAAAACACGGTTATCCACAAAGATCCGTTTCTTTAATAAAAGATCTAATAGAAGATCTATATAAAAGATCTTTAGATATTTTAAAGAGAAAAGAGCCTGATCAAAGATCACACTTTTGGTTCTCTCAGAAACATAAAAGGGGTAGAATACTCACCCTTTTGAACCAAGTAACTGATCAACCTAATTCCTTCGAGGGCATATCATGTTTTACCAGGATAACTTTGACGTCATCGTTGTTGGTGGAGGTCATGCAGGAACGGAAGCCGCTCTGGCTGCCGCACGTATGGGACAGCATACACTTCTGCTGACACACAATATTGATACGTTAGGGCAAATGTCATGTAACCCTGCCATTGGCGGGATCGGAAAAGGACATCTGGTTAAAGAAGTGGATGCACTCGGCGGTGTAATGGCCCGGGCCATCGATAAAGGGGGCATTCAATTCCGTACCCTGAATTCATCGAAAGGGCCGGCAGTACGGGCGACCCGTGCTCAGGCTGACAGACTGCTCTACAAAACCGCGGTGAGAGAAACACTGGAAAATCAGCCTAATCTTATGCTGTTTCAGCAAGCGGTTACTGATCTCATCGTTGAACAGGATCGCGTGATGGGTGTCATTACTGAAATGGGTCTCAAATTCCGCGCACAAGCCGTTGTATTGACCGTTGGCACCTTCCTTGGGGGTAAGATCCATATAGGGCTTGAAAATTACTCTGGAGGCCGCGCAGGCGATCCTCCTTCGATCGCATTGGCAGATCGCTTAAGAGCTCTACCTTTCCGTGTTGATCGATTGAAAACGGGAACACCGCCACGTATCGATGCCAGAACTGTCGATTTCAGTGTGATGCAAACGCAACATGGAGATAATCCTCGTCCGGTATTCTCTTTCATGGGCAATACATCAGAACATCCAAAACAATTGCCGTGTTTTATCACCTACACGAACGAGCAGACACATGAGGTTATCAGAAATAACCTTGATCGCAGTCCTATGTATGCAGGTGTTATTGAGGGTATCGGCCCGAGATACTGTCCATCGATCGAAGACAAGGTCATGCGCTTTGCCGACAAGGATAAACACCAAATATTTGTTGAGCCTGAAGGACTGACGACACATGAACTTTATCCAAATGGGATCTCAACCAGCCTTCCCTTTGATGTTCAGATGTCGATCATCCATTCGATCAAAGGGTTTGAAAATGCGCGGGTGATCCGTCCGGGATACGCGATCGAGTATGATTTCTTTGATCCACGCGATCTCAAGCAAACCTTTGAAACGAAATATTTGTCTGGTCTTTTCTTCGCCGGACAGATAAATGGTACAACTGGCTACGAGGAAGCGGCAGCTCAGGGATTAGTAGCAGGATGTAATGCAGCATTGTTCTCACAAGGCAAAGAAGGCTGGAGTCCGCGCCGTGACGAAGCCTACATGGGTGTGTTGATTGATGATTTGTCGACAATGGGCACCAAAGAACCCTACAGAATGTTTACTTCTCGCGCGGAATACCGTTTGTTGCTGCGTGAGGATAACGCGGATATTCGTCTTACTGAGACGGGCCGCAAGCTCGGTTTGGTTGGCGATGAGCGCTGGCAGCGTTTCAATGAAAAGATGGAAAATATTGAACTAGAGCGTCAGCGACTTCGCGAAACCTGGATTCATCCGACGTCAGAACACACGGCTGCATTAAATGAATCATTAAAGACCCCGCTGGCACGCGAGGCGAATGGCGAAGATCTCTTGCGTCGTCCAGAAGTAAGCTACGACCAGTTGGTGACCAACCCAGTGTTTGCACCCGCCCATGACGATCAGCAGGCTCGTGAGCAAGTTGAGATTCAAGTCAAATATGCAGGATATATTGACCGCCAGAAAGATGAAATCGCTAAGTCATTACGCCATGAAAATACCAGTTTGCCCAACACCATAGATTTTAAGCAGATCAAAGGTCTGTCTAACGAAGTGATTGCCAAACTTGAAGATGCCAGACCTGAAACCATAGGTAAGGCCTCGCGTATTTCTGGTATTACGCCGGCTGCGGTCTCGATCTTGCTCGTGTATCTAAAAAAACAAGGCATGCTCAAAAAAGGAGCATGATAAACCGTGAAAGAATATCTCGCACAACTTATTGAAAAAGCAGGACTTGATATTCCTGCTAACCAACAGGCGCAGCTTCTCGGTTACGTTGAGATGCTGCACAAATGGAACAAAGCTTATAATCTGACCTCTGTCCGCGATCCAAGAGAAATGGTGGTTAAACACATACTCGACAGTCTGGTGGTCAGTGAACATCTCGATGGCCACAGATTTATCGATGTAGGGACTGGACCCGGACTACCCGGGATTCCGCTTGCGATCATCAATCCTGAGAAGTCTTTCACGTTGCTGGACAGTCTAGGGAAAAGGATCCGTTTCATCCGACAGGTGATCCACGAGCTCAATATTGACAATGTTACGCCAGTACAAAGCCGTGTAGAGGAGTTCCGTCCTGAGCTTGGCTTCGATGGGGTCCTCAGCCGCGCTTTTGCATCAATCACCGATATGGTGAGCTGGTGTCAGCATTTACCCGCCGAAAATGGGCGATTTTATGCACTGAAAGGTCAACTCGATAATCTCGAGCTTGATAGCCTTCCTGCAGATTGTTCCGTGACCGATATCAAATCTTTGATGGTTCCGTCATTAGAAGGTCAGCGTCATCTAGTAGTCTTGTCTTCATAGGACTTAAAGACGAGGTGCGTTGTGGGAAAGGTAATAGCGATAGCCAATCAGAAAGGTGGTGTAGGTAAAACCACAACCTGTGTCAATCTTGCTGCATCTCTTGCTGCGACCAAGAGAAGCGTGCTGGTTATTGATCTTGACCCCCAGGGTAACGCTACCATGGCAAGTGGTGTCGACAAGTACAATGTTGGAGCCACTGCCTACGAATTATTAGTTGAAGACACACCTTTCGAGCAAGTCGTAGTAACAGAAACATCCGGTGGTTACCATCTTGTCGCGGCCAATGGTGACGTTACCGCGGCTGAAATCAAGTTGATGGAAGTATTTGCTCGCGAAGTTCGCCTTCGCAATGTCCTTGAGGGAGTCCGTGATCGCTACGACTTCATCTTCATTGACTGCCCTCCCTCTCTCAACCTATTGACAATCAATGCAATGACGGCTGCCAACTCGGTGCTGGTACCGATGCAATGTGAGTACTTTGCATTAGAAGGGTTGACGGCCTTGATGGATACCATTGGCAAACTTGCAGGTGTGGTCAACGAAGAGCTGCATGTGGAAGGTCTGCTGCGAACTATGTATGACCCTCGTAACCGCCTCTCAGTCGAAGTCTCTGAACAAATCAAGAAACATTTTGGTGATAAAGTCTACCGTACGGTTATTCCTAGAAATGTTCGGCTTGCAGAAGCGCCAAGCCATGGACGACCGGCGATGTATTACGACAAATATTCCAGTGGTGCAAAATCTTATCTTGCACTGGCAGGAGAAATGTTGAGACGGGAAGATAACGCCCGCCAGTCAGCAGATGTGCTAAATGCTTCTTAAGGAAACACAATGAACGCAACAAAACGTGGTCTTGGCAAAGGCTTGGATGCCCTTCTTGCAACCAGTTCTCAGGCACAGGCACGGGTTCACTTTGACGCAGAGCCAGAGAAAGCCCCTTCTGACAGCGAATTGCAATACCTACCCATTCAAAATTTGCAGCCGGGCGCTTATCAGCCGAGACAGGAAATGGCTGAGGACGCGTTAGAAGAACTGGCAGAGTCTATTCGCGCACAAGGGATCATTCAGCCTCTTGTTGTACGTCAGTTGTCAGACAGTCATTACGAAATCATTGCTGGCGAGCGTCGCTGGCGTGCGGCCAAGCGCGTTGGGCTTTCAGTTGTGCCGTGTCTGGTGCGCAAACTGGATGACAAAGCAGCCAGTGCTATTGCTCTGATAGAGAATATTCAACGAGAAGATCTCAACGCGATGGAGGAGGCACAGGCTCTTGAGCGTTTGGTTGCTGATTTCACTCTTACCCATCAGCAGTTAGCTGACGCTCTGGGGAAATCTCGCACTGCGATCAGTAATTTACTTCGTCTTAATGGCCTTGAGATAGATGTAAAAACACTGTTGCTGGAGCAACAGTTGGACATGGGACATGCGAGAGCGTTACTGGCACTGGATGGCGATAATCAGATCAAGGCCGCGAGAGAGTCAGTCAGCCGTAATTTGACGGTTCGACAAACAGAATCTTTGGTGAAAAAGTATCTTTCTCCCAAGAAAACTGAGGTATCTGCCGAAAAATCCCCAGAATCGATAAAAGTTGAGGACTTGTTCAACGAGAAGTTTGGTACGCCTGTTCAATTGTCACAGCGCAAAAACGGGAGCGGTAAATTGGTGATAAATTTCGAGCAGTCAAAGCAATTAATGCAAATACTTGCAACTTTAGGGTTAGAAGTGTGAGCTGATAACATTTAAATTTTGTTACACAAATTTAGTTACTGTGATCCGTCTACCCTGTTGTAAAATTTAGCCTCCATTTTTGGAATGTTCAGATTGCATTCAATCATGCGACCCGTATAATTTTCGCAGTTTTCCCAGCACGACCAAAAAAGTGCTAAGTGGAAAGGAATCGAGGAACTAATACATGGTATCAACGCTCGCGCGACCTGGTCGCAGGCTTGCGAAAAGGTTATTGCTCTTGCAGGCGGGCGTTGTGTTAGCAACGGCAATCGTGATGACAGTAGTCATCAATGTCGACTGGGGAATATCAGCGCTCATTGGAGGAGGGATATTTGTTGTTGCAAATACCGCTTTTGCCATGTGCGCTTTCCTGTTTAGTGGGGCGAGAGCTGCCAAAGCGGTAGTTTCGTCATTTTATGGTGGTGAAGTCCTCAAAATCCTACTTACAGTCTGCTTGTTTTCCGTTGTTTACCTGTATGCCGAGGTGGAACTTGTTCCCCTCAAACTGACCTATTTGCTGGTACTCGGGGTCAACATCCTGGCACCAGTTTTATTCATTAACAACAACAAATAGGATGAGTTATGGCTGCGTCAGGTGATGCGCTTACGTCAGAAAGTTACATCCAGCACCACTTACAACACTTGTCAACTGACAAGCTGGGTCTTGTGGAGCCAGGAAGTTTCTGGACGTTAAATATAGATAGCCTGTTTTTCTCTGTTCTGCTCGGTTTCGGCTTCTTATGGCTGTTCCGCTCAGTAGCTAAGAAAGCAACGACAGGGGTCCCGGGTAAGCTCCAATGCGCGGTTGAGATTCTGGTAGAGTTCGTGGACGAAAACGTTCGTGATACTTTCCAGGGAAAAAACCCGTTAATAGCACCTTTGGCTCTGACGATTTTCGTCTGGATATTTCTGATGAACTTAATGGACCTTGTGCCCATTGATTTTCTTCCGTATCCAGCGGAACTGGCAGGCATCCCATACCTTAAAGTTGTTCCTTCGGCAGACGTCAACATCACTATGGGTATGGCCATAAGTGTCTTTGCTTTGATGGTGTACTACAGCATCAAAATGAAAGGCCTTGGTGGCTTTGCAAAAGAGCTTGCGCTTCACCCATTCAATCATCCAATTGCTATTCCTTTCAACCTTATGCTGGAAGTGATCTCGCTACTCGCGAAACCGCTTTCTCTCGGCATGCGTTTGTTCGGTAATATGTTTGCGGGTGAGGTGGTGTTTATCCTGTGTGCAGCTCTGCTGCCATGGTGGGGACAATGGCTGGGATCATTGCCTTGGGCAATATTCCATATCCTGGTAATTACAATCCAGGCCTTTGTATTTATGATGCTTACCATTGTGTACCTGTCTCAGGCACACGCAGTGGATGACCATTAATAATTTTTAATTTTTTTTCTACTTTTCCGGCATAGTGCCGACAACAAGAAACTGGAGATAGTGATGGAAACTTTATTAGGCTTTTCTGCAATTGCCGTTGGCGTCATTGTAGGTCTTGCTGCACTGGGTACAGCAATTGGCTTTGCAATTCTCGGCGGTAAATTCCTGGAAGGTGCAGCTCGCCAACCAGAGATGGCTCCAATGCTGCAGGTGAAAATGTTCATCATCGCAGGCCTACTGGATGCTATCCCAATGATCGGTATCGTTATCGCTCTGCTTATCATCTTTAATAACCCGTTCGTTGGCCAACTTGCTTAAGTCGCTTGAACTCTTACCTGAAGCTAACTAGAAGGGAGGCGCTGTTGTGAATATCAACGCTACTCTGATTGGCCAGGCGATCGCATTCTTCATGTTTGTGGTGTTCTGCATGAAATATGTATGGCCACCATTAATGCAAGCGATTGAGGAGCGTCAGAAGAAAATTGCTGACGGTCTAGCGGCGGCTGATCGTGCCGCAAAAGACCTGGATTTGGCCCAGGCTAATGCTTCTGACCAACTGGCGGAAGCAAAGCGCGCTGCAACTGAGATCATCGAGCAGGCAAACAAGCGTAAAGCACAAATTATTGATGAAGCTCGTGAAGAAGCAAATGCTGAACGCGACAATATCCTGACTCAGGGTAAAGCTGAAATTGATGCTGAACGCAACCGTGCTCGCGATGAACTGCGCAAACAAGTTGCAACTCTAGCCGTTATCGGTGCTGAGAAGATTCTGGAGCGCTCTATTGATGAGTCTGCTCATAAAGATATTCTCGAAAAAATCACTGCAGAACTTTAATGAGGAGGGGCCGTCATGTCTGAACTGACAACTATTGCACGCCCCTACGCTAAAGCAGCATTTGATTTGGCGGTAGAGAAAAACGAGCTAGACCAATGGTCTGAAATGCTTGCTTTTTCTGCCGAGGTCACCAGAAACGAAACTATCGCTAATTTACTAAGTGGTGCAGTCACTGCCGATAAACTGGTTGATATTTTTGTTTCAGTATCTGGTGAGCAGCTCAATGAAAACGGCCAGAACCTGATAAAGGTGATGGCTGATAATGGCCGCTTGAAAGCGTTGCCGGAAGTGTGCGATCAGTTTATGGCATTGCGCCGTGAACACGAAAAGCAGGTGGATGTTGACATTCTCTCTGCTGTTGCGCTTGAACAAGCGCAACTTGACGCCATTGCCGTCAAGCTAGAAGCGCGCCTTGAGCGCAAAGTAAAGCTGAACTGTAGTGTAGACGAGACCCTGGTTGCCGGGGTTGTGATTCGAGCTGGAGACTTGGTCATCGATAACTCAGTAAGCGGTCGTATTCGCCGCCTGAGCGATGCATTGCAGTCTTGATTTGGGGAATTGGAGCATGCAACTTAATTCCACGGAGATTAGCGATCTGATCAAACAACGTATCGAAAAATTCGACGTTGTAAGTGAAGCTCGCAACGAAGGTACCATCGTGTCAGTCAGCGACGGTATCATTCGCATCCATGGCCTTGCTGACGCAATGCAAGGTGAAATGATTGAACTACCAGGCAACCGTTTTGCACTGGCGCTTAACCTTGAGCGCGACTCTGTTGGTGCGGTTGTGATGGGTCCATATGCTGACCTTCAGGAAGGCATGAAAGTAACAGGCACTGGCCGCATTCTTGAAGTGCCAGTAGGTCCTGAACTACTTGGTCGTGTTGTTAACACACTGGGTGAGCCAATCGACGGTAAAGGCCCGATTGAGGCAAAGCTGACTTCTCCTGTAGAAGTTATCGCACCGGGTGTTATCGCACGTCAGTCAGTCGACCAACCTGTACAAACAGGATATAAGTCTGTTGACTCAATGATCCCAATCGGCCGTGGTCAGCGTGAGCTGGTTATCGGTGACCGTCAGACGGGTAAGACCGCACTGGCAATCGATGCGATCATTAACCAGAAAGACTCTGGCATCTACTCAATTTATGTAGCGATCGGCCAGAAAGCCTCTACCATTGCGAACGTTGTACGTAAGCTGGAAGAGCACGATGCACTGAAGAACACTATTGTTGTCGTTGCGTCTGCTTCTGAAGCTGCGGCCCTGCAATACCTTGCTCCATATGCTGGTTGTGCTATGGGTGAGTACTTCCGTGACCGCGGTGAAGACGCGCTAATCGTATATGATGATCTGTCAAAGCAAGCTGTTGCTTATCGTCAGATTTCTTTGCTACTGCGTCGTCCACCGGGCCGTGAAGCCTTCCCTGGTGATGTTTTCTATCTTCACTCTCGTCTGCTTGAGCGTGCTGCACGTGTTAGCGCCGATTACGTTGAGAACTTTACCAAAGGTGAAGTGAAAGGTAAGACAGGTTCACTGACTGCACTGCCTATCATCGAGACGCAAGCGGGTGACGTATCTGCATTCGTACCGACGAACGTTATCTCTATCACCGATGGTCAGATCTTCCTGCAAACGGAACTGTTTAACGCAGGTATCCGTCCAGCGGTTGACCCAGGTATTTCTGTATCGCGTGTTGGTGGTTCTGCTCAAACAAAAATCATCAAAAAGCTGTCTGGCGGTATCCGTACTGCTCTGGCTCAGTACCGTGAACTGGCGGCGTTTGCTCAGTTCTCATCTGACCTTGATGACGCAACGAAGAAGCAGCTGGACCACGGTCAGAAAGTAACCGAGCTTATGAAGCAAAAGCAGTATGCACCAATGTCTGTATTTGAACAGGCTCTGGTCATTTTTGCTGCAGAAAAAGGTTTCCTGACAGATGTTGACACCGACAAGCTGGGCGACTTTGAAGCCGCACTGCTGGCGTTTGCTAAGTCACAGCACGCCGAGTTAGTTGCTCAGATCGATGAGACTGGTAACTACAACGGTGAAATTGAAGGTCAGCTGACCAAGCTGGTTGAAGATTTCAAGGCAACGCAAACTTGGTAATGCGCAGAAGGCCGCTTTGGCGGTCTTCTGGTAATGGAGAGTAACGATGGCCGGCGGAAAAGAAATTCGCAATAAGATTGGAAGCGTTGAAAACACGCAGAAAATCACCAAAGCGATGGAAATGGTGGCAGCTTCTAAAATGCGTCGTTCGCAAGAAGCTATGCAGTCATCACGTCCATACGCGGTCACTATGCGCAAAGTGATCGGTCATGTCGCACTTGGTAACCTCGAGTATCGCCATCCTTATATGGAAGAGCGGGAAGCCAAGCGCGTCGGTTACATCATTGTTTCTACTGACCGCGGCCTATGTGGTGGTTTGAACATTAATATGTTCAAACGTGCGGTAAAAGATATGCAGGCATGGTCTGAGAAAGGTGTCGATGTTGACACTGCTCTTATTGGGTCAAAAGCCATAGCTTTCTTTAACACTTACGGTGGAAATGTTTCAGCACAGGTTTCGGGTATGGGTGATAACCCATCTCTCGACGAACTCATCGGTACTGTCGGTGTCATGCTGAAAAAATATGATGAAGGCCAACTGGACCGCCTGTATCTGGTTTACAACAACTTTGTAAATACCATGACGCAGGAACCAGTAATCGATCAATTGCTGCCTTTGCCTAAGTCCGAAGACGAAGACATGCAACGCAACCATGCTTGGGACTATGTCTATGAGCCTGAGCCTAAACCTCTGCTGGATACTCTGCTGGTTCGTTATGTCGAATCACAGGTGTATCAAGGGGTTGTAGAGAACCTAGCGTGCGAACAAGCTGCACGTATGGTTGCGATGAAAGCTGCAACAGATAACGCAGGAAATCTCATTGATGAACTGCAACTGGTGTACAACAAAGCCCGTCAGGCTGCAATTACTCAGGAGCTGTCGGAAATCGTTTCCGGTGCAGCGGCTGTTTAAGGCAAGGGCCAACGAACTATTTTAGAGGAATAACGATGGCTACAGGTAAGATCGTCCAGATCATCGGTGCGGTAGTCGACGTAGAGTTTTCACAAGAGTCTGTACCTCAGGTATATGATGCACTAAATGTGAAACGTGAAGGCGAGCGTCTGGTGCTGGAAGTTCAGCAACAGCTTGGTGGTGGTATCGTACGTACCATCGCTATGGGTTCTTCTGACGGTCTGCGTCGTGGACTGGAAGTAGAAAACACAGGTAAACCAATCGAAGTGCCAGTTGGTTCAGAAACTCTTGGACGTATCATGAACGTTCTGGGTGACTCTATCGACGAGCGCGGAGATATCGGTGAGAAAGAGCGCTATTCTATTCACCGTGAAGCACCAAGTTATGAAGACCAGTCTAACGCGACTGAGCTTCTGGAAACGGGTGTTAAAGTTATCGACCTGATTTGTCCATTTGCCAAGGGTGGTAAAATCGGTCTGTTCGGTGGTGCAGGTGTAGGTAAGACCGTTAACATGATGGAGCTTATCAACAACATCGCACTGCAACACTCTGGCCTTTCAGTATTTGCTGGTGTTGGTGAGCGTACCCGTGAAGGTAACGACTTCTACCACGAAATGCAGGAAGCGGGTGTTGTAAACATCGAAAACCCAGAAGAATCAAAAGTAGCCATGGTATATGGTCAGATGAACGAGCCACCGGGTAACCGTCTGCGCGTAGCACTGACTGGCCTGACTATGGCTGAGAAGTTCCGTGATGAAGGCCGTGATGTACTTCTGTTTATCGATAACATCTATCGTTACACCCTAGCCGGTACTGAGGTATCAGCACTTCTGGGTCGTATGCCTTCAGCAGTAGGTTATCAGCCTACACTGGCTGAAGAGATGGGTGTACTTCAAGAGCGTATTACGTCGACTAAGACGGGTTCTATCACATCTGTTCAGGCCGTTTACGTTCCTGCAGATGACTTGACTGACCCATCGCCAGCGACCACCTTTGCTCACTTGGATGCAACGGTTGTACTGTCTCGTCAAATCGCTTCTCTGGGTCTATACCCTGCGATCGACCCACTGGATTCAACATCACGTATGCTTGATCCACTGGTTGTTGGTCAGGAGCACTACGAGATTGCCCGTGGCGTGCAAAGTGTTCTTCAGCGTTACAAAGAGCTGAAAGATATCATTGCTATTCTGGGTATGGACGAGCTGTCTGAAGAAGACAAGTTGACTGTTGCACGTGCACGTAAGATTGAGCGTTTCCTGACGCAAAACTATCACGTTGCAGAAGTCTTCACTGGTCAGAAAGGTGTTTACGTTTCGCTGAAAGATACCCTACGTAGCTTTAAGGGTCTTCTAGCGGGTGAGTACGATGATATCCCAGAGCAGGCATTTATGTACTGTGGTGCGATTGACGAAGTACTTGAGAACGCGAAGAAGCTGTAAGGCTTGTTAGGAGGCGATATGGCAGCGAAAACCTTCCATCTGGATGTGGTCAGTGCTGAGAAAGAACTTTTCTCAGGTGGCGCTGAGTCAATTCAGGTGACCGGTAGCGAGGGTGAACTGGGTATTTTCCCTAATCACACCCCGCTGCTAACCGCCATCACGCCAGGCATGATCCGTATTGCCAAGCAAGACGGCCAGGAAGAGGTAATTTACCTTTCTGGTGGTACGCTGGAAGTACAACCGAGTGCAGTGACTGTGCTTGCTGACACCGCAATTCGTGGTGAAGAGCTGGATCAGGCCAAGGCTGAAGAAGCGAAGCGTCGTGCTGAAGAGCAAATGCTCGATAGGCACGATGATATGGACTTTGCTCAGGCGGCCAGTGATTTGGCAAAAGCGATTGCCCAGCTTCGAGTTATCGAGCTGACAAAGCGCGTTCGCAAATAATTTGCCAGCCAAAGAAAAAAGCGGCCATATTGGCCGCTTTTTTAATGGCTAAATTTTATATGTCGAGATGTGTTGTCTCAATTTCGCCGATTTATTGGACACACTTTGCCTGTTTATTTTTCTTACCCTGCCCTTTTTCGTTATTTCCCTTTAAAATAGTGTCCAATCACTCAGTTTAAGGAATATACAACCCATGAATTTCAGCGCGGTTATTCTCGCTGCGGGTAAAGGGACCCGTATGTATTCAAATCTGCCTAAGGTCCTTCATACCTTAGCGGGTAGGCCAATGGTCAAACATGTTATCGACACTTGCCAGACAGCTGGTGCAGATAACCTTCATTTGGTTTTCGGCCACGGCGCAGATAAGATGAAAGCCACGCTGGCAGAAGAGACATTGAACTGGGTGTTGCAGGCTGAACAGTTGGGTACTGGTCATGCTGTTAATCAGGCGTCTGATGCGTTCCGTGATGATGAACAAATACTGGTATTGTACGGCGATGTGCCGCTTATCAGCGACAAGACCATAGAAAACCTACTGGAAGCTCAGCCTGAGGGCGGCATTGCCCTTTTGACTGTGGTATTGGACGATCCTTCAGGTTATGGCCGCATTGTTCGCCGAAATGGGCCTGTGGTGGCTATCGTGGAAGACAAGGATGCCACGCCGGAGCAGAAGCTTATCTGTGAAATTAATACTGGTGTAATGGTAGCTACAGGGCGCGATCTCCGCCGTTGGCTATCCATGCTTAAAAATGACAATGCACAGGCCGAATATTATCTTACCGATATCATCGCACTCGCCCATGATGAGGGACGTGCGGTTGAAGCTGTTCACCCAGAAAGCACAATAGAGGTAGAAGGCGTTAACAACCGCGTGCAACTGGCCAGACTAGAACGTGCTTATCAGGCACAACAGGCGAAAGAGCTTTTGACTTCCGGTGTTATGCTGCGTGATCCGGCGCGTTTTGACCTGCGTGGTTCTTTACAATGTGGTGTAGATGTTGAAATAGATGTCAATGTGATTGTCGAAGGACAGGTAACACTTGGTGATAATGTTCTCATCGGTGCTGGCTGTGTACTGAAAGACTGCGAGATTGATGATAATACTGTTGTTCGCCCATACAGCATCATTGATGGTGCCTCCGTGGGTGAGGATTGTACTGTTGGGCCTTTCACCCGTCTGCGTCCCGGTGCTGAACTCGTTGGAGACAGTCATGTTGGCAATTTCGTTGAAATGAAAAATGCATCGCTTGGGCAAGGCTCAAAAGCCAATCATCTCACTTACCTCGGCGATGCAAGAATTGGGCAGCGTGTAAATATTGGTGCGGGTACCATCACCTGTAACTATGATGGTGCCAATAAGCATCAGACAATCATCGAGGATGATGTATTCGTTGGCTCTGACAGTCAGCTCATTGCTCCTGTCACTGTCCATCGCGGAGCTACCATTGGTGCTGGCACCACCTTGACCTCAAACGTAAGCGAGAACCAACTGGCCATCAGTCGTGCAAAAGCACGCACCATTGATGGCTGGCAGCGTCCAGTGAAAAAGCGCTAGCTGATTGTTGATGAGCACCGTATAACGGTGCTCTCTTTAAATCGGATAACGACTTTTTTCACTGGTTTGGTTAAAAGCTAAGCAAACGAAAAATAGGGGGTTGACGGCTAAGTTATTCCACCCTATTATACGCGCCTCAGTTGGGGTATCGCCAAGCGGTAAGGCAACGGGTTTTGATCCCGTCATTCCCAGGTTCGAATCCTGGTACCCCAGCCAACGCGTCCGTAGCTCAGCTGGATAGAGTACCTGGCTACGAACCAGGCGGTCGGAGGTTCGAATCCTCCCGGACGCGCCATCTCTTTCCTAACGGAAATAGATGAACAATTAGGTGTGCGGAAGTGGCGGAATTGGTAGACGCACCAGATTTAGGTTCTGGCGCCGCAAGGTGTGAGAGTTCAAGTCTCTCCTTCCGCACCATTTATTTATATAACAGGCTTTATAGCGTGTTATTGTTGGGGTATCGCCAAGCGGTAAGGCAACGGGTTTTGATCCCGTCATTCCCAGGTTCGAATCCTGGTACCCCAGCCATTATTCAGGTTGGCTACGTAGCTCAGTTGGTTAGAGCACATCACTCATAATGATGGGGTCACAGGTTCGAATCCCGTCGTAGCCACCATTTATACAGAAGTTGCACTTTTATCGGTAAAAGAGTAACTTCGACAGACGAAGCAGCGCTACCAGCTGTTTGACCTTAAAGGGTAACGTCTTGAGTTTTGCGGCGGTGGCGGAATTGGTAGACGCGCTAGCTTCAGGTGCTAGTGTCCGAAAGGATGTGAGGGTTCAAGTCCCTCCCCCCGCACCATACAGTGCCTCATAGAGTTTGCCTCTGTGACAGACAACAATTTGCGGAAGTGGCGGAATTGGTAGACGCACCAGATTTAGGTTCTGGCGCCGCAAGGTGTGAGAGTTCAAGTCTCTCCTTCCGCACCATGATTGAAAGCAGGCCTTTAGGCCTGCTTTTTTTTCTATCTGCACTTTTTATTCCCTTTTATCGGCGTAACACCCTTTTCACTTATCAGTACAAGACCCATTCCTTATTTCTGTTACTTTCCCTTCACGCTACACACCTTGTTATTTAGGTATAATAGGCTCCATAAAATGTGGTCTTTGTACCATTACTCAACTTGATCTTTTTTCAAACTATAATATTATCTTTCGAAACGAAAGTTTGGTGGTTACATGTCGAAACGTAATACCCAGCAAAGACGCCATGCCATCATGGCTATGTTGTCTGAGCAGGGGGAAGTTAGCGTTGATAAACTCTCTTCATTATTCGAAACTTCAGAAGTTACTATTCGTAAAGACTTGGCAGAGCTGGAGAAGAATGGAATTCTACTTCGTCGCTACGGCGGTGCAGTGCCTGTTCCAGCAGAAATGGTTTCGGAGAGTGTTGTTAAAGTTTCGGAACGAAAGAAAAAGATTGCGCAGGCGGCAGCTGAGCGGATCCGCGACCACAACAGAATCGTGATCGACAGTGGCTCCACAACAGCGGCTCTAATGCCACTGCTTAGCCAGAAGCATGGATTGGTCGTCATGACCAATTCGCTGAAAGTTGCGAATACGATTAATGAGCTCGAACGAGAAGTCACACTTCTAATGACGGGGGGAACTTGGGATCCCCATTCAGAGGCTTTTCAGGGGCAGGTAGCAGAGCAGGCACTTAGATCCTATGACTTTGACCAGTTATTTATCGGCGCAGACGGTATTGATGTTGAACGTGGTACGACGACTTTCAACGAGCTTATTGGTCTTAGCAGAGTAATGGCCGATGTATCGAGGGAAGTGGTTGTTATGGTCGAGTCCGATAAAATTGGCCGTAAGATCCCAAATCTTGAGCTGCCATGGCAATCGATCAGCACTTTGATCACTGATAGTGGGCTCGACAGTGACACCAAACGAGAAATTGAAAATAAGGGCATAGTCGTTATCTGTGCCGATAGCTAATTTTACAGATTGAAAGGACATATATGTGCGGGATAGTGGGAGCAGTAGCTCAACGTGACGTGGCTGAAATTCTTGTTGAAGGTCTTAAACGTCTTGAGTACAGAGGCTACGATTCAGCAGGCCTTGCGGTCACGACTCCAGATGGAGCGTTGCATCGTTTAAGACGGCTAGGCAAGGTAAAAGCTCTTGCCGACTCAGTTGCCGATACTGCTGTTGAGGGTGGTACCGGAATTGCTCACACTCGTTGGGCGACCCATGGTGAGCCGAGCGAGGCGAATGCCCATCCGCATATGTCCGGTGAACACATTGCCGTTGTTCATAATGGGATCATTGAAAATCATCAGCTACTTCGTGAACAACTTGAACAGCGGGGCTATCAGTTTACGTCTGATACAGATACTGAGGTGATTTGTCATTTGGTTGACTGGGAACTGAACCAGCATGGAGGGGACCTCCTCGCTGCGTTTCAGCGCACCATTGGGCAGCTTGAAGGTGCTTACGGTACTGTCGTTATGGACAGACGTCAGCCAGAGCACTTGGTAGCGGCTCGCTCAGGCAGCCCATTGGTCATTGGCTGTGGGATTGGTGAAAATTTCTTGGCTTCTGACCAACTTGCACTTCTGAATGTGACTCGACGTTTTATTTTCCTTGAGGAAGGGGATATTGCCCGTGTCAGCCGCCGGGATATCGAGATATTCGATGTCGAGGGTAACCCTGTTGAACGCAATATGCAGGAATCATCCATCACACAGGATGCGGCTGATAAGGGACAATATCGCCACTACATGCAAAAAGAGATCTTCGAACAGCCAGCTGCTTTGACCAACACCTTCGAGAGCAGGCTGGGTAGTAAAAGCATCCTGGGTGAAAGTTTTGGTCAGGGTGCGGAAGAGATTTTTTCCAAGGCCCAGCATATTCAGATTATCGCTTGCGGGACTTCCTACAATGCGGGGCTGGTGGCTCGTTATTGGTTTGAGTCGATTGCTGGTATAAGTTGCGACGTTGAAATTGCCTCAGAGTTTCGGTACCGCAACTTTGTCAGCCGCCCAAATAGCTTACTGCTGACTATCTCGCAGTCAGGTGAAACGGCAGATACGCTGGCAGCACTGCGTTTGGCAAAACAACGCGGCTATATGGCTGCAATGGCTATCTGCAATGTGCCTGGCTCATCGCTGGTCCGTGAGTCTGATTTAGCCTTCATGACCCGCGCTGGAACCGAAATCGGTGTAGCGTCAACCAAAGCCTTCACTACTCAGTTGGCATCTTTACTGATGCTGGTGACTGCCGTGGGCAAAATTCAACGACGTATTGATGAAAAGCTGGAGGCGAAGATCGCAGACACTTTGCATCGGCTGCCCGCAACGCTGGAACAAGCTCTGGCATTTGATAAAGATATCGAGCAGTTGGCAGAAGACTTTGCTGAGAAGCATCATGCGCTGTTTTTAGGAAGAGGGGAATTTTACCCAATTGCTATTGAGGCTGCTCTGAAGCTCAAAGAGATCTCTTACATTCATGCTGAAGCCTACGCGGCTGGCGAGCTGAAACATGGTCCTCTGGCTCTTATAGATGCTGATATGCCAGTGATTGTCGTTGCTCCTAATAATGATTTACTCGAGAAACTCAAATCTAATATTGAGGAAGTCCGGGCGCGTGGAGGGCAGCTTTACGTGTTCGCGGATCAGGATGCTGGATTCGTTGAATCAGAGGGAATGAAGATCATTGCCATGCCTCATGTTGATGAACTGGTCGCCCCTATTTTCTATACCTTACCGATGCAATTGCTGGCCTATCACGTCGCCTTGATTAAAGGGACTGACGTTGATCAGCCCCGCAACCTCGCCAAAGCCGTCACTGTGGAATAATTTGGTCAGATTATAGCTTGTGTTTTCTGGGGTATGTTTTACTGACTAAAGGTCAATACATACCCCTGTTACTATCGGTGCGCTATCCCTTCACATCAGTGAGCTAATACTGATTTCCACGCAAACTGCAGTAAGCAGATTCATTCGCATTTAACGATTTTTGCATTTTGCAAATCATTTCGCAGTCAATATCAGACATCAAGCCCAGTTTTATTTACAGTATGACGTATTGATTACATAACATCATGATTTCAGTTAAATAATCCCCTGTCTAAATAGTTGGCGCGCATTGTGCATAATGGTGCTCAAACAGCAAAAAAACAAGACTGTACGTTTTAGGGAGTGAGATATGATCGACTCAAAATCGCAAGTTGCGAAAAGAATAAAAGAAGCTCGTGAGTGGAAAGGAATAACTCAGGTAAAAATGGCCAAACTGCTGTCTGTGGCAAGGCAAACGTATCTGGATATAGAAACAGGGAAGACAGAGCCGCGTGTACGCATGTTGTCTGAAATTGCAGATATTACGGAACGCCCACTGGTTTGGTTTGTGTACGGTGATGCGGATGTTGAGCTTCATGATGTGCAATACAAACAGGACGTTAATCGCCTGTTGGAGCATTTCTCAAAGCTCCCTCACGAGGCACGGACAGCCATACTCAATCAGAGTGTAAATATGGCCTCCTTCTTGGTGAATTATTCAAAATCCGCCCAGAGAAATTGAGTGCTTACTTACTGTATGAGCTTGATAATACGCTATGTCTGTGAAAATAGATTTGCTGGTTGAAGGCTGTCATTTGCCTTGGGCAACGCAAGTCTAGACTCACACTTCGAGCAACTTTTCCCATGCTTACCGCAGGCTGCCGTGCATAATGCAAAGTTTGCGGAATGGCGTGTCAGAATAAAGGAAAAGCCCGATATTCTGCACCCGATGCTTGGGATAGAAGCTTATGGTGATTGTAAAATCGCAGGTTGCACAGCGTATAAGACAAGCAAGGGAATACAGAAATCTTACTCAGATGGACGTGGCGCAAAGGCTTGGTGTTGCCAGACAAACTTATCTGGACATCGAGTCTGGTAAAACAGAGCCAAAAATATCATCTCTTGTAGCTATTGCAGAGGTGACTGGGCGTCCACTTAACTGGTTTCTTTATGGCGAAGTAGTCGCGGAGATATCGCGTTTACTTATCGAGAAGAACTCGGGACGCTCATGATGTTGGTGGGACAGCTGCCTGTGTCAGCGCGAGATCTTGTTATTGAACAAGCATTATCACTCGCAGAATATCTTCTGGATTACCAAACTCAACGTTAGTTTTCATCCCAGTAGTGAAAAAAGAACCGGCTCTGAGGCCGGTTTTTTTAGTTTGCGAGGAAAAAGTTGTACGAGGGCGTCTTACTGACGTCCTTCCATTGGTAGCCAAGGTCTCTGAGGTGAGAGGAAAATTCCAGCAAATCCTTGTCTTCCAGTTCAAAACCACAGAGAACTCGGCCGTAATCAGAGCCATGGTTGCGATAGTTGAACAGGCTGATATTCCAATGGGTTCCCAACGTGTTGAGAAACTTGATGAGCGCGCCGGGATATTCAGGAAACTCAAAGCTATAAAGCTTCTCGTTAAGCGGCTTCGATGGCTTGCCACCAATCATGTAGCGGACATGGACTTTTGCCATTTCATCGTCTGACAGATCAACGACGGGGTAGCCAGCCTGCTGCAGGTCAACCATGATGGCATCCAGTTCTTCCTGTCCGTTGAGTAGTCTGACACCGACAAAAATATTTGCGTCAGCATTATCGCTGTGCCGATAGTTGAACTCGGTCACTGCTCGGCCACCCAGAACATGACAAAACTCGAGAAAAGCGCCTGTCCGCTCTGGAATCGTAACAGCCAGCAAACCTTCCCGTTTTTCACCCAGTTCAGCACGTTCAGACACGTAACGTAACGAATGGAAGTTAGTATTTGCTCCTGACAGCACGTTAACAAGGTTTTTCCCGGTCAACTGATGTGTTTCAACATACTGTTTGAGTCCGGCCAGTGACAGAGCACCTGAGGGCTCTGAGATAGCACGGGTATCCTCGAAGATATCTTTGACTGCAGCACAAATCTCATCACTGGATACGGTGATCACATCATCCAAATACTGATGACAAAGCCTGAACGTTTCGTCACCAATACGCTTGACGGCCACACCGTCGGCAAAGGTGCCGACATTATCGAGCACCACCGGATAGCCTTTGTCCATTGCTGCTTTGAGGCAGGCAGACTCCTCAGCTTCAACACCTATCACTTTGATTTGGGGCATCAGCTGTTTTATCAGTACGGAGACGCCTGCGGCGATACCACCGCCACCCACAGGCACAAACACATAATCCATATGACCATTTTGCTGAAGCATTTCCATTCCCAGAGTGCCCTGTCCGGCAATCACAGCCGGATGGTCAAAGGGAGGGATAAAGGTGAAGCCGTGCTCGTCCGCCAGCTCCTGTGCACGGCCTTTGGCTTCGTCAAAGTTGCTGCCGTGAAGCACAACATTCCCACCGAAGCTTCGTACCGCATCAACTTTAATAGCTGGTGTTGTACGCGGCATAACAATGGTCGCTTCAACGCCCAACTGATTCCCAGACAGTGCGACACCTTGTGCATGATTACCCGCAGAGGCAGCGATTACCCCCGCCTGTTTCTGCTCGTCTGTCAGCTGCGCCATCATGTTGTAGGCACCACGAACCTTAAATGAATGAACAGGCTGTCTGTCTTCCCGTTTGAGCTGAATATGGTTATTCAGCCGAGAAGACAATCTCGGCATATCCTGCAGTGGTGAGACGATGGCTGCTTCATACACGGGGGCTCTCAGGATCTCTCTCAGATAATCTGCCCCGGTGGGTAGTGCGATTGATTCCCTGCGTGTTGCCTGACTCATGATTTATTCCTCAAGCTTACTTTTATCGCGAACGGCGCCTTTGTCCGCACTGGTTGCCATGCTAGCATAGGCTTTAAGAGCAAAAGAGACCTGACGTTTTCTGTTGGCTGGCTTCCAACCTATCTCGTCCAGTTTCTGTGCACGACGCGCAAGCTCCTGTTCATCTACTTCGAGCACAATGCTGCGGTTAGGAATATCGATGGCAATAATGTCGCCCTGCTCGACGAGTGCTATGGTTCCGCCATTTGCTGCCTCTGGAGAGACGTGACCAATTGACAATCCACTGGTACCTCCGGAGAAGCGACCATCGGTCAGCAGGGCACATTCTTTACCTAATCCCATCGATTTCAGGTAAGTCGTTGGGTAAAGCATTTCCTGCATACCCGGACCGCCTTTTGGCCCTTCATAGCGGATAACAACCACTTCGCCCGATTTTACTTCGCTGGAAAGAATGCCGTTAACGGCGTCATCCTGACTCTCAAATACATGAGCAGGGCCGCGGAAAACCAGATTGTCTTTATCGACACTCGCGGTTTTTACGATACAGCCATCGAGGGCAATGTTGCCTGATAGCACCGCCAGACCGCCGTCCTGACTGAATGCATTTTCTTTGGTGCGTATACAGCCATTCTCACGGTCATTGTCGACCGTGTCCCAACGACAGTCCTGCGAGAACGCCTTGGTGGTTCTGATCCCCGCTGGGCCTGCGCGGTAGAAAGAATCTATGGCCTCGTTTTCGGTCACCATGATGTCGTATTCTTTCAAGGTGTCAGCCAGTGTTTTACCCAGTACATTATTGACTGAAGTGTTGAGCAGGTTTGCACGTCCCAGCTCCCCTAAAATGCCATAAACGCCACCCGCGCGATGCACGTCTTCCATATGATATTTCTGGGTTGATGGTGCCACTTTACAGAGGTGCGGTACGATGCGGGACATGCGGTCAATGTCTGACATGTTGAAATCGACACCGCCTTCCTGAGCTGCCGCCAACAAGTGGAGAACAGTATTGGTTGAACCGCCCATGGCGATATCAAGTGCCATAGCGTTTTCAAACGCTTGCTTGGTGGCAATATTACGTGGCAGCGCAGTCTCATCGTCCTGCTCATAGTAACGTTTGGTTAGCTCAACCACGCGTTGACCGGCTGTCCTAAACAGCGTTTCGCGGTCTGCGTGGGTCGCCAGCAGTGAACCGTTACCGGGTTGACTGAGACCAAGGGCCTCGGTGAGGCAGTTCATGGAGTTGGCGGTGAACATACCCGAACAGGAACCGCATGTTGGACAGGCTGATCGTTCGATCTGCTCGCTTTGTTCGTCTGACACGTTTGGATCCGCGCCTTGGATCATTGCATCAACCAGATCGAGCTTGAGGATTTGATCCGATAGCTTGGTCTTGCCTGCTTCCATTGGGCCACCTGACACGAAGATGGCTGGAATATTAAGTCGCATTGCAGCCATCAACATTCCGGGAGTGATCTTGTCGCAGTTGGAGATACACACCATGGCGTCAGCACAGTGCGCGTTGACCATATACTCGACAGAATCAGCGATAAGCTCGCGTGATGGCAGACTGTAAAGCATGCCGCCGTGACCCATGGCGATGCCGTCATCGACGGCAATGGTATTGAATTCTTTGGCGATACCGCCTGCTTTCTCAATTTCCCCCGCGACCAGCTGTCCCAAGTCTTTAAGGTGGACGTGTCCGGGAACGAATTGAGTGAATGAGTTTACGACGGCAATGATAGGTTTACCGAAGTCTTCATCTTTTACGCCAGTTGCACGCCACAATGCGCGTGCTCCGGCCATATTCCTACCGTGAGTGGTGGTGGATGAACGATATTTTGGCATGATACTTCTCCCTGACTTATCTGTCTGCAGCCGGGGAAACAGGATCAAGCCAGCCCCATTTGTCTTCTGTTTTGCCATTGAACAAACCAAAGAATGTGGCCTGTAACTCTTCGGTGATCGGACCGCGTTTTCCATTGCCAACTTCAATCTGATCAACACTTCTTACCGGTACCATCTCTGCTGCCGTGCCTGTCATAAAGACTTCGTCAGCAAGGTACAGAGCTTCACGGGCAATAGGCTCTTCGCGCACTTCGTACCCGGCTTCCCGTGCCAGTACCATAATGGTATCTCGCGTTATACCCGGCAGTATTGCGCTGGTGGCCGGTGGGGTGTAAATGACGCCACCCTTAATCATAAAGAGGTTTTCACCCGCACCTTCAGACAGGTAACCACGCACATCAAGCGCGATACCTTCAGCATAGCCATGGCGTCTCGCTTCGCCACCCACCAGCAAGCTGGATAGGTAGTTTCCGCCCGCTTTTGCGGCGGTAGGTATAGTGTTAGGTGCTGCGCGGTTCCAGCTTGATACCATGGCATCAACGCCATTTGCCAGCGCTTCTTCACCTAGGTATGAACCCCAGGCAAAAGCCGCAATGATCAGGTCCATTTTTGTTTCCGGCGGAGGGCAAACACCTAACCCAACATCACCGACAAAACCCAGCGGACGGATGTAAGCAGAATTGAGCTTGTTAGCTACCAGTGTATGACGGCAGGCTTCCATCAGCTCGTCCACGCTATATGGAATAGGGAAGCGATAGATTTTTGCACTGTCTTTCAAGCGCTGCATGTGCTCACGGTGGCGAAACACCACGGGGCCATTTGGCGTGTCATAGCATCGAATGCCTTCAAATACAGAGGTACCGTAGTGAAGGGCGTGTGACAGTACATGCACCGTGGCTTGATGCCATGGGACCAGCTCTCCATTCGACCAGATAAATTCCGAAGTGTTTGCCATTTTTGTAGTCCTTTTTATTTTTTAGTCCAGCGCTTCAACTTGCTGGGACGCTAATCTTACTTGGGTAATGTCCCATAATTTGTCCAGTTGGTGATAAAGCGTGTCAATTGACCGGATGCTTTCAACTGTAAGACGGATTTGTACGTTATTTTGCTCGTCCTGTCGGTGATGCATATCTACTGTCCTGAGCGTGAAACCACGGTGGCGCACAACACGAAGAATACGCTCCACCAGCTCAGGTTTATCGTGAGCATCGATTACAAGTGTATGTGTCTTTTTCATGTTGTCTCCAGCATATCTTGGTTTGCAGCACCCGGCGGCACCAGTGGCCACACGTTTTCTTCCTCAGAAATCTTCACATGGAGCAGGTAAGCTGTTTCGCTTTTCAGCATTTCTTCCAGTGCTGGCTGCACTTCCTCTTTTGTGGTGATGGTTTTTCCGGGAATATCAAAAGCACTGGCCAGTGTGACAAAATCTGGGTTGTCTGACAGGTTGGTCTCGCTATAGTCGTTTCGAAAACAATTCCTGCCACTGTCTGACCATGCCGAGACGCTGATTATCTAACAGCACAATTTTGACTGGGATATTACGTCGCTTCAGTGTCCCCAGTTCCTGCACATTCATCATGAATGAACCATCACCGGATACCAGTACTGACTGGTCGTCTGGGCGGGCGACTTGAGCACCCATCGCAGCGGGGAGACCGAAGCCCATCGTACCAAGCCCGGCAGAGGTGAGCAGGTTCTCAGGACGTCTAGGGCTGACATGCTGTGCCACCCACATTTGATGCTGACCGACATCGGTGCTGACCACAGTCGTGTCCGGCATAGCTTCCGATAACTGCTTGAGTAGCAAAGGGGCAAAAATGGCTTCGCCCGGGTGATCGTAACGCCAGCCAAAGTCTGCTTTCATTGTCTCGACATCCTGTTGCCATTGGCTGATGTCTTCTGGCTCGCCAAGGTGAGGGATGACCTGATTTAACTCGCCTCGCAGGGCGACATTGGCGCGGCGCAGTTTATTAAATTCTGCCGCATCGATATCGATATGAATGATATTTGCGTGTGGAGCGAAGGTATCTAATTTTCCTGTGACCCTATCATCAAAGCGGGCACCTATGGCGATCAGCAAGTCTGACTCTTGCACTGCAAGGTTAGCGGCTTTGGTTCCGTGCATCCCCAGCATACCAAGGTGATAGGGATAGGCTGGATCTAAAGTACCGAGCGCTTTGAGCGTAGTTGTCGCCGGTATTTGAGTATGGCTGAGGTACTCTCGCAGTGTATCAGTGGCATTCGCCATCTGTACGCCGCCGCCGATGTATACGACCGGACGTTTACTGGCAGAGATCAGGGCATTGGCATTTTCAAACTGAGTGAATTCAGGAAGTGGCAGGGTGGGCAATGTCACGGGGCTCGCGACATCCTGACCTATGGCTGCCAGTTGCACATCTTTGGCAATATCAACCAATACAGGGCCAGGTCTTCCCTCTTTTGCCACAGCGAAGGCTTCCGCCATGACAGATGCAAGATCAGCTGTGTCTGTCACCAGATAACTTTGCTTGGTGCAGGCCAGTGATAACCCGAGAACATCAATCTCCTGAAAGGCATCCGTACCAATCAGTGGGCTGGCAACCTGACCAGTGATGGCGACGACTGGCACTGAATCAAGCATGGCATCAGCCAGTCCGGTAATGAGGTTTGTCGCTCCCGGTCCCGAGGTAGCCAGACAAACGCCTACGCCGCCGGTTGATCGGGCATAACCGATGGCAGCAATCGCCGCGCCTTGTTCGTGTCGGCACAGAATATGTTCCACACCGCCATCATAAAGAGCATCGTAGACGGGCATGATGGCACCGCCGGGATATCCAAAAATGGTTGATACACCCTGCTGCCTCAATGCAGCGACAACATGTTGTGCTCCTGTCATGCTCATACCGCCCCCTTTGGGTCTTCGGATTTATCTGGCAATGCTGATGGCTTGTTGTGCTTTTTTTCCATGCGCCCACTTCCTTTTACTGCATGAATGGCTAAAAAAAAGCCCCCGGACCTTTTGAGTGCGGGGGCTGTTTGCAATTCTTTGTCTTACCGTTTGCCTGAGCCAGCCCCTCGCGGTATCACCACCACGATAATTGAGATAATAATCACTAGAGCTAGGGTCAGGTATTTCATCTACGTTAAGTCAACTTTCTGCTGATGTGCATTCTTATACACTAGAACTATCACAGACATTGGTCGCATGACAAGTAAAAAGTATTCGATATCTATAAGTAATTTAAGCCTAATGCAAAACAATTACTCAATATGTTTCATATTTAATAATCTTAGGTGGATATCTGCAATGACTCTAGCAATCGTCCAGAGCCGCGCCTGTGTTGGGGTTAGCGCCCCTCAGGTTACTGTCGAAGTGCACATCAGCAATGGTTTGCCCGCGTTTACTTTGGTAGGTCTTGCAGAGACAACGGTGAAAGAAGCTCGCGACAGAGTCCGAAGCGCTATTGTTAACTCGGGATTTGAGTTTCCGTCGCGACGAATTACGGTCAACCTTGCGCCTGCTGATCTGCCAAAGGAAGGTGGGCGATTCGATTTACCCATTGCATTGGGAATACTTGCTGCATCAGGCCAGTTACCGATGAACAAACTGGGAGGGACCGAGTTCGTCGGCGAACTTGCATTGTCGGGCGAGTTACGCGCTGTGAATGGGGCAATACCAGCGGCAGTGGCGTGTAAAAATAGCGGCAGAACACTCGTGGTGCCGGACGGTAACGGGAGTCAGGTTGCATTAATTGGTCGTGATATCCATGTGTCTGCACCCGATCTGATTAATGTCAGCCAATATCTTTGTGGTCAAAAGCAGCTAACCCTTCATGAACAGGCAGAGCCCGAGACGCAGGATGAACCTGAACGCATCCAGCGTTGCCTCAGCGATATTATTGGTCAACATCAGGGAAAAAGGGCCCTGGAAATTGCTGCGGCAGGTAGCCATAACCTACTATTTATCGGCCCTCCGGGTACGGGAAAAACCATGTTGGCGTCTAGAATGCCTGACCTACTTCCACCGATGGACCCACAAGAAGCACTTCAGACCGCAGCAGTAACCTCTTTAACCCACCAACCTCTCAATGAGGGCAACTGGCTCAGACGACCATTTCGAACGCCTCACCATTCATGCTCAATGGCGGCGCTAGTTGGGGGAGGGACACAGCCTAAACCCGGTGAAATCTCATTAGCGCACAATGGCATTTTATTTTTGGATGAGTTACCCGAGTTTGAACGCAAGGTGTTGGATTCATTGCGCGAGCCGCTTGAGTCGGGAGAAATTGTTATCTCCCGTGCCAGCGGTAAAACCTGTTTCCCCGCGCGTTTTCAACTGATTGGTGCACTTAATCCGAGCCCAACCGGTCATTATGAGGGCCCATTGTCCCGCTCAAATCCTCAGGCCGTGTTGCGTTACTTAAATCGATTGTCTGGCCCATTTCTTGACCGCTTTGATTTATCGATAGAAATCCCAGCTTTACCAAGGGGAACGCTGGCGGATGGCGGCGATAGAGGGGAGTCTACGGAGGCTGTCCGCCAGCGGGTGGCTGAGGCCAGACAACGTATGCAGTTCAGACAGGGCAAGGTCAATTGTTTGCTGGGCAGCCGTGAAATTGAGCAATACTGTGCTCTGTCTCGGGACGATGCAGATTTTCTTGAGACGGCTCTTCATCGCCTCGGACTATCAATTCGTGCTTATCACCGCATTATCAAAGTGGCACGCACGATCGCTGATCTCAATGGAGAGATGGAGATCTGCCGTGCCCACCTTGCCGAGGCGCTAGGGTACCGTTCAATGGATCGCCTGATGAAACAACTTACTCAAATGGTGAGTTAATCATTCCCCTAAATGAGAATCTTTTTTTCCAATTGTCGCTGTGCAAAAACCTGATGGTTAAATGGTGTTTTATAAATTGAAACAGTATTATCCTCGGTTATTCGTTAGATTGCTCACAACAAGATTTACCGGGAAGTAATTGTGATCCTCATCATTAACACTCTTTTATTGTGCCTAAATACTGCTGTCAGCTCAGTGTTGATATGTGGTCTGGCACTTATCAAAGCAGTTTTACCTATTCCGTTGGTACAACGACCAGTGACCCGCGCCTGCAATTACATTATGTGGGTTTGGAGCGGGCTTAACCATAAGCTGATTGATGTAACTTCCCGGGATCTGGAGTGGGACGTTCAAGGCGGAGAAGGGCTGAGTAAGGAACAATGGTATTTACTCATTGCCAACCACCTCAGTTGGGCTGACATCGTGGTTATCTTTTGCGTGTTCCGCAACCGGATACCTATGGCCAAGTTCTTCATCAAACAGGAACTATTGTATGTGCCATTTCTCGGTTTAGCCTGCTGGGCGGTGGACATGCCTTTTATGAAGCGATACTCGCGTAATTACTTGCTGCGGCATCCGGAAAAGCGGGGTGAAGATCTGAAAACAACCCGTCGTTCCTGTGCCAAGTTTAAGTCTACTCCCACGACAGTGGTTAATTTCGTTGAAGGTACCCGCTTTACCGAAGAAAAACAGCAAACATCGAAATCGCCTTATGGGCACTTGCTGCCAGCTAAAACGGGTGGTGTGTCATACACTCTCGGTGCTATGGGGGAGCAGTTTGACGGTATTGTAAATGTCACACTGGCTTACCCTGATAATCGTGCATTCCCGTTCAGGGATTTAGTCGGTGGAAAAATGGGACGCATTGTCGTGCGTATCGACGTACTGCCTGTTGAGCCTGCACTGGTGGGTGACAATATTCAGGATAAAGGATTCAAGAAAGAATTCAGGTGTTGGCTCGATGCGTTGTGGCAGCAAAAAGACCAGGATCTTGAGTTGATTTATGGCCAGACGGAAAAAGTGCCGGAAGTGAAAACGGTGGTCCAGAATTGACCGTGCAATAACAACAAAAAAAGGAGCCAGAAGCTCCTTTTTTATTTATTGGTGCAGGATGACAGCTATTTTTTCAGCAGGAAGTCGACCAGTTCAATGTATTCATCCAGCGACTTAATGGTTTTTGGCGTCAGGTAGTATTTCCCATTAACAATCACAGCAGGCACGCCTGTCAGGCCAGTGCTTTCAAATGCTTTGTCGAAACGTGAAGCCATAGAATTAACTGCGAAACTGTTATAAACACCGTCGAATTCCTTCGCATCAACGCCATTGTCGAGGAATATCTGACGAATTTCCTCGGCGGAACGAGGTGGCTTTCTGAGGGTTTGAATTCGCTCAAAAATCACAGGTATCATCTTATCGTCCACTTTAAGCAGCTCAGCGGCAGCCAGTGCTTTACTTAGCTCAGGCCCCATTTTTCCGCCCATGAACGAGACGTGTTGTTTAATCACACGAGTATTTTCTGGCAGTCTTGGCTCAAGTGCATTCATCAATGCCTGATTGCGGAAGCAGTGAGGGCAGTAAAATGAGAAGAACTCAGTAACTGACGGGGTGTTGTCACTGTAAAGCGGAGTGGCCATATCGAGAATTTGATAATCCTCCCCGGCTTTGAATCGCTCTGCGTGGGCGGTAAAGGCAACCAGTACCAGTGAGAAAAGGGCTATAATTTTTTTCAGCATTGTTGATGCTCTCCGTATACTCAACAGAACCATTACCACTGCGGTGACAGGGATAACGGCGACTCTTGTAAAGCGGCCAGTTGTTCTTTGAAGCCTAGTACCTGACCTTCCCAGTATTTTGCATCAGCAAACCATGGAAATGCACGAGGAAAAGCAGGATCCTGCCATCTTCTCGCTAGCCAGGCCATATAATATACCATCCTCATACCTCTGAGTACTTCAAGCAGGGGGAGCTGCGAAGTAGGAAAATCGTGGAATTCACTGTAGGCTTCTACCAAGGTATCCAATTGGGCCGTTCTTTCCTGTCTGTCACCGCTGAGCATCATCCACAGATCCTGCACCACAGGGCCATTTCTCGCATCATCCAGATCGACAAAGAAGGGGCCGTCACGCCACAGGATATTACTTGGATGACAATCTCCATGCAGTCTGATCATATCTACATCCTGCCAGCGTGATGTCAGCTCAGTGATCAAGAAGTCCAAGTCAGTAAAAAAGCTTTGCTCAAGGTGAGACGGGATAAAGTCACTTTGTTGCAACAGCGCACGGGGCTTCTTGAGGTACTCATCAAGACTCATAGATGGACGGTGCTGAAATGTCTTCCGACTGCCAATCTGATGGATACGGCCCAAAAAGCGGCCCGCCATTTCAAGCTGGTCCCAGTTATCAACTTCAAAGCTTCTGCCACCGACGCTCGGGAAAAGAGCGAATGCATAGCCTTTGTGTTCAAACAAACTTTCTCCATCCCGCTTGATGGGTGTGACAACGGGCACTTCTGCCTCTTCCAGTTCAAAAGCGAAGTCGTGCTCCTCTTGAATCTGTTCAGCACTCCAGCGTTGTGGGCGATATACCTTGGTGACATAGCGTTTTTGATCATCAGCCAAAAACTGGTAAACGCGATTCTCGTAACTGTTCAGCGGTAATAAGCCAGACTCTGGCCTGACACCAACCGATTCGAGAGCGTCGAGGAGCATATCCGGTGTCAGTTGGTCGAAAGTAAACTGCGCTTGGCTCATAAAGACTATTCATTATTTGAGTGATGGGCCGATGGTAGCAGAATGTACAACGGGTCGGGATCATAAACTCAAAAATGAATGGGTAAGGGTGGTTGCATCACGCGAAACGATCTCTAATGAACAGAAAATAGGTCTGTCGGGACGATATCTACTCCATTGATGCCTATAGTCTGCCGATAAAGCGGCTCTCCGTTTTTATGCTTTTTTTATTCTTGCCCGACTGGCGCTCAAGAATGAAATAAATAGGTAAGATTGATTGCTCCATCTCAAAGGGATCAACACCCAGACTGATGGGTAGGTCAAAGATCTCACCGCTTTCAACCGTGACCTTTTGTCTCCCGTACCACTCGACGTCCTTAAGCCCATTCACTGAGAGATGATAGGTTTCAGTTTGCTGAGTCTTATTAATAATTTTCAGGGTATAGGTATTTTCAAGCAGCCCTTCTGGGTTCATTCGAGACAACTGTGCTCTATCCCGGCTTACGTCAAGTTGCATTGGCTGTAGTGCTTTTATCTGAAGCATAAAAAAGCCTGAGATCACCATCATGACTATCCCATAGCCAAGCAGTTTAGGCCGCATGACATCTGTCTTTTGTCCTTTGAGCTTATGTTCAGTGGTAAAGCTGATCAGCCCTTTGGGATAGTGCATTTTTTCCATCGTGTTGTCGCAGGCATCGACACAGGCACCGCAATTAATACACTCGTATTGCAATCCATCACGAATATCAATCCCGGTCGGACAAACCTGCACACACAGGTTGCAATCAATGCAATCTCCGAGTCCAAGAGTTTTCGGATCCTGTTTACGGGAGCGGGGACCACGCGATTCACCCCGTTTTTCATCGTAGCCCACGATGAAAGTATCTTTGTCGAACATCACAGACTGAAAACGAGCATAGGGACAGATGTGAATGCACATTATTGAGCGCATCCAGCCAGCGTTGCCGTAGGTGCAAGCAGAGAAAAATACGACCCAGAATCCTGTCCAGAAACCGGTGTTGAGGGTCAAAAAATCCACCATCAGGCTTTTGATTGGCACGAAGTAACCGACAAAAGTCAGGCCAGTGATCAGGGAAACGCCTCCCCAGCCAAGATGTTTCAGGGTTTTTCTTATCGCCAAAGCCGGGGTGAGAGGGCTTTCATCTTGCTTGCGACGTTTGTTGGCTGCGCCCTCCAGTTTTTCCTCAAACCAGATAAAAATGAATGTCCAGACGGTCTGTGGACAGAGAAATCCGCACCATACGCGACCGAGAAAGGTAGTGACAAAGAAGAGGCCGAACGCGCTGAGAACAAACACTGTCGCCAGCAAAGTGAGATCCTGAGGCCATAGCGTGGTGCCAAAAAAAGAGAATTGTTGTTTGCTGATGTCGAGCAGAATCGCTTGTCTGTCACCGTAGGGAATCCACGGGATCAGCAAAAAAAGTAGCATAAAAACCCAACCCATCCGGTTTCGCAGTTTTTGATAAATGCCGGATGCGGCTCTGACATAAATACGATTTCCCGGGTTAAATCTATCCCCGCCTGTTTTGTGAGTTTTTGGGTTGAACTCCTTTGGAGTGACGTCTTTGACGTTTATTTTATCCTCGCTCATGATCGCTTCCTTGAGCATACGGACTCATATCCGTTTAACTTCGACGTGCTAATTCTTTGCCAGCATCGCTTTAATAATAGTCTGGCGAGTATATATCAGTTTATTTTCAGTCAACGTTTGCGGGGTCAAAAAACGCTTTTTTAGTGAGCGAAGACTTAATGGTGAGAGATGTTCCCTGAATGCATTACTGGCAATCAGGGAACCATCTGCGAGGGCTATGTGTTTACGCAGCCTTTGCAGGCGTGGAGTCTTCGGCCTTGTCAGTCATTTCTAATGGCTCTTTATTTTGCGTTACGGGTGTTCTGGCATAGCTGGATGAACGTCGACGTGACGGTGACGGAGCTTGACGATGTGGACGAGCAAAAAATGTTGGCATGGTGTTTTCTCTGTGAATCCATCCATGGTAAACGGGTTGAATACACTGAAGATAACTTTCCCTCATTGGTTAGACTTCGGTGCAAAATTTAGGCGCGGAATGTATCAGAAAAACAGTGGTCAAAAAAGAAGCGCTTTGGCTTTTTCCCCGAGAAGTATTGTAAAAATATGATGACGATTTTTCGGGGAATCGACAAGGTGACGCCATGATTGACTGGTACTTTACAGAAAATTGAGACTCTTTTTTTTCTCCAGCGTGTGACATACTCAAAACGTTTTGAAACCTGAGGGAGCAATAAATGATGACCGTCTCAACCGACACAAATGTCGGATATTCGTTCAAAGAAGAGCTGGCCAGCAGTATCAGCCATGCGTTAGGTGTGATATTTGGTATTGTTGCCTTGGTAATGATGGTCAGCAAAGCCATGGAACTTGAGGCTGGCGGGTTGGCGATAACCAGTTACAGTATTTATGGTGCCAGTATTATTATCCTCTATCTGGCTTCCACGCTTTACCATTCCATCCCTTTCGAAAAAGCAAAACGTGCGCTGAAAACCTTTGATCATTGCGCCATCTTCCTGCTCATTGCAGGTACATATACTCCCTTTATGTTGGTGAGTCTTGGTACGCCTCTGGCTATGGTAGTGATGACGGTGATCTGGTTATTGGCGCTGGTGGGCATACTGGCGAAAGTTGCCTTTGTCTACCGGTTCAAAACGCTGTCTTTGATCATGTATCTGGCGATGGGGTGGATGTCACTGGTCGTGATTTATCAACTGTATCTGTCGCTGGCGATTGGCGGGCTGGTGCTGCTTGCCTCTGGTGGTCTGGTGTATTCGTTGGGCGTGATTTTTTACGTTAAACGCAGTATCCCTTTTAATCATGCTATTTGGCATCTGTTTGTGCTCGGGGGAACTGTGCTGCACTTTCTGGCGGTCTATCTTTATGTCGTCGCCCCTTAGTACCATAAATTCTGGCGCGTCAGTCGCGCCAGAATGCAGGAAACAACAGGACCAGCACGGTCAGTATCTCAAGCCTACCCATTAACATTCCCAGACTCAGCACCCATTTTGCGGTATCCGATAACCCGGCGAAGTTGCCTGTCGGCCCAATTTCACTGCCCATTCCCGGCCCTACATTGGCGACGGCTGTCATTGCAGCACTGAAGCTGGTGATGCCATCCAGACCCGTGGCGGCCAGAATCATCGCGATCACCAGAATCGTCAGGAAGTATGTGATTGCAAACGCAACGACAGATCGCACAATTTCCTCATTGACCGGACGCCTGTTGTAACGCTGAACAAATACCCCTGATGGGTGCACCAGTTGATTGATATGTTTGCGTAAAAGCGCAAAAGCGACCTGAAAACGGAATATTTTGGCACCGCCTGCTGTTGACCCAGAGCAGCCGCCGACAATCATCATGAAGGCGAATACCACCGAGGTGAAAGGCCCCCACGCCGTGAAGTCATCGAGGCCAAAGCCGGTTGAGGTGATCACTGAGATAATATTAAACAAGGAGACTCTCACAGCGTCGCTGATACTGTAATTCTGTTTAGTGACCAGCCAAAGCGCGACCAGAAAGCTGGCAAAGACGACCAATTTGGCAAAGCCCCTGATTTGGGCGTCATTGAGCAGGTCTTTCAGCGTCTTTCGCCGCATTGCCTGTATGAATAGCAGAAAAGGCAAGCCGCCGGCGAACATGAACACAATAGCAACCCAGTGTGCGGAATGGGAGAAGTGGTTCATTGAGCCATCGGAGGTGGAGTAACCTCCGGTGGACAGTGTCGTCAGGGCATGATTAACCGCCTCAAAGGCGGTCATCCCTGTCATCCAGTAGGCAATAAAGCACATCAAGGTCAGGATGACGTAAACCAGCATAATACTGGTGGCGACACTTTTGGTTCTGGGACTCGACTTGGCTGACCAGTCAGAGGACTCTGTGTGGAAGAGCTTCATCCCGCCGACGTTGAGAAAAGGCAGTATGGCTACACCCATCACGATAAAGCCGATCCCGCCCAGCCACTGAAGAGTTGAACGCCAAAGCAGGATGGCGGGAGACATAGTATCAAGACCACTGAGCACCGTAGAGCCTGTGGTGGTTATCCCCGACATGGTTTCAAAATAGGCATTGGTGAAACTGATGTGATTGATAAACACAAACGGCAGAGCAGCAAAGGCGCTGGCTATTAGCCACACGGTCGTTGTCAGTAAAAACATCTCACGGGTGTTGAGCCGGAAATTGCGGGTTTTACCCAGTGTCAGGCAGACAAAAGCCGCAGAGTGGGTGATAGCGACGGCAAGCGCAAAACTCAAAAAACCCTGAGTGCCTGTAACCAACGCCAGTATAGTGGGTACATACATAAAAAGGGCGATCTTGGATAAGACCAGCCCGATAACAAATAAGACAGGTTTGAAATTAACCATTATTCGATATTTTGTCAGATCACAAGAAGAACGGACTTGGCTGGAACAGCCTCTCCACGTCAGGGATATACTTTTTATCCACCAGGAACATCACCACGTGATCATCCTGCTCTATCACTGTTTTGTCGTGAGCGATTAGTACTTCTTCGCCACGGACAATGGCACCTATCGTCGTACCGGGAGGCAGCTTGATATCGCCGATGGCCCGTCCCACAACTTTTGAGGTAGTGGAGTCACCGTGAGCAACCGCTTCAATGGCCTCAGCAGCGCCTCTGCGCAGCGAAGAGACATTAACAATATCGGCCTTACGCACATGGGTCAGCAATGCCGATATCGTGGCCTGCTGCGGCGATATCGCGACATCAATCGCTCCTCCCTGAACCAGATCGACGTAGGCCCCGCGCTGAATGAGCACCATCGCCTTTTTGGCACCGAGGCGCTTCGCCAGCATCGCTGACATGATATTCGCTTCATCTTCATTGGTAACAGCAATAAAGACATCAATTTGATCTATGTGTTCTTCGCTGAGCAGCTCCTGATCAGAGGCATCACCACAAAAGACGATCGTATTTTCCAGCAACTCTGACAGTTGCTCTGCCCGCTTGGCATTGCGCTCGATAAGCTTAACGCTGTAGGCACGTTCCAGGCTTTTTGCCAGACCCGCACCAATGTTACCGCCCCCAACAATCATGATCCGTTTGTATGGGTTTTCGAGGCGTTGCAGCTCACTCATTACAGAGCGGATGTGGTTGCTTGCGGCGACAAAGAACACCTCATCATCGGCTTCAATAATAGTGGTACCTTGAGGACGAATAGGGCGGTCACGACGGAAAATGGCGGCAACACGGGTATCGATATGCGGCATATGCTCACGGAGTGCAGACAGGGCATGGCCGACAAGAGGCCCGCCATAGTATGCCTTCACCGCGACCAGGCCGACTTTCTCGTCGGCAAAGTTGACCACCTGCAATGCCCCGGGATATTCAATCAGTCGATGGATATACCGGGTCACCAGATCTTCCGGTGCGATGAGGTGATCGACCGGACATGCATCCGTTTGGAACAATTGCTTCTTGGCCGCCAGATATTGAGGGCTTCGAATTCTGGCGACCCGGTTTGGTGTGTTATACAGAGTGAATGCAACCTGACAGGCAATCATATTGGTTTCGTCAGAGTTTGTGACTGCGACCAGCATATCTGCATCCTGCGCCCCGGCTTCAAGCAATGTTGAAGGGTGGCTGGCATATCCCTGTACGACCCGCAGATCGTATTTGTCCTGCAAATCACGCAAGCGATCAGAGTCCCTGTCGACAATCGTGATGTCGTTATTCTCGCCGACCAGATTTTCAGCAAGTGTGCCGCCAACCTGGCCCGCACCCAGGATAATGATTTTCATAAACTCAGCCTGAAACCTCTATGTTGCTGGTGGCACCCAGTCAGACTCACCGTGTCCTATGTAAAAGATGCCGCCGCTTACTTAACAGTTAAGCGTGTTTTTGCAAAACGGCGTAGTAAAAGCCGTCCATGTCGTCCTGTCCCGGCAGAATTTGGCGTCCGGGTTGCAATGCGTCGCCAGTAAGCAGCGAAACATCCTGATGCCTGTTCAAAAATGCGGTGACTTGTTGAGCATTTTCCTGAGGCGTGATGGAGCAGGTCGCATAAACCAGCGTGCCACCCGGCTTCAGTTTTTGCCACATTGCATCAAATATCTCTGCCTGCAATGTGACCAGTTGTTCAATATCATCGGCACGGCGCAGCCATTTAATATCAGGGTGACGACGAATGACGCCAGTTGCAGAGCAAGGCGCATCCAGCAGAATGCGATCAAATTTTTCGCCTTGCCACCAGACATCCGGTTCTCTTGCATCACCGCAGATCACTTCTGCGCTAAGATTCAGACGCTCAAGGTTTTCCTTAACCCGCGTGAGTCGGTTTTCATCAGCATCAATCGCCACTACTCTGGCGTCAGGTTGATGTTCAAGGATGTGGCAGGTTTTACCGCCCGGTGCTGCGCAGCAGTCGAGAATTAGCTCACCTGCTTCAGGCTGGAGATAGTCGACAGATAATTGTGCTGCAGCATCCTGTACAGAGACCCAGCCTTCGTCAAACCCTGGTAGTTTGGTGACATCGCAAGGTGAGACCAGCCTAATGGCATCTGTCGCTTCTGGATGTGCTTCACCTTCAATCCCTGCGTCAGTCAGTCGTTGCAGATAGTCATCTCTGCTGTTGTGCTGTCGGTTAACCCGCAGCCACATTGGCGCTTTTTGGTGATTATTATCTACTACCTGTTGCCAGTTTTCCGGATAAGCTTCTTGCAACAGTTTGAGCAGCCAGCCCGGATGGCCATAACGCCCGGCATCATGTGAAACTGCCTTTTCATTCAAAGCATCCTGATCGCGCTGATAATTGCGTAATACAGCATTTACCAACCCGCGAAGCTGTGGCTTTTTCAGCGGTTTGGTGGCATCTACCGTCTCACCAACGGCGGCATGGGCAGGCACTCGCATGTAGTTGAGCTGATAGAGGCCAACAAGAATAAGATGGTGGAAGACACGCTGCTTGCCTTTCAGAGGTTTATCCATCAGTGTTTGGGCAATGGCTTCCAGCCTTGGCAGCCAGCGGAGAACACCGTAGCAGATCTCCTGTAACAGTGCGCCATCTCGTGGCGCGACCTGTTGCTGTGCCTTGGGTAAAACGGCAGTTAACGACTGCCCTTGATCAACAACCTGAAAGATGACCTTTGCGGCCACGGCTCTCACATTCATGGAAACACCTTAAACGAACCCCGGTATGGTAACCGGGGTGAGAAAATAATGAAGGCTAGCGAATTGACTTGCCTTGTTTTTACAGGATATTACCCACTTCAAACCATTCACGGCGGGCATTAAGAATATCAGCGGCTGACATGGCTTTTTTGCCCGGAGGCTGAAGGGAGGTCAGTGAAAGCACACCGTCTGCGGTGGCAACCTCAATACCGTGTTTGCTGACAGCAATGATGGTGCCGGGAGCCTTCTCTGTCTCAGTATCAGTCACTTTCGCCGACCACACTTTGACATTGTGCTCACCGATAGTCACGTAGCTCATCGGCCACGAATTAAAGGCACGAATGCAGCGTTCAATTTCGACCGCAGACATTTGCCAGTCGATACGGGCCTCTTGTTTGCTGAGCTTCTTGGCATGGGTTGCCAGTGCATCATCTTGTTTGACCGCTTCGGCTTTGCCTGCAGCGATGTCATCGAGGCACTCCACCAGTGATTGCGGGCCAATATCAGCCAAACGCTGGTAAAGAGAAGCACTGGTTTCCTGCGGGTCAATGTCAACACGGGTGATTTTCAACATATCACCTGTATCTAAACCCTCATCCATCTGCATGATGGTGACACCCGTCTCTTTGTCACCTGCCCAGACAGCGCGCTGAATCGGCGCTGCACCGCGCCATTTTGGCAAAATAGAACCGTGAACATTGATACAGCCGAGACGCGGTGTATCGAGCACAGCTTTTGGCAGAATCAGGCCGTAAGCAACCACCACCATGATATCCGCTTCAATCGTTGCCAGTTCCTGCTGTGCCTCCTCATTTTTGAGGCTGGCAGGTTGATAAACAGGCAAGTTGTGCTCAAGCGCGAGGGACTTGACTGCACTTGGCATCAGTTTTTTACCTCGGCCAGCAGGGCGGTCAGGTTGGGTATAAACCGCCACAACCTCATGGTGTGAAGACAATAAAGCCGCCAGATGGCTGGCGCAAAATCCGGTGTACCGGCAAATACAATTTTAAGTGACTGGCTCAAGGCAAACCCCTAACTGACTTTCTGGCTGGAGCGTTTAATTTTTTCAAGCTTCTGCTTGATACGCTGGCGTTTGAGTGGCGACAGGTAATCGACAAACAGTTTTCCTTCCAGATGATCTAGCTCATGCTGAACGCAAATGGCTAATAGATCATTAGCTTCAAAGTGGTATTCATTGCCATCGCGGTCGAGTGCCTTAACCGATACCTCAGCGGCACGAGGTACCAACGCCTGAGCGCCCGGTACAGACAGACAGCCTTCTTCAATGCCATCTTCCCCGCGTTTTTCAAGAATTTCAGGGTTAATCAGTACCATTGGCTGGTCTCGGGTTTCCGACACATCAATCACAACGATACGTTGGTGGATATCAACCTGTGTTGCAGCCAGACCAATGCCGTTTTCGTCATACATGGTCTCTAGCATGTCATCCACAATGTTTTGGATCTCAGGGGTAACACTCTCTACGGGCTTAGCCACAATCCTCAGTCGATCATCCGGGAATGTTAAAACTTGCAATACGCTCATACGTCTCTCGTAAATCTTGAACCGTGCCGAATCCGGCCTTGTCTGAATGGCCTAATTCTAGACATTTTGTAAACCAAATGACAGCATCACAAGTGCAAGTCTGAATTTGGAGACACCAAATGCTCAAAATATTAATCACCGCAGGGATAGCGGCGATGTTCACCTATCAGGCAAGCGCCTCGGTGATTGTCTCCGATTCCGCCCCAAAAACGTATGTCGTAAAAAAAGGCGATACGCTTTGGGGTATTTCAGCCATTTACTTGGATAAGCCATGGAAATGGCCAGAGCTGTGGAAAGTCAATCCATCCATTGCTAATCCTCACCTCATTTATCCCGGAGATGTCCTTTCTCTGGTCTGGCAAGATGGCTCGCCTCGACTAATCAAAACATCGACCAGTAATAGCGATTCTCCGCTTCAGGCCCTGAGTAAAGTCCTATTGTCTCCTTATACACGGACGGATACCTTGATCCCAACCAGCGATCTGATGCTGGCGCCTAAAGTGATCAGTTCAACCGAAGGCCGCCTTCTGATCACCGGACGTGACCAAGCTTATGTAGACACTGAATTGTCTATGCCTGAGTGGGAGGTTTATCGCCCTGTTTCCGGTTTTAACCGTGAGCTTGGTAAACATACTGCCAGCGTAACCAGTCTCAGGCACATCGCTTCAGCAAGTGTTGTGGCCGCCGATAGCGGCCGGGCAAAGATCTTATTTACCCGCGTGCATCAGGAAGTTCGGCCAAATGACATTTTGTTACCGAAACTGTCTGGGCAGGACATTCAACCTTTTTACCCCAAACCAGCTGCTGAGGGGATTGAAGGGAAAATGATTGGTCATCTCTACGGTCAGCGTTATGCGGGCATGAGAGATGTTGTTGTTGTTGATCGCGGTGATGTTGATGGCCTGTCGGCTGGTGATACGCTGACAATCAGCGAGCCCGGCGCTGTGGTAAGGAGCCAGAAAAATTTGGCGAAACCTGGAGAGCCATCGACCACAGTTACACTGCCAAGCCAGCATATTGGCACATTGATGGTCATCAGAACGTACTCGCAATTTAGCCTGGCAATACTCATGGCCGCTGATAAACCGGTTGCCGCTGATTCGGTTATAAGTAGCCCCGCACTGTGAACGAGCTTGAGAGCTGGATTAGATTATCTGCCGTTCCTCGTTTAGGGGGACGAAAGATAGGCTTACTGCTCAGCAGGGCTTCACCCAGTCAGTTGATTGCTATGTCTGCGGACTCTCTGCGAGGGTTGGGTTTAACGGATGTTCAAATTGCCAGCTTACACCAAGATGAATCGGTCGCCTGGCAAAAGTGCAGGCGATGGCTGGACAATCCTCATCACCATATCCTGACTCTGACAGATAACCGTTACCCGTATTTACTGCGCCAAATCCCATCGCCACCACCACTTTTGTTTATTAAAGGTAACCCTGACGTCCTCTCTTTACCCCAAATTGCAGTTGTCGGTAGTCGAAACGCCAGCCATGAAGGACTCGCACTGGCAAGAAAGTTCGGTGCTGAATTGGCGAGTAACAATCTGGTGGTGACCAGTGGATTGGCACTTGGTATCGATGGCAGGGCTCACCGGGGTGTACTTGATGTAGATGGAACCACGATCGCAGTTCTGGGCTCGGGCCTTGAAAATGTGTATCCGGCACACCATATAGAACTGGCAGGCGAGATCATTGAGCGTGGCGCTTTGGTTTCAGAGCTTTGGCCATGGTCTCCGCCCAGAGCAGCCTTTTTTCCGAAAAGAAATCGTATAATCAGCGGTCTTAGTTCAGGAGTACTGGTTGTCGAGGCTGCATTTAAGAGTGGGTCGCTAATTACCGCGAGGTGCGCGCTTGAGCAGGGTCGTGATGTCTTTGCATTACCTGGCTCTATTCACAACCCACATGCACAAGGGAGCAATGGTCTGATAAAGCAAGGCGCTTATCTGGTTGAGTCTATTGATGATGTACTATCCCAGACTGGCATTTTGTCGAATTGTGCAATTAATCACCTAATCGAAGTAGCGCCGGGGATAGAGCAGCAAGAAGAATTGCCATTTCCCCATCTGTTAGCTAACGTAGGAAATGAGGCAACATGTGTAGACGTGCTTGCTGAAATCTGCGATCAACCCGTACATGAAATTATGATGCAGTTATTAGAGCTTGAGTTACAGGGTTTTGTATCAGCAGTACCCGGTGGCTATGTCAGAACGAGGAGGGGCTAGCCATGATGGACATTCTTATGTACCTGTTTGAAACCTATATCCATAGCGATGTGGAGTTAATGGTTGACCAGGATGAATTGGCCGACGAATTGTCCAGGGCCGGATTTCATCAGGAAGACATCTATAAAGCACTGGCATGGCTAGAGAAGCTGGCTCAGTTGCAAGATGCCGACCAGAATCCTTACTTGACGGGAAGCGCACTGACGTCAATGCGTATCTATACCCCTAAAGAGATGGAGCGTCTGGATACTGAGAGCCGGGGGTTCATTATTTTTCTGGAACAAATGAAAGTGCTGACTCCAGAAACTCGCGAGATGGTGGTAGATCGCGTGATGGAACTTGAAGCACAGGATTTTGCCTTGGAAGACCTAAAGTGGGTGATACTCATGGTGCTGTTTAATGTGCCGGGTAATGAGAGCGCCTATGACCAAATGGAAGAATTGCTGTACGATGTCGGCGACGAATACGTGCACTGACAGGGTGCACTGAACCGATTGTCTGAGGTTTTTTCATTTTGGCGAGAAAAATAGACCAGTCACTGTTTCCAGAGACACAGAAACGACAAGATAACCAAGAGCACTGTCCCGAATGTGGCAGTGCTCTTTTGATCCGCCACAGTAAACGTGGTCCCTTCAAAGCGTGCAGCAGCTATCCAGCATGTGACTTTTCGAAAGCAATGACGAATAACGATGGCCATGTTGTCAAAGAGCTCGGTCTACCATGCCCTGAGTGTGGCGATGAGCTGGTTTTACGTCAGGGGCGATATGGGATGTTCATTGGCTGTTCGGCGTATCCGGTATGTCAGCATATTGAAAAACGTGAAAGTCAGCCTCAGGAGGCAAAAAGTGCAATAGCCTGCCCCGAGTGTGGCACAGGTACGCTGACAGAGCGTAAATCCCGTTATGGCAAAACCTTTTATGCCTGTGATGCCTATCCGAAATGTAAGTTTGCCGTCAATCAAACACCGGTTCAGGGAGCCTGTGAGGCTTGCGGTTTTGGCTTATTGGTCGAGAAGAAATCGGCCAACGGCAACTACAAACAATGTGCCAGCCGAAAGTGCCAACATCGGCAGACCGAAGTAGAGCCCGAGGTATAAAAAAACCGACTCGGTGCCGGTTTCTTATCAAGGTTAAATGAACCCAACTGGATATTTTTTTGTATCTAACAACGCAGGCGATCTGCGGCTTCTTTCACTGCCGGAAACTCGGTACTGTCGAGCGACTGGCCCAGCTTAGTTAGCTTCTCTGCCAGTTTTTCGCGGCTTGCAGCTGTCACATTGATATGGCCAATTTTTCGTCCGGGACGAGGTGCTTTGTCGTACCAATGAAGGTGACAATCAGACATGATTTCCTGCGGCACATTGACGTGTCCGACCATGTTTATCATGGCTGTCGGCGCAACGCGCGTGGTATCTCCCAGGGGTAAGCCACACACAGCGCGCAGATGGTTTTCAAACTGACAGACCCACGCGCCCTGTTGGGTCCAGTGACCCGAGTTATGAACGCGAGGCGCGATCTCATTGACCATCAGTGTGCCATCCACATCGAAGAACTCGATAGCCAACACACCAACATAATCCAGCGCATCTGCGATAGCTTTGAACATCAGCTCTGCCTGCTGCTGGAGTGCATGATTATCATCAGCGGCTATCGACACGCTCAGGATACCGTCGGTATGAATGTTTTCTGTTAGTGGATACATGGCGGTATCACCGTTAGCGCCTCTAACACCAATGAGCGATACTTCGCGATCAAACGGGATAAAGGTTTCAGCAATCACACATTGCCTGTCATCGGCACCTGCCAGAAATGCCTCAACGCTGTACCACGTTGCTTCAAGATCCTCAGCGCTTTTAATGCGCCACTGTCCTTTTCCATCATAACCATCCAGTGCGCTTTTCAGGATCAACGGCAGACCAAGCTTGCTGATGGCTGCATCGTAATCTTCGCGCAGATTAATGACGTGATAAGGCGCATTATTGACCCCTGCTTTATCAAGCACTGCTTTTTCAATGCGACGATCGCCACCAGTGAGAATCGCTTCTGCGCCGGGTAGGAACTTTCCGCTCTCTTGACATTGCGCCAGAACATCAGGCGCAATATGTTCGAACTCCGCGGTGATAATGTCTGCACTCTCTATTGCAGAGGCGAGACCCTTGCCAAGGATCTCGTGAGTCAAAGGATGCACAGTGTTGCCAGTATTCACATCATAGGCAGAGATATGAAGATTGAGAGGTGCACCAGCCAGTGCCATCATGCGCGCCAGTTGACCAGCGCCAAGAACCAGTACTTTCATCATTTAGTCCACCGAAGGGTCAGGGCGAGCCAGCACGATCTCGGTTTGTTTGGCACGAAAAGCGTCAATTTTTTCCATCAGCGTATCATCACTGGTGGCCAGTATTTGTGCGGCCAAAAGCCCGGCATTTGCGGCACCTGCATCACCTATGGCTAAGGTACCAACTGCAACACCTTTTGGCATCTGCACAATCGACAGTAACGAATCCATGCCTTTCAGTGCCTTGGATTGGACTGGCACACCCAGCACGGGCAGGCTGGTGAATGCTGCAGTCATTCCGGGAAGATGAGCGGCACCGCCAGCACCTGCAATGATCACTCGAATCCCGCGCTCAGCGGCTGAGCCAGCATAGTCAGCCAATAACTGTGGCGTACGGTGTGCTGAAACAACCTGTGTTTCATAAGTGATACCAAAGTTATCCAGCATATCTGCTGCGTTTTTCATGGTTGGCCAATCCGATTTTGAACCCATGATGATGCCGACTTTCATTAACTGCTCCTGTTACTGCCGATAGTGCTTTTTCTGAGGCGCCATTATATCGGCAAAAAACCATAGGGAAAACGTTTGCGTCGTCGATTTTTCTGTCATTGTCTGCTTTGTTGATAACAGATAGGCAATGTTGAGAAACCTATCTTGCCCGCGATTTGGTGGAAAATTATTGAGTTGTTGCAGCAAAATTAGTCATAGTATGGCGCAAAGAGTGACAAAACTGCGGAGAATAGCGGTGGCAAATGTAAAACAGTGTGTTGATGCACTGCGAGGTGGTGAAGTTATCGCCTACCCGACAGAAGGGGTTTTTGGTGTAGGCTGTGACCCTGACAATAGTGAGGCGATTGAGGCCTTACTGGCCGTTAAAGAGCGAGATCAGGCTAAAGGCTTAATACTCATCGCCGCCAGCATTGAACAGCTGGATGGATATATCGATATGGCAAACCTTTCCCAAGAGACAAAGGCAGATATCATAGATAGCTGGCCGGGGCCGGTGACCTGGGTTATGCCAAAAGGCCACAAAGTAACGCCGTGGGTGAGCGGCCGTTTCGACACCGTTGCTGTCAGAGTCTCTGATCATCCAGATGTGCAGGCCCTATGTTCTGCTTATGGAAAACCTATCACATCAACCAGCGCAAATCTGGCTGGCGAGCCACCCTGTATGTCAGTTGCTGATGTTGATATTCACCTTGCTGACCGAGTCAGTACTGTTTTAGAGGGTAAGACAGGTCAACGAGGAAAACCCACTGAGATCCGTGATGCCCTTACGGGAAACATATTACGTCAGGGGTAACATTCAGGATAAGGAATGACTGTGAATACTCAGACCAACCAAGTAGACAAAGAACAGGTAAAAACATTTCTACTCTCGCTGCAGGATATTATTTGTCAGGCCTTGGAGCAGGAAGATGGCGTTGGCCAGTTTAAGCAAGACAGTTGGGACCGTGAAGAAGGGGGCGGTGGTCGCAGCAGAGTGCTGCGTGAAGGTAAGGTGTTTGAGCAAGCCGGAGTGAATTTTTCCCATGTTTTTGGCGATAAAATGCCTGCATCTGCGACAGCCCACCGACCTGAACTTGCTGGCCGTAGTTTTGAAGCCATGGGAGTGTCATTGGTTGTTCACCCCAATAATCCTTATGTGCCGACATCTCATGCCAATGTCCGGTTCTTTATCGCCGAAAAAGAGGGAGAAGCCCCTGTCTGGTGGTTTGGTGGTGGTTTTGACCTGACACCGTTTTATCCGGTGGAAGAGGATTGCATACATTGGCATCAAGTTGCTAAATCTTTATGTGAGCCTTTTGGTGAGAATGTTTATCAGGAACACAAAGACTGGTGTGATCGATACTTTTTCTTGCCTCACCGTAATGAGACTCGTGGCGTGGGAGGCCTTTTCTTCGATGATCTCAACGCATGGGGATTTGAGGACAGTTTTGCCTATATTCGTGCCGTTGGCCAAGGTTACCTTGATGGTTACCTTCCAATTGTGTCAAAGCGAAAAAGCAAAGAATTTGGTGAGAAAGAGCGGAATTTCCAGCTTTATCGCCGTGGCCGTTACGTTGAATTTAATCTGGTTTACGACAGAGGCACCTTGTTTGGCCTGCAAAGTGGGGGAAGGACAGAGTCCATTCTAATGTCTATGCCACCAATGGCGCGATGGGAATATTGCTGGGCGCCAGAACCCGGCTCTCCTGAAGCCAATTTATATGACGACTATTTAAAACCGAGGGAGTGGTAAACAATAATGCCCGCACGTGACCGATATTTGGTAGTTGGGAATCCGATCCAACACAGTAAGTCCCCCTTTATTCATACTGAGTTTGCAAAGAGTACGGGCGAACAGCTTGTTTACGATAAGCAGGAAGTGGCCATCGGTAATTTTACCGATTTTATGACGGCCTTTTTTTCGGAAGGAGGCAAAGGATGCAATGTGACAGTGCCATTCAAGGAAGAGGCATTTCATTTTGCATCTGAACTGACTGAGCGGGCCGAGTTGGCGGGCGCGGTAAATACTCTCAAGCGCCTCGAGGATGGCAGAATTCTTGGTGATAATACGGATGGGCAGGGCTTGGTAGCAGATTTGCTTGCCAATAATGTCACCCTCAAAGGCTCCCGTATCCTGCTTATTGGTGCGGGTGGAGCAGCGAAAGGAGTGATATTGCCACTTCTTGCTCATCAGCCTGAATCAATCACTGTCACCAACAGAACGGCAGAAAAGGCGTCTGCGCTCGTTGAGCAGTTCTCTGTTTACGCAGAACGATACCAAAGCGACGTCGCGGCAATTGAGATGGCACAGGCGACACAGAGCTATGATCTTATCATCAACTCCACAGCCGCCAGTCTGAGCGGTGAATATCCAGCGATCCCCACTGAAGCGATAGATAATGGCACTGTCGTGTACGACATGGCATATGGGCAGGGTGAGACATCCAGTAACCAGTGGGCGAACAGCCAGGGAGCGTCAAAAACAATAGATGGTTTGGGTATGCTGGTGGGGCAGGCCGCAGAAAGTTTTTACTTGTGGCGAGGTATTCGTCCAGAAGTAAAAACAGTACTGATTGCGTTGCGCCAGTCCTTGGCATAATGCCAGTTTAATAAAAGAGAAAACCATGAATCAGAGTATTCTTTTTCCAGACCTACAATCTTATGTTCAGGACAAGCATGCCGTCAGTTTTCCGGCTCAGCTATCTGGCGCGCTGATACCGTGTTTTGTGGCTGTGACATGGCTGGAAGCAAAAAGCGGTCGTGATCTAACTGAGAGTGATGAAATATTGGCAGCGTTTCAAGGACTTCGTTTTGACCTTGAAGACGCTGCAGAGCAAGCAATAGAGGATGAGATGTTCAACGAGCAGGGAGAAGTTTGGCTCAGCTGACCTCGTTCAAGTAATCTTCTTTGTTCTGAACATAGTTATTGGATGATGTTTTCAGGAAGGCAACTTCTTCTGGCTTCAACGCCCGGGCTTGCTTTACCGGGCTACCGACATATAAAAAACCCGAGCTAAGTGTTTTCCCAGGAGGGACAAGGCTGCCAGCGCCAATCATCACATCGTCCTCAATGACGGCACCGTCTAGAACAATGGCTCCCATTCCTACTAATACACGGTTTCCTATTGTACAGCCGTGTAACATAACTTTGTGACCGACTGTCACGTCATCACCAATCACTAATGGATATCCCTCTGGGTTCGCAGCATTCTTGTGGGTTACATGCAGTACCGTTCCATCCTGAATATTGGTGCGCGCACCTATATAAATACTGTTCACATCCCCACGGGCTGCAACCAGAGGCCATACACTGGCATCGTCACCAATTGTGATATCACCAACTAAAACCGCAGTTCTATCTATATAGACACGTTGACCGATAGTGGGAGTAATACCTTTGTACGATCGTAAATCGGCTTCCATGACCTTTTCCTATTGTAGATATTGTTATTCAAGACTATAGCGACCAGTGTTCTCGCGCAATATGCGTGTAAAAAAACAGCAAAAGTTGTGTTTTTGAGTGAAGTTTAAGCTGTTGACATGTTTTGTAGTAAAAAACACAAAAAAGGGGTTGCCAAGTTTTCACAGCTCCCTATAATGCCGCCTCACCGACACGGAGAGCGGCTTCCAAAGCGGAAACCAAGCCAAATCGGTACGACGGAAACGGCGTCAAAAAATG
>NZ_LYBM01000026.1 GCF_001707825.1 Veronia pacifica | reverse complement strand
GTCTCCTTCTGACACGCCAAGGCGATCTGCCATTCCCTTCCCCAGTACCATAGCATCTGGATCAGAACTCAACGCTTTCCATCCATTTGAATCAATAAACTCGGAAATGGAAGACACATTGATTTCTTGCTGCGGATCTATGCCACTAATTTGAGCTGGTACTCGTTTGGCACCGCGTTCAAGCAATGCAGTGAACTTGACGTAAGGCGCAGCACCTATGACGTCAGGATGCTCAAGAGCGGATTTTTGCATCGCTTGCCAGTCTTTGACGGGTCCTTCAACACCTTCCAGCTGTCCATGAGCAACCACAGAGAGTACCCGGTTATTCAGCTCGCGTTCGAAGCCATTCATTGCAGACAGGCCAAGGATAACAACCATAACGCCGACGGAAATACCAATCGTCGATGACAACGAAATGAAAGAAACTAAAATATTCCTTTTCTGTGTCCGACTGAAACGACGCCCAATAAAGAGAGAAAGAGAACTACGCATACTCTGCCTCATTTGAGATAAGCTCACCGTCGAGCATTGTCATCTGACGATCCAGCTTTGCTGCCAGCTCATTATCATGGGTAACCACTAAAAATGTGGTGTTCAATTCCTCGTTCAAACGTCGAATCAGCGCGTAGATATCCAACGCTGTTTTATGATCAAGGTTCCCTGTTGGCTCATCAGCCAGAACAAGCGCAGGCTTATTCACCACAGCTCTGGCAATCGCGACGCGTTGACGTTCACCGCCAGACAACTCTGAGGGACGATGACTCGCCCGGTGATCAACCCCAACCTGTTTCAACATGTCATGGGCAACATTCAAAGCCTGCTTTTTAGCCATACCACCAATCATAAGAGGCATGGCAACATTCTCAGCAGCGGTGAAATCCGCCAGCAAATGATGGAATTGGTAAATAAAGCCGATTTTATCGTTCCGAATTTTTGACTGTAATGAGGGTTTGATAGCAAATAAATCCTGACCGTCAAAGTGCACTTTACCACTGGTCAAATCATCCAGAGCCCCAAGAATATGAAGAAGTGTGCTTTTTCCAGAGCCTGAACTGCCGACGATTGCCACCAGTTCTCCCTTTGCAAGAGAGAATGAGACACCTTTGAGTACGTGAGTCTCCATTCCTCCCTCACTATACGTTTTCGTAATGTCTGTACAGGTAAGAAGGGAGTTACTCATAACGCAGTGCCTCTGCCGGGCGGACCGAAGCCGCCGTAATTGAAGGGAAAAGTGTCGCCAGCAAGCTGAGACCAACTGCTGCCAAAATAATCGTTATTACTTGCTCATACTCAACAATTACAGGCAAACCCATGCCAGCGCCAAGTAAGGAAAGATTGAACAGTGTCATGATTGCATTGAGGTTCATGGCTAGAAGAATGCCAAGGCCACCGCCCAAAACAGCACCGGCAATACCACTGCTTGCACCTTGCACCATAAAAGTGGCAATAATGCTCGTTCTGCTCATACCCTGTGTTTTTAATATTGCCACTTCAGGTTGTTTTTCCATGACCACCATGATCAAGGCTGAGATAATGTTAAATGCAGCAACCAAGACGATAAGGCTGAGCATCAAACCCATCATGTTTTTTTCCATTTTGACAGCCTGAAAAAGCTCTCCGCGCAATCGACGCCAGTCTGTCCACTGCCATCCATCAGCCACAGCGAATTTTTTTAATGAAGGAACGTCGAAGGGGTCATCGGCAAAAATACGCAAATCTGGAGGCGTGCTCTTTTTCAGTCGAAGCAAGGCTGAAACGTCACGGATGTTGGCATACATAATCTGACCATCAACATCGGTACGGGTATCGAATACGCCAACGACTGTAAAATTCCGATACGATGGCATGCGGCCGACTGGCGTATAAATGCTGGCGTTGGTAACAAACAACCTGACTTTGTCACCAACGACGACATCGAGCTGCCTTGCCATTTGCCGACCGATAATTACCCTATACCCTTTTGGTTCTAACAGAGAGACGCTTCCGGTGAGCATGTGATTTGCGATTGGCTCTGGCGCGTTAGGATCGATCCCTTGCAGTATCCCTGCTGACAGGTTCTGAGCACTCTGAATAACCGTATCAGCTGTTCGGATAGGTGCTACCGAGCTCACACCCGGCCATTGTCGAACAGTGTCGGTATCAACCGGATTATCTTTCTCTCCTGCAACATAAGCATGAGGCAGTACGCCAAGGATGCGCTCTTTCAGCTGTCCCTCAAAGCCATTCATCACCGACACAACAGTGATTAACGCCATCACACCAATGGTGATTCCTGCAGTAGACATGTAAGAGACGAAACGGCCAAACTGATCGCCTGATCGCCCCCTTAAATAACGAAACCCGATAAAAAGCGGTAATGGGTTAAATTTCATCTAATGTACTCAATTATCATTTTCACACCGATTTTAGCTTTAAAAGACAGAACAACCATCCCTCTTTGACCCGACTCTGCCAATGTTAGGAGTGTCTGAGAACGATGTTTTTTAACTTAACTTCTTGTTGCACCAGTATGATGAACAGAGAGACGCGATTAAACAAGTGCAATAACAGTTGTGCCTCACATAGCTCTGTTGTTTGCTCAACAGATAATCACTCACTGGCTTGTAGTATTGGAAGGGCTGCGTGATAATCATTAGATCACAACGGATTAGGTTAACACATGAGCCAGGACGAATACTTCTCTGTCACAGTCAATCTCAGAATCAATGCCCGGTTACTCGATATCGATCAAAATCTGCCTGAGCAAGAAGAGTTTGAGAATGAAATTCCCTCCTCATTCAGACTTGCAAGTCAATTCAGTAAAATGGACAGTAGGTTGGACGAGCAAGGTTCAGTAAAACTCGACGATGTCACTGCGAGGCATATCCAGTTACAAAACGACAAAATTGACCTTTTATTGGGCTTTATGCTGTCGCAGCAAGATGATCCTGAGCAGAGGTACCATACAGAAAGCTTCGGAGCGAGCAGATTAGTTTTTAAAGGGCATGAGAAATGGCAGACAGGCCATTACGTCAGGTTAAAAATATTTATTGACCATCCTCCCTCTGCCGTTTATTGCTATGGAATCGTATCTGCTTGTGAAGAAAAAAATGGTCAGTTCGAAATTGCAATCAAGTATACTCACCTGCTAGAAGAAGACAGAGATGTCTTAATACGCGCAGCGCTCCACGAACAACAAAAACTGCTGCGGCAACGTGCTCTGGAAAGAAAGAACTAAATACCGCCTTATATGAAACAGTCTGAATTATTTTCTCTGCCCTCACCCGTTAAGGCGGGTGACACTCGTGTCATTGGTAACCATGTTGGTTCGTCAATGGCTCTCAGTATTGCGACCCTTGCGAATGAATCGTCAAGGATGGCATTGGTTGTCGTACCCGACACGCAGACCGCTCTTAAATTACAACCTGAGATTCAACAGTTCACTCCCCTGACTTGTGATGTCTTCCCTGACTGGGAAACCCTGCCGTACGATAACTTTTCGCCGCACCAGGACATCATTTCAGACCGAATTGCCAGACTTTATCAAATGGCAAACCAACCCTCTGGCGTATTATTGATTCCAGTAACGACCCTGCTACAAAAAGTCATGCCTCATTCATTCCTGATGCAGCATGCACTTATGGTCAACAAAGGCGATGTACTGTCACTGGAGAAACTAAGAAGCCGACTGGAATTGTCAGGTTATCGTCATGTCGATCAGGTGATGGAGCATGGCGAATATGCCAGCCGCGGTTCAATTCTTGATCTCTTTCCCATGGGGTCCGGTCAACCTTATCGCATCGACTTCTTTGATGATGAAGTGGACAGTATTCGCGGCTTTGACCCTGAGAATCAGCGCTCAGTTGCAGAACTGGAAAGCCTTCAGCTGTTGCCAGCACACGAATTCCCGACGAACGATGACGCGGTTGAGAACTTCAGAATGCGCTGGCGTGAGCGCTTTGATGCCCGTCGTGAACCAGAATCGATTTATCAGCAGGTCAGTAAAAAAGTTTGGCCTGCTGGCATTGAGTATTGGCAACCGCTGTTTTTCGAACAGATGGAAACGTTGTTTGATTATCTGCCAGACAATACCCTACTCATTACTGTCGGTGATTTGGAATCTGCCTCAAACCAGTTTTTGAGCGATGTGGATTATCGCTTCGATCAACGACGGGTCGATCCGCTCCGTCCTTTGTTATCACCAGAAGAGCTTTGGCAAAACACTGAGCAGATGTTTAGCCACTTTAAAGCGCTTCCTCGCGTTAAGCTGCAAACAGCTGTCGCTGAGAACAAGGCTGGCAGACAAAACTTACCACTGGCCGACCTCCCGGATCTCACGGTGAATCACCAGTTGAAAGAGCCTTTGGTTGCTCTGCGACAATTCAGTGAGGGCTTCAATGGGAAAATCATATTCTCAGTAGAAACTGAAGGTCGGCGCGAAGCCATGCTGGACCTTCTGACACGAACGAAAATCCGCCCAATGGTCAGTGATTCCCTGACAGAGGCACTGTCAGCACAAAGCCGCTTTGCCTTGATCATCGGGCAGTGTGATCGTGGATTTATTTCAGAGAATCCAGACTTTGCATTAGTGTGTGAAAGTGACCTCCTTGGTCAACGCGTTGTTCAGCAACGTCGACGTGACAAAAAGAAGCCCGCAGTCAACAGCGACACGCTGATTCGCAACCTTGCAGAACTGCACGAAGGGCAACCTGTTGTTCATCTTGAGCATGGCGTTGGCCGCTATCTCGGTTTGCAAACACTTGAAGCAGGTGGAATAACCACTGAATATGTCACCCTTGAATACCAGCAAGGATCCAAGCTGTATGTCCCTGTCGCCTCACTGCATCTGATAAGCCGCTATTCTGGCGGTTCCGAAGATACCGCGCCATTGAGCCGTCTTGGTAGTGATAGCTGGGAGAAAGCACGTAAAAAGGCAGCCGAGAAAGTTCGCGACGTAGCGGCTGAGCTTTTGGATGTTTATGCCAAAAGAGCCATTAAACCTGGTTTTGCATTTAAACATGATAAAGAAGCTTACCAAGACTTTATAGCGACGTTCCCCTTTGAGGAAACACATGACCAATCGTTAGCAATTAATGCAGTCCTCTCGGATATGTGTCGTCCGATTGCAATGGATAGACTGGTGTGTGGTGATGTCGGCTTCGGTAAGACTGAAGTCGCTATGCGCGCAGCATTTCTTTCCGTTTCGAATGGAAAACAGGTCGCAGTATTGGTGCCCACCACGTTGCTTGCCCAGCAACATTATGAAAACTTCTGTGATCGTTTCGCCAATCAGGCTGTCAGGGTTGAAGTACTCTCGCGTTTCAAATCAGCCAAAGAGCAAAAAGCTATCCTCGCCGACTGCCGTGAAGGAAAAGTCGATATCATCATAGGCACTCACAAACTGCTGCAGAGTGATGTGTCCTTTGCTGACCTTGGCTTACTTGTTGTCGATGAAGAGCACCGCTTTGGTGTGAGGCAGAAAGAAAAAGTGAAGGCAATGCGAGCAGATGTTGATATCTTAACACTGACTGCAACGCCTATCCCAAGAACGCTAAACATGGCGATGAGTGGTATGCGCGATTTGTCCATTATCGCGACCCCGCCGCAACGGCGACTGGCAATAAAAACCTTTGTACGAGAAAGGGACAAAGCGCTGATCAGAGAGGCTATTCTCCGTGAAACGCTGCGTGGCGGTCAGGTTTACTTCCTTCACAATGATATTGATTCAATTGAGAAAACAGCAGATGAAATTGCTGAACTGGTGCCCGAAGCAAGGGTCACCACTGCACATGGTCAAATGAGAGAAAGAGAACTTGAGCGCATTATGAGTGATTTTTATCATCAGCGTTTTAATGTTCTCGTCTGTACAACGATCATTGAAACAGGTATCGACGTTCCGACTGCGAATACCATCATTATGGACAGAGCAGACCACCTGGGACTGGCACAATTACACCAGTTGCGAGGCCGCGTAGGTCGTTCTCATCATCAGGCTTACGCCTACATGCTCACGCCTCATCCGAAGCGAATGACCAAAGATGCGGTCAAACGTCTTGATGCCATTGCCTCTCTGGAAGATCTTGGCGCGGGCTTTACACTTGCAACCCACGATTTAGAAATACGCGGTGCAGGCGAGTTACTGGGAGAGGATCAGAGCGGTCAGATTCAATCAGTTGGATTCACTCTGTACATGGAAATGCTTGAGCAGGCTGTGGAAGCATTGAAAGAAGGACGTGAGCCAAGCCTTGATGACTTGCTGAACCAGCAAACTGAGGTTGAGATGAGGCTGCCCGCCCTCTTGCCAGAGAGTTATGTACCTGATGTTAATACTCGTCTGTCACTCTACAAGCGCATAGCGGGAACCAAAAACAGTGATGGAATTAACGAGATTAAAGTTGAACTGATAGACAGGTTTGGTCTTTTACCTGATGCAGCCGCCAATTTACTTACTGTTCAACAAATCAAAATTGATGCTGCCAGTCTTGGAGTCAAGAAAATCGATGCCCATGACAAAGGCGGTGTGATCGAGTTTAACCAAAACAGTCAAATCGATCCCGGCTTCCTAGTGGGTCTGTTACAATCAAACCCGGGTCGTTATCGGTTTGACGGACCAACAAGATTAAAAATTATTGAGTCGCTGACTGACAGACGCGAACGAGTAGGATTTATTTCAACATTACTCACGCAATTCTCAGAAAACCTATCGGCAGCCTGACTGGCGGAGTGGAACGGAGCAACACATTGAAAAAAATACTTGGAATTCTATTGTGTTTGTTGAGCTGGTCAGCCGTTGCTGAGCGCCAGTTTGACGTCGAAGTGATTGTATTTAAGCGCAATCAAAATCCGGATATGGTGAAGGAAAGCTGGCCGGAGCAAACACCAGCCATAAACTTCTCCGGTTCTGTACCTGCATCTAATAGTGCATCAATGCTGATTCATGACTTGCAGGTGTTGCCGAAAAACAAATGGCGGCTAAATGGTGTATATAAAAAATTAGCCAACCACGCTGGTTTTCAACCGCTTATCCATGTTGCATGGAGGCAAGGTGACGCAGGACGGGCAAAGATGCCGCCCATCAGACTAACAGCAGGTCGCAACTACGATAGTGAGTATTATGCAGACGGCACCCCAATCGCTGCAGGAGGAGCATTCACTCAGGTTTCAGATGGAACCGACAGTGAACCAAGCCGTGGCCCCCTATTCACTCTTGATGGCACGATCAGAGTCTATGTGCAGCATTACCTCTTTATAGAGACCGACTTGAGACTCAGAGAGCCCGGTGAACGTAAGCAACTCTCAGCAGTTAACGAGATACTTCAGAGCGAGGCTCCGGAGGGAACCACAGTGATCACTGGTGTTGAAGATGAGTCAACACAGGGGCTGACACAGCTGGAAAAAACCTACTCGGTAGACAAATTCCTTAGGTCATTTTCATTTATTCAAAAGAGAAGAATGAGAAGCGGTGAGATTCACTACCTTGACCACCCCCTGATGGGACTTATTATTCAAGTAAGACGCGTTTAAATATAAGCCCCAAGAATTGGGGCTTTTTTGTCAGGGTAAATATGCAACAAGACTTAGAGTTTATTACAGATCGCCTGATAATCAGGGCCTTAAAAAAAGCCGACCTCGATAGTTTTCAGCAAACGGTAGTCGCATCATCCGATACCGTTGGACCTTGGCTCGATTGGTGTCATGAAGGATTCGACTCACTTGAAGCCGATGCATGGATATGTCGAAGTCGCCAGAACTGGCTCACCGGTACATGTTATGAAATGCTAGTGCTGGAAAAAGAATCTCAACAGATAATTGGGGCTGTCTATCTGTCGCAAATTGACACATCATCGAATATGGCTAACTTAGGATACTGGATACATTCAGAATATCAGGGATGTGGCTTTGCGGTTGAAGCAGCAAATGTCGTCATTAATATCGCGTTCAGTCACCTTCTCCTCACCCGGTTAGAGCTCGTCATGGCACCTGACAACATTGCCAGCAAAACGGTAGCCGAGAGACTGGGTGCCACATTTGAGTGCAAGGCCAGAAACCGGATCATTTATAACGGGCAGCCGTTTGACGGTTTGGTGTATAGCCTTGTCCCCGCCGACATACTTGACTGACAAAGACAGATTTGATTACTCAACGTTCTTGATTTGATTTCCAAACACAATCTTTCGGTACAAAAAAGCTGCATGACTGCAGCTTTTTTCCTTTCTCTTTTTTCTGTCAATGCAGTTTAAGAGAGGGCCTAAGCACCCTGTTTATCCGACTGACAAACATCATCAAGCCAGTTTTAAATAGTCCATGAATCGCAATTTGATGGTTACGATAAAGAGAAATATAAACGATTCGAGCCAACCGTCCCTCAATCATCATACTTCCCTTGGTCAGATTGCCCATCAGGCTACCCACCGTTGAGAAACGGCTGAGAGAAACAAGCGAACCATGGTCTTTATATACGTATGATTTCATCTCAAGCCCTGACACCATGGCAACGATATTTTTAAAGCATAAGGAAGCCATTTGGTGTGCAGCCTGAGCACGTGGTGGAACCATAGAGCCATCAGACTGCTGACAAGCGGCACAATCACCAATGACAAAAATACTGTCATCCCTTGTCGTTTGCAGCGTGTCTTTGACGATCAACTGGTTAATTCGATTCGTTTCAAGACCACCGAACTCCTTCAGAAAGTCCGGTGCCTTGATACCTGCAGCCCACACCATGATACCAGCCGAAATCTTCTCACCCTCTTTCGTGATGAGTCCATCCTCTTCCGCCTTGACGATCATGGTAGACGTTTTCACGTTAACGCCCAATTCCATTAACTCGTTGTGAGCAGCCGAAGAAATACGCGGAGGCAATGCTGGTAGAATTCGCTCACCCGCTTCAATCAAGGTGACATTTAATTTTGAGCTGTCGAGACCTGAGTAGCCGTAGATATTGAGCTCACGCACTGCATTATGAAGCTCAGCAGATAGCTCTACGCCAGTCGCACCGCCGCCTACGATTGCAATATCAACACTGCCCTCTCCCGACTTCGTATGAAGCTTCAAAAACTCATTATTCATTTCAGTTCTGAATAAATGGGCTTGCTCGGGACTATCAAGGAAAATGCAGTTGTCACTTACACCCTGCGTATTAAAATCATTAGAGGTCGACCCAATTGCCATGACCAATATGTCGTATTCCAGTTCACGTTCAGGAACCAAAAGCTCGCCATCTTCATCTTTTAATTCAGCAAGACGAATGCACTTTCTGTCACGGTCAATATCGCACAGGCTTCCCATGTGAAACTCGAAGGAATGGTTTTTGGCATGAGCCCGATAGCTGATTGCATCAATCCCCTCATCCATTGCACCGGTCGCAACTTCATGAAGTAGGGGTTTCCAGAGATGGCTGGCCTTTCGATCAACCAAGGTGATCTTAGCTCGCTTTTTACGTCCGTATGTTCGACCTAGCTTGGTGGCTAATTCAAGACCACCAGCACCACCGCCGACAACAATGATTTTTTTCACGAATACATCCTCGTAACTTTAAGTAAATTATGTGCTTGTCCCGGTCAGACACCCAGACAAAGAAAATGGTTCGCACAAGGTTTTTGACGGCGATATGCCCTCAGTATTCGTTTTTTTAATCCCTGATAATACTCATCAAAATCATCAGGTTTTTCCCTTCCATGGCGCTATTTTGTAACAAATTTTCTTTTTCACCATTATACGGCGGTTTTGAGCTGGATCAATTTCTTATGTGAAAAACCATATACTTTCTGCATTAAAATAAGCGCTCGGCACACAAGAGTTTAGAGGAATGATGCTTTACATTCGATGGGTTAAAAAAAGAATGAAAGCCAGAACAATCGCTTGTTCTGACTTTTGTCTTAGGTACAAAAGGAAAAAATATTACACGTTAGTCTTTCATCAGTTGACTAATATCTTTGGACAATACTGCGAGATTCTCTCGAAAGTTACCACGTTGCTTCTCAGATAAATGGCGGTCCATTCGAAAGAGGACTTCATTTCTTCTCACGTTATATAGCTTTAGTGCTTGCTGGTCTTCAATCTTCATCATTACCAAATCTTCAAGGTAAGCATCTATTCTTTTTTCCAGTCCCGGTTGCTTTCTTGATGCAAGCATTAATTTCAAATCGTTTAGACGTGTGTCAGCGATCCCCTCAAACAAAGGCAACATCTCTAAATAATATCCGGCAATTTCATCAAAGAGTTTCTGTTGCTGAATATCGATATCCTTCAGCCAAAACTTGGCTCTTTTTTCCATTCTTGATGACCAATGGGAAATGGCCTCTTCCTCGGTCCTTTTCGCTCTTTTTTCACGCGACTCTTCGATATCTTCATTAATCTTATCGAGAAGATATGTTACCTGCTGGTCCGAGAGTGAAGCAAATAAAGAGGCAAGCGCAGGTGTCAGCCCCTTCATTGTCGCCAATACCCTCTTATTGACCCGGCCGTTGTACTCAACAATCTGGTTGTAATCTAATGGTTTATTGCTATTAGCCTGAAAGTCTTCCAGGAGTGCGTATATATTTGGAAGTTCGTGTTTGCGGTGCCATTTTTGGAAGGCGTTTACGTCTCTTTCAAACTTCTCTTCCTGCTCATTAGTCATTGGAATGTAGTCTGAAAGAAGGTATTTAGACCAGAAAGGAGCAGTGTTATATGCAAGACGATATTTGCAGCCAGAGACCGAAAAAAGTAACGCAGACAAAAGAATAATGTGCAAAAAATAACTGTGGTTTCTTGTCGTTATCGACTTTATGTCCTTCATGACCAATGTTCCTCAAGCTTAATCCATGATGCTTCGGCAGATTCCTTATAAAGAGATAGACCATATAGTCGGTATCCAAGTTCAAACCAAAGCATAATTAGATAATCAACAATGGGGGTTAGATCGATAATTTCAGTTCGCCAGACATCTGCATCATTGGGATTATTAAGTTCACAGTAACGCTCTAGTGTCGCATATATATCGAGCGAGTTGGCGCGACAGAAAAAGAGAAGATCCATCAGGGGGTTTCCTGCCGCGGCATACTCGAAATCTATTAATTTAAGTCCAGAGCTGGGGGACTGAATGAGATTGTAATCACCGAAATCAAAATGACAAAAAGCAGAAGAAATATTTGTTTTTGACTTGGCCTGCAGAAACCTGTCGTGTAGTACGGTGAGTTGCTGAATCTTCGCCATACCGTCATCTTTGGGTAAGTTATCGTCCGATTGGGACTTTATCAGCTCTAACAACTTATGATGGTAATGTGCCGCACGCTGCTGATGGTCAAAGTGGCGATCTGGTAATGGGAGCTGATGGAGCTTACCCAACGTACCAAGCATATCATCAAGACTCACGTTCTGTGCTGGTAAACCCTCTACCCAGTGTGTCAGCAAACCCTGCTCAAGCAGTAATAGTGGCGGTGCAGTCAAGCCAGCCTTGGCAGCAATATCAAGAGCGTTAAATTCCGCGGCTCTCTTAATATCAAACAATTCACAAGCTCGATTCACTGGGCGCCAAACGTACTTGTTGTCTTGACTATCGATCACTTTAAAACAACAGTTGGTAAGCCCTCCATCCAACGGGGTGATCGCTTTTACCAATAAATAAGGCCGCAGTAAACGCGTTACTGCGGCCATCTCTCGTCTCATAGCATCATCCGACATAGCGCTATCACTAGAGCTGTCGCCTGAGGATGAGCTATGTTCTGACATTGAGTTCAGAGCCCAATCACCAACCCAAAACTGAGCGTGATGATTGTTTGCGGATCTCTGTTTCGTCAGCCCACTCAATCAGCCCTGTTTCCAGATCCATGAGGCGCATTGTCATTTTGTAGTATACATCCTGCTCACGACCTGCCGTCTTGTTAATGCTGGATAGGTTACCGTAAAGCATGTACTGAGCACCGACCATTTTACCAAATTGAACAGCTGTGTTTGGGTTTACCAACTCATCGTTGTTCTGGAAATCAAGTTGCTTGCGAACAGCTTCAACACGAGTCATATCAACAAAGCGGAATTTACCAGAATTGAGCATACGGGTGCTGATACTGTCTGTGATCGATTCAGTGTCGATGTGTTCAGCAGTCTTATTCTTGATGGACTCGACGAAGACGATGGGACGCTTGGCTGCAGTAATTGCTGCAACTGAACCTGATGACAGCATACTGTCAGTCATTTCAACAGCAATCTTCTGTAAGTCTGTCGAACCGAATTCAATTGTTTTAGTCTCAACAGACTGGGCATCACCATAGCTAATTTTGTTGGAACAACCGCCCATCATCAGAGCTACGCCCATCAATGCAATGACGCTCTTTTTCATTTGTCTATCCTATATTGTAATAAGTTGTTGATTAGTCTAGGTGTCTTACTGAAACGCGGAAGTCACGTGCGGCTGGATGCAATGCCATGCCTGAAATCACTTTGCTATCACCCGCATAAATAATCAATTGACGCCACGGAGACTTACCGCTGTCTACCTCTAGTCCTTGAGCATCATACCAATCAAACTTGTACTGAATGGCTTGGTCCTGTCCAGTTTTGTTCGTAATTCTGACTTGCGCATTCAACCTTTCATTTAACAGATTTGCTTGCGCATTCCCAAATTCTAAATCTTTGCCTAAGCTGGAATTTGCCAGAACAACATGCTGGTTGCTGCTATCTATGCTTATACCCCGATTGTCTGTGGAAGAACAACCAATCAGAATGGCCGCAGATAGCGCGGCTGCCAAATATCGCATCAAAGTTCTCCTAATATTCCATACCAATGGACAACATTTTGCCCTTGTCGTGACAGCCAGACCAATGTTGTCCGACCTGGTTTTACCTCTATATTGACAGTTTGACCACCAATATCCAGATTATGTTTCCCTGCATCAATATAATCACTGAAAAGCCCTACTGAATCAGGCAACGTCTGCCAACTTCTTGTGTCGGCTTGTTCAGTGACTGTGTTATAAACATTCGCTAATAAGTTCGCGACGCCTGACGTATCGTGGCTACTGATTTCTCTTCGTAGCCTGTCTTTAGCAAGCACCCTGACAATCTGTCTTATTGCAATGCTGGTGATCTGTTCACCTAGTGCGGCATTTGCCATACCACTCACATTAGTGAGTAACAGAGGCTTCTCAGACTGACCATCCAGCATGATGCTGCGCGGAGGTGTCACACTCAAATCTGGATAGTAAGGCAAAGATACTGTGATATTAGCTGGCTGCCCATTCTCATCCCACATACTAAAGGGTAAACGGAGTGCCTTCTTGGACTGAACCACATTCTGTTCACTCAAGATCACTACCTGTCCTTTATCCTTGCCCGGCTTCTTAAACTTGCCATATTTGGCTTCAAGAGAGCGCAGATCACTGCCTCTACCCTGTTTTCTGGCAATTCGCTTCAATGCGTCGGCAATGTGCACATTTTTGGGAGCAACAGCTAATGCTCTCGAGTAATCGATAAAAGCATCATTCAGGTTACCTTCGGCTTCATAAAGCAGTGCCGAGTAATAAAATAAATAGCCATTTTGAACTTCACTCAGCTTGGCGCCAGCATTCGGATATCTAGACAGCAACACACCCAGATTTTGGTTATCGATGCCATTTTCCGTTGCTTCACTCTCCGCTTCAGTCAGTTCCTCTTCTCTTATTTTTCTCGCATTTTCCTGAACCTTATTCGCTCTTCGAACTTCAACTAAGGCTCCGGTAAGGTCTTTCTGTGCCAAAAAATTCAACGAGCGGTATAAATGCAAAAATCCCAGCTCATAATCACTGGGCTGATAATCAATAAGACTGTCGTTTACCAATAACGACCCAGCCTGATTCATGCCAGATGACAGCCTGAGCATTGCCTGCTTTGAGTTCTCCACCAAAATAGCATCTGAAATCTCAAAGCTATTCTGGCTGTCGGCATTCTTACCCGCTAACAACTCGAGACGGCCCCTCTCAAAGCCGTCTAATACCTCGCCCGCTGGTGAATTAGGCAAGTTTTCAAGAGCAAGGTCGTATTCGCCCATCTCAACATGCTGGCGACTGTTTCCCATCACCTCCGAGTAATGGCTAAAAAGTCCACTGGCAGAAAGGGTTGTGCAACCAGAAGTAAAAAGGAGTGAAACGCATGCCAGCGCCCTAAAAAAAGATGTTTTCTGCATTATATTTTCTGTTCTATTTCATACTTAGAGGGGTTACAACATCATTGGGCCTAATGGTCTGCCCCCCACAAGGTGCATGTGCAGGTGATAAACATCTTGGCCACCGTATGCATTGCAATTGACAACTAAGCGGTAGCCATCGTCTTGAAGGCCTTCCTGTTTTGCAAGCTTACGGGCGACAGTAAACATTCTGCCAAGCGCAGCCTCGTCGTCATTTTCTATGTCATTAACAGTCGGTATTTCTCTATTGGGAACAATAAGCACGTGAGAGGGAGCCCGAGGATTAATATCTCGAAATGCAGTCACTAAATCGTCCTGATAAAGGATATCTGAAGGGATCTCTCTGCGGACGATTTTGCTGAAAACTGTGTCTTGTGCCAATGCAAGCTCCGATAAGCCTAAGAGTTTATCCCTTATTATGCTTGTCTAAGAAGGATATAGCAATATTGAACATTGTTTTTTAGCTCATAGTCACAGTGATAAAAAACTTATTTTGCAGCGCAGTTCAAATACTTTTACTTGTACTGAAAAGATAGCTACACATTCTGAAATAATGGCCGATAGGTGCTTATAACAAAAATATCAGTAGTGTAATCTACCAATCACCAGAATTTTATTTTTGACCATTTCGGCCAGATCCAGACAATTTACTCTAAAAGTATATGGAAAACACAACATTCAGCATCGTTTTTACGTTTCACAAAGTAAGATGCTGACGGAGGAAGGGAAATGAACTCAAATAAGAAAGGCTCGGTCGTCGTTAGAATGTATCTAGGCTTCGCAGTCCTCGCAGCCAGCTTAATAGCAACAAATACAATCAACATCCTAGGATCTGATGAAATCCATTCGCAACTTAATATCGTTGCCAGAGAGGCAGTACCCTTGGTATCGGACTCCAATCAGACCAGTGTTAGCCTATTAGCAGCGAATAAAATTTTTACCGACTACCTGACCAATGACGACAATGAACAGTCCAGCCAAACTCTGGAAAGGTTTAGTGAAGCTCAGATAGCTTTTGAAAAATCCCTTGAAAACCTCGAAAAAAGCGCAGAACCGATACCGGGTTTGAAAGAGAAATTTCCTGCACTGCATGAAATTAAAGAGCGTTACTTCGCTGAAGTTCAACTGGCGATTGAAAATGTTAACGTCCAAAGAGAAGCAGAAAAAAAGATCGCCAAAGCACGGAGGGACTTCCAGCGTCAACAGTCAGCTTTAACGATTGGGATGAAAGAATTGATCGCCGAAAAAGGCAGCATGACGCTCAAAATCATTTCCAGAACATATTTTAAAAAACTCGCTGAAACCGAATCTCAGACCTCTGATGCTCTGGCAAGCTCTGACCTTGATTTTGTTGCCAAAGCAATGAAAAAGAACTTCCGAAGCACTAAGCAACTCAGTTCATCTTTCCGTAGTTTAAGTGCTCAACTTCCTGAATTAAAAGAGAGCTTTCAAGCTGATGTAGATAAATTTATCGTTGATGTCAGCCGTGACGGTGGAATACTGCAGCAACATCAGGCTTATTTGAAATCTTCACAGCGACTGAGTCAGAACATCGCCAATCTTGCTGAGGATGTCGATAGTGCAATGCTATTGTTGAGTGACTTTCGCGCTGCAGCGAATAGTGTAATGGCTAGCTCTATTACTTCTGCCGATCATGCCTTTAAGAATGGTCTGCAGAACACACTGCTTATCGGTACTATTGTTCTACTTCTCACAATGGTTATCGGTTGGAGTATCGCGAGAAGCGTTAAGGCACCTCTGAAAAGTATATTGCGTACCTTGGAAGCTCTTGCTGATGGCGATATGACACAGCAAGTTGATATCAAGCAAAAGAACGAATTTGGCGAACTCGGTGAGTATATAAACAGCCTTACTTCGAGACTCCGTGAGATTCTGACGCAGATTCGTGATACTGCTGAATCACAAACTGAAGTAGCAGCGCAGAATCAATCAACGACACAGGCAACAAAAACCCATCTTAATGAGCAACGTGCGCAAACGACAGCCGTCGCTGCAGCCATGACACAAATGGAGCAGTCAGTCAAAGACGTTGCCAGTAGTGCAAACCAGACTAAACAAAAAGTGAAGGAAGTCAGCGACGCAGCGACCAAGGGTCGTAAGGTCATGACTGGAAATATAACAACCACCCATCAGCTTTCCGAACGTCTCGATCAGTCAGTAAATGCTGTCTCATCGCTCAAAGAAATGTCGGCCAGTATTGAGTCTATTCTTGATGTGATCACGAATATTGCTGACCAAACAAACCTGCTGGCACTTAATGCCGCGATCGAGGCTGCACGAGCTGGTGAGCAGGGCCGCGGTTTTGCCGTCGTCGCCGATGAAGTAAGAGTGCTCGCTAAACGAACATCAGATGCAACATCTGAAATTGACTCGATGATCAGTCAATTGCAATCAGAGTCCCAGCAAGCTGTTACGGTTATGCAGGATTGTGTTGAACAGATGAACAACAGTATTAGCCAGGCATCAGATGCTAACTCCGCCATGGAGGAAATTGAGGCAATCATTCTGAGCATCAGCGATATGTCTAGTCAAATCGTGCTTGCCGCGAATGAGCAGTCGACCACGTCAGAGGAGATTGCACGTAACATAGTGCATATTAGCGAAATATCTAATATTAGTTACGAGGCAATGCAAACCGTGTCTGATACCAGTGAACAGCTTGACCAACAGGCGAATAATCAGAGTGAGTTAGTTCATAAATTCACAGTCTAAAATGAATTTTTCATATAAAATCATTAATATAATTAAGGCCAGCATCTATCGCTGGCTTTTCTTTTTCGCGCGTGACTAACTTTCTACATTTTCCTAATCAAGCATAAACTTGTGTTGCATCTATTTATCCAATACAGTGGTCTGACCAGATCACAGAAGAGGGAATTTCGATGCGTAAGAGCCTTAAAGCCTATAACTACCTTTCCGGGTTTTCTCTGGGCCGAGCTTTTTTTAACTGGGCGATTTGCTTTCAAGCCCCTTACTTTCGAACGATCAAACCCAAGTTCGTCGAACTTAAGCCGGGTCAGGCAATAATCAGTATGAAAAAACGTCGTGCCGTGACTAATCACCTCAAAACAGTCCATGCTATTGCAATGTGTAATATGGCTGAGTTGGCGGGCGGGATGATGGCAGAGGTTTCAGTCCCGGATAAAGCGAAATGGATCCCCATTGGCATGACAGTTAAATACCTTAAAAAAGCAAAAACAGATCTGATTGCTACTGCTGAAGCTGAGGATATAGATTGGTCAACGTCGGGAGAAAAACAGGTCACGGTCAATGTTACGGATACAGAGAATATTCTGGTATTTACCGCTTTGATAACGTTTAGCGTAAGAAATTAATAGTAGTAATACCCACAGATAGAGCGGGAAACGCAGGAAGCGACTCGTGTAAAGAGCGGTAGACATACCGCTTTTATATTCAATTTAATGCACTAATATGCTATCCACTTTGTTGGTTCTCTGTTTGTGTTTTAGTTTCATACTCGACACAAATTTTCACTACATCATCAGGCGTTAGACTGGTTTTTACTAACTTACAATAGTATTCATCATCCGAAATAACACAGTTGTACTGACAGTTTTCGCAGAAGCCAAAAGGTTTGACCCTGATGTTCTTCTCTATATGGTTCAACAAAGAATCTATTGAGGCCTGTGTACTCGAAGTCGTCTCTTCATCCAGTCCCAGCAACATGCCGGACTGATTATATTCTTCGACAATGTGTCCCCCTTCCTCCGAGAGGGTAAGACGGCTGACGCGTTTATCGTTGGGATCAACTTCTTTTGTCACTAGACCCCGCTTCTCCAGAAGCTTAATTGTCTGAGATACAGAGCCTTTTGTTTGTCCAAGATAATCGCAGATCGCCATCAATGTTCCCGAAAAGCGGTTGCAGGATGCAAGATAATTTAACACTTCAAACTGGACTGGTAGCAAACCCCATTTCGTCTGAAAAGCTCGGCGCTCTGCCCTGAGCAAACTACTCAAGCGTTCTAATGTATGTTGAAGTTTTAATACGTTTTTGCTCATTCATTTTTCCGATCAATAGGTAAATCATTACCTAAAGCCAGTGTACTTAATTCTCGCTGACAAGGCCGTCTATTTTTAAAAAATGCTATGTATTTATTTTTATATCAACAAAATGCAAACAAATAGTATTTTTTTTACCTCAAATAAATACTAGCACTCAGTCACTATAGTTTCGAGTCAAAACAATATTGACAGGCTTATTCATTCTTGCTTCACTGGAGGTGTCGAAAAAAACAACAAGGATAATGACAGAGGAGATAATGATGAGACTACCTAATCTAGGAAAAGCGAAAGAACTTGCTGTTAGTGAATGGCTGAATGTTGACGAGCCGCTTCAGCTGGAAAACCTTCAAGGAAAAGTAATTGTGCTTTATGCATTCCAGATGCTGTGCCCTGGGTGTGTTTCGCACGGTTTACCTCAAATCAAGAAAATCCAACACGCATTTGCGAATGATGACGTTCAGGTGTTGGGTATCCACACTGTTTTTGAACACCATCAAGCAATGAATCCGGACGCTTTGAGAGCTTTCGCTTATGAGTACCGCCTCGATTTCCCGATAGCGATAGACCAGCCATCAAAGGTGGGGCCGATTCCAGAGACAATGATGAAATACCAGCTTAGCGGTACCCCAAGCCTAGTGGTCATTGATAAGGATGGATATGTACGTTTTCAACATCTCGGTATTGTGGATGACTTAGTGATTGGTCATGCTCTCGGCACACTTCTGACAGAACAGTCAAACCATGTCGGAAGTACCATTGATGATCAAAAAAAAATAGCTGATGAAGTCTCAACCGAACAAGGTGCAATTATCTGTAATGATGACCATTGTGAAGTGAAGAGATGAGCAGTATCCAATGCGCTAAAATGCGGCAGATAACTTGCTCGCACACATTGAAAAAGAGAAGGCCGGAGCATGTCCGGCCTTCATGGAGACGCTCATTAAAGTATAAAAATCAGCCTTCCATTTCAGCGATCTTTACTTTCCATGTGTCTGGGCCAATCTGGTGAGCGTTTGCACCTGACGAGTCAACCGCAACGGTTACAGGCATGTCTTCGACTTCAAATTCATAAATCGCTTCCATACCGAGGTCTTCAAAGGCGACCACTCTCGATGTTTTTATGGCTTTCGCTACCAAATAAGCCGCTCCGCCAACTGCCATTAGGTATACCGCTTTATGGGCGCTGATGGACTCTATTGCCTTATCACCCCGCTCAGCTTTACCAATCATACCCAAAAGACCCGTTTCTCCAAGCATCATATCGGTGAACTTATCCATCCGGGTTGACGTTGTTGGGCCGGCAGGGCCAACTACCTCGTCTCCGACAGCATCTACAGGCCCAACGTAGTAAATAAAGCGGTTGTTGAAATCGACGCCTTCCGGGAGACCTTGTCCGCTTTGGAGCATTTCCTGTATTCGCTTGTGGGCGGCATCACGGCCAGTCAGAATCTTTCCGGACAAAAGAACCGTTTCACCTGTTTTCCACTCAAGAACATCTTCACGGGTAATATCATCGAGATTAACACGACGTACATTATCACCTACTTCCCAAGTCACCTCTGGCCAATCTTCAAGTTTTGGAGCCTTGAGATCTGCTGGACCTGTTCCATCGAGGGTGAAATGCACATGTCTGGTTGCAGCGCAGTTAGGGATCATACATACAGGCTTGGAGGCAGCGTGAGTAGGCGCGGTTTTAATTTTGACGTCGACGACTGTGGTTAATCCACCCAATCCCTGAGCACCGATACCCAATTTATTCACGCGGTTGAAAATATCGAGACGTAGCTCGTCTTCTGCGTTTTGTGGACCACGCTCAATGAGCTCATGGATATCAATATGTTCCATCAGTGATTCTTTTGCCAGAACAGCAGCTTTTTCGGCTGTACCACCGATACCTATCCCTAGCATGCCGGGAGGACACCACCCTGCCCCCATGGTAGGTAATGTTTTTTCAACCCACTCGGCTACGTCATCAGACGGATTGAGCATGATCATTTTGGTTTTGTTTTCAGAGCCGCCGCCTTTTGCCGCGACCTGAATTTCAACCTTGTCACCCGGCACCATATCAATATGTACAACGGATGGTGTGTTATCACGGGTATTTTTTCGTTTCCCGGCCGGGTCTGCGACTATCGATGCGCGCAACGGGTTATCTGGATTGTTGTAGGCACGACGCACGCCCTCATCGATCATTTCCTGAACCGTCAGATCACTGTCCCACTGAACCTTCATGCCAATTTTAACGAAACAGGTCACAATACCTGTATCCTGGCAGATAGGTCGCTTGCCCTCTGCTGACATGCGGGAATTAATCAATATCTGCGCAATCGCATCTTTTGCGGCCTGACTTTGTTCTTTGTTATACGCCTTTTCCAAGGCCTGTACAAAGTCGATCGGGTGATAATATGAAATGTACTGCAATGCATCAGCTACGCTGTCGATGACATCGTCCTTACGAATGACAGTCATAAATGCCTCTTTATTAGTTATATTCCATGCCCTAAGGGCTACTTCCAGTATTTTGTCAGACGACTTTCACGTCTCAGTCAATCAGGCAGAAAAGCCTACCTGTTAAATCTTTGCTCACATTAACGAATTATTATTGATGCATATTCTTTTTAGATTATGAGGTCAAAACATCTCGCTTTGCGGTTTTATACCCTTGATGGTATCAGCCATACTGGCTAGAGCACCATAAACACTAAGTACCTAAAATGTTTATTAAACCCGTGTACGAGTGAATACGGACTATCATCGGACTGATTTGCCTGACCTAAATGTGTCGATATGATACTCTCACGACCCAAACAGCGCCAATTAGCGCCTTAATGGTGATCACAAAAAACGAAAATGACCGGAATATACGCTAAACCTATCAGTATCCAGTATCTGGATTATGCTCCCGATGCCGTCACCCGATTTTTCAGTCACATTGCCCAATTACCATGGTCAATGCTGCTTCATTCTGCCGCCACTGAGCACCCCGACAACAGATTTGACATTTTGGTGGCTGACCCCATCGCTACCTTTTGCCATAGTGATGGACAAAACGTCATAAAATATCGCGATGGTGGCAGTGAATATCACCAACACGATCCATTCACGGCACTGAAACAACTGCAGGACAGGCTCTTACCCCAGATGCAATCAATCGCTCCCTGGCCATTTTTAGGGGGCGCACTGGGGTATTTCAGTTATGACTTGGGTCGACAGGTTGAATGTATTCCCAGTAGCGCCAAGGATGATATTCAGATTCCGCAAATGGCGGTAGGCCTTTATGACTGGGCAATGATCGCCGATCATCAGGAACAAAAATTAGTGATCATTCAGGCAGAAGGTCAAAACCGCCTGAAATGGCTGGACGGTCAACAATCGCGACAGCCTAGACTTTTTTCACTCGATACTGAATGGCAGGCCAATATGACGCCTGCTAGCTATTCGAATAAGTTTACCCAAGTTAAACAATATCTCGAATCAGGCGACTGTTATCAGATAAATTTAGCTCAACGTTTCACTGCGAAATATTCCGGCGACGAGTGGTTGGCATATCTTAAAATTGCTGAAAATAACGCAGCGCCCTTCTCTGGTTTTATCAGACTGGAAGACAGTTGTATTCTTTCTGTCTCACCGGAGCGGTTCTTATCGCTCGACAACCGGAATATTGAAACTAAGCCCATAAAAGGCACCCGCCCGCGACACATTGATCCGCAACAAGACCGGGCTGCGATTGATGACCTCACCAGCGCTGATAAAGATAGAGCTGAGAATCTGATGATTGTTGACCTGCTGAGAAATGATATAGGTCGGGTCGCTAAGCCGGGTACCGTTAACGTTCCGGACCTTTTCTACATAGAAAGTTTTCCCGCAGTCCATCACTTAGTCAGCACAGTGACTGGGGAGCTGGCAGATGACAAGCACGGTCTGGATTTGTTACGCGCCTGTTTCCCTGGAGGGTCAATTACAGGCGCTCCCAAAGTTCGGGCAATGGAAATCATAGAAGAACTGGAGCCTCACCGTAGGAGCGTGTATTGTGGAAGTATTGGCTACTACAGCAGATGTGGAAAAATGGATACCAGCATCACGATCAGAACTCTGGTATGCCACGATCACAACATTCATGCGTGGGCTGGCGGTGGGCTGGTTGCTGACAGTAAGGTGGAAGAAGAGTATCAGGAAACCCTGGACAAACTGAGTCGAATCCTACCTGTGTTATCAAACTAGCGGCTTAGCTTTTGTGGTGCCATGATCAATTAAAATAACAATAATTGAGAGGCGCAAATGGAAGTAAATTCGCCCACATTCGGCAATCCAGTTTCAAATAATAGTATTGCTCATCACCCTGAGCAATACTCCAAGTCTTGGTTAATGCAGAGATTCTGTCTCAGCCCTTGTAAGGACTACGATCCGCAGATGCTGGATCGGGCAGAAACGGCAACCCGTCTACGCGGTATTAAAACGCCGACATCTGCCGCTGTGATTGTTCCCTTCGTCGAAAGGCAAGGTGAACTTTTCATACTTTTCACCCGACGTGCCAGCCATCTCAAACATCACCCCAACCAGATAAGCTTTCCCGGCGGTAAAGTCGATCCTGAGGATGTCGATACCTTTGCGACAGCCCTTAGAGAGATGGAAGAAGAAATTGGTGTGATGACTGGCAGAGATTCTATATTTGGCACCTTACCCATTTTGCCAACAGTGTCAGGTTACCATGTGACACCCGTTTTGGCCTTTGTCGATAGTGACTATCAGCCTACGATAAACCATCAGGAAGTCGACTGCCTGTTTGAAGTACCCCTAAGACAAATTCTTGACCAGAGGTCATGGGGAAGCCATCAAATTCAGTTCAAGGGCAAAACCTATAACTTAGATGCTGTTCATTATCAGGGTCATCTGATCTGGGGAGTTACAGCGCAAATCCTTCGAATATTTATTCACCAAATGGGATTCAAATAAATTGTAATGAAATAAAAAATTTTTTAATGTCAAACCTTTTACATTGATCTTGATCATCTTTTTATATAAAAAATTATATTTTTTTCTTTTTTTTGCATTTTACCGTGGAATTAGTCTTAGAAATAGAGAGAATGCCCTCGGTCCTAAATGAATGACTCGGCAATGCCGGGATAAGAACGAATCAATGCAAAATCTATCAACTTCTGCAGTAAAAAATTCGGCAGCACAGATGAAGTGGTCTGCCAAAGATACCACATGGACGCTCTCTCTTTTCGGTACCGCTGTTGGCGCAGGGATCCTATTCCTTCCGATCAACGCTGGTATGAACGGCTTTTGGCCATTGGTTGCAATGACATTGCTCGTTGGACCTATGACATTTCTCGCTCACCGTGGCTTAGCACGTTTTGTACTTTCCTCTAAAAAGCCAGGTAGCGATATCACTGAAGTCGTTGAAGAACATTTCGGGATAACAGCGGGTAAGCTCATCACCCTACTTTATTTCTTTGCGATTTATCCAATCGTACTCATCTATGGCGTTGGTATTACTAACACCGTTGATTCCTTCATGGTCAATCAGCTAGGAATGGAGTCACTGCCACGCGTCCTTCTATCAATTGTGCTGATTCTATCAATGATGGCCATCATGATTGCGGGCGAACAGATGATGCTGAAAGTCACTCAATTCTTGGTGTATCCCTTGGTTGCGATTTTACTTTCTATGTCGATTTACCTGATCCCAGAATGGAATCTGTCCGCACTCGAACAAGTCCCATCAGCGGGTGACTTTTTATCGACGCTTTGGATCTCAATCCCAGTGCTGGTATTTGCATTCAATCATAGCCCTGCTATTTCAGCATTTTCTATGGCACAGCACCGTGAATACGGTGATAAAGCTGAGGAAAAAGCCACGGCTATCCTTAAACGCGCCTCTGGCATGTTACTTGGCTTTGTCATGCTGTTTGTTTTCTCATGTGTGCTCAGTTTAACCCCAGCAGATCTGGCGATGGCCAAGGAACAAAACATTGCCATCTTGTCGTATCTTGCCAACAAACATGACAGCCCATTTATCTCATATCTTGGCCCACTGGTTGCTTTCATTGCCATCGTGTCCTCATTCTTCGGTCACTACCTTGGCGCACGTGAAGGCCTAAACGGACTTATCACCAAACAGCTTCGTGGACGTGGAAAAAAGGTCGATATCAAGAAAATCGACACGTTTACTGTCGTCTTTATGATTCTGACTATCTGGCTGGTTGCCACTATTAACCCAAGTATTCTCGGCCTCATCGAGTCATTGGGTGGTCCAATTATCGCAACCATCTTATTCATCATGCCAATGTACGCGGTCAGAAAAGTACCGGCCATGAAAAAGTACGCGGGCAACCTAGGTAACCTGTTTGTTGCCGTGATGGGTACTGTTGCAATCTCAGCGATTCTTTACGGTTTCGTTGGTTAAAAAATCATGTAGAATACGCGTCCTTTGCCGAGCAAGGCCAACGGGTCTTGCTCCTTTCCATCTGATTTTTCAGTAATTAAATCAGACGAAAAACGCGCTACCTCCAAGGACGGATTTAAGAAAAATAGATTCCTGATGCCCGGAGATGAATTCCGTGCATTGATTGAGGTATGACAAATGATCAGTGTTTTTGATATCTACAAAATTGGTGTTGGCCCTTCCAGTTCTCACACAGTGGGACCCATGAAGGCGGGTAAATCGTTTATCGACGATCTACGAGGTTTAGAGAAGCTTCAGGACATCACAAAAATCACCGTTGATGTATATGGCTCGCTGTCATTAACTGGCAAAGGCCATCATACAGACATTGCTATCATCATGGGGCTGGCAGGAAACAGTCCTGAGCACGTAGATATCGACAGCATCCCTGGCTTCATCAAACATGTGGAAGAGACTGAACGTCTCCCTGTTGGTATCGACGGCCATATCGTTGATTTTCCACGTGAAGGCGGGATGAATTTCCACCGTACAAACCTGTCTCTACATGAAAATGGCATGCAAATTCATGCATTTAATGATGAAGAGCTGGTTTACTCGAAAACGTATTACTCCATCGGTGGTGGTTTCATTGTCGATGAAGAAAACTTTGGTAAAGATGACCAAGGCAAAGTCGATGTTCCTTACGCATTCCACAACGCTGAAACGCTCCTCGGTCAATGCCAGGAATCGGGCCTGTCTATCAGTGCGCTGGTTATGGAAAATATGCGTTCTATGCACGAAGAAAATGAGATTCAGTCATACTTCGCTAGCATATGGAAAACCATGCGTGAGTGTCTGGAACGCGGAATGAGTAAAGAGGGTGTTTTACCTGGACCACTTCGTGTACCGAGACGCGCCGCTGTGCTAAAACAACAGCTAGCGACCACTGAGAAGAACGACACAGATCCAATGGCAGTGGTTGACTGGGTCAACATGTTTGCGTTCGCGGTCAATGAGGAAAACGCAGCGGGCGGCCGTGTGGTGACTGCACCAACTAATGGTGCCTGCGGTATTATCCCTGCTGTACTGGCTTATTACGATAAGTTTATCCAACCAGTCAGCCCACAGGATTACACACGTTATTTTGCGGCTTCCGGTGCTATTGGTGGACTATACAAACGAAACGCCTCTATTTCAGGTGCTGAAGTTGGCTGTCAGGGCGAAGTTGGTGTGGCTTGCTCAATGGCTGCAGCGGGACTGGCTGAGTTGATGGGTGGTAGTCCACAGCAAGTCTGTATGGCGGCAGAAATCGGTATGGAGCACAACCTTGGATTAACATGTGACCCTGTTGCTGGTCAGGTTCAGGTGCCGTGTATTGAACGTAATGGTATCGCTGCGGTTAAAGCAATTAACTCTTCGCGTATGGCACTTCGTCGCTCGTCTGACCCCAGGGTATCTCTGGACAAAGTTATTGAAACTATGCTTGAAACCGGAAAAGACATGAATGCTAAGTATCGCGAGACGTCTCAGGGCGGTCTGGCAATCAAAGTACTTTGTGACTAACCCCTAAACTGCGCCTATCTCAATTCTTATGAGTTTTACCGTATGCTCTTAAATATTATGAAGAGCATACGGTTTTTATCACCTTATTTTCCTCTTTCAAAGCACTCATATAACCATTAAAAATACAAGTACCCTCCTCATCAGCAGTTACGGCTAATAATCAAGACAATGTGTCATAAAAAGAATAAAGTTTTATATGCTGGAGTATCCACCTAAAACTCGCTTCATCTTTAATATGTCTGGATGTAACGTTTTTGTTTCACTTCTATGTATCGTGTTCAATAAAGTTGGTAAAATATCATCCCAAGACCTTCAGTAAAGACATACTGAAATTCGTGTTTCTATTTTTGAGTTTTTGAGAAAGTCAATGAATATCGAACAATTAATTCTCATATTTTCAGTGTTGACTATATATTCTTCTTTTATTAAAAAAATTTATAAAGTCAAATTTTCAACACCAGGGAAACTAAATCTAGGAGATGTTTTATCTCTATTTATTATCACAGTTATATCTATAATTCTGAATAATCACTTTTATTATGGTGCATTAATAATTATATTAACGATACTATGGATAGATTCATTAATAATGTTTTGCTTTGGTATGAAAATATCATTGGATAATGTTAAGGTATTTACCCAAGGTGTCAGCACTTTCAAAGGTGAGTTTAAGGCTGTTATTAACTTAATAACACGTTTTCATTGGATGTTAGCTGCATACTTATTCCTTATATCTAGCCTTATATATCTCGACTCAGGAGTGAATTATTTCCTTATAGCATCTATAATATTATTAGTTTTTTGCTTAACAAAGTCAAAAATTAAAAATATTAAATCATTTTTAGCTTGGATTGTTATTTCTATTTTATTAATGACTTTAGGGAAATATGTTGAGGAATCAAATGTTATATACCATGCTTTACTTATAATTTTTTCATTACTCAGCCTTGACATTATTAAATTTAAAAGATTTCTTAGTTTAAAATCTGTTTTTTATGGCTTTCTGTTGGGTTCATCTATTAAGAAAGGTATATCAACAGAAAATAATAAACATATTCTAGATGAGATTTTACAATCAAGAATGAAAGAATCGAGTACGAATAAGTCAGAACATTTTGGTAAAGCTAAGGACTTTAATGTACTTCTTTTTACTATTGAATCAATGTCTGACGAAGCGTTCTCTGACTCTCCGGTTGCAAGAAAAATTACTGATTCATTTACTAACAGATCTGAAGTACAACGCTTTTACTCAGTGAGCCCCAATACCAACCAATCAATTATGCAGCTTTACACCAATGAATATGGCGTAAACGGTACTTACAATACTCTTCACGAGTTGAAAAAACATGGATATGATTCTCTGTTTATCTCAACTCAGGAAACCAAACATTTTGAGATGAAAACCAAGCTTGTTGACGCTGGATTTGACTCAATTATTGATGGTGAAGATTTAATAGATTGCACAAGTTCAAATGACTATAGATTACTTGATAATATCGATGTCATTTCAGAGAAACTTAAGAGAGGAAAAGCTTTCATACACGTATTGAATAGTCAGACCCACAGCAGATACTCCGTAGAGAATAAAGATAAATTTAATAGATACAAAAATACCGATGATAGAGGTCGCTACCTCAATGCAGTTGATGAAGCTCTTGATATTGTTCACACAATGCTAAATAAACTTAAGGACGATGACGTGTTGAAGAATACGATCGTTATCTTGACAGGAGATCATGGTCAATCATTTGGAGAAGAAGGCTACTTTACTCATTCAAGCGCAACAATAAACCAGCAGGTACAAATTCCGTTGTGTATCTTTAACAATGATTTACCAATGACTAAGGCGGATTCAGCGAATTTACTCGATTTACTGCCCACAGTTTTTGATTTACTGGGTGTAGAGTTGGACTTAAACAATAAAGATGGCATAAATTTCACTAACCAAGAGCGAAATTACCTTCTCCTCTACAGTGAAACACGAGGTTATAATTCACCATCTAATATTAGCGTACTCAGGAAAGGTAAAAAATATTATATGGACTTACTAAAATATGAGACGCGTATTCTAGATATTGATGACGGTGAAATAAGTGATTATGACCTAAGTAAAGATGAAATTAGGCAAATTGTTTTTCTAGCTGCAGAAAAACATAATATTTTAGACTAATTAATATACTGATTTAGAAGTAAGAATATTGGCTCCATATCTATAGTACTCAACTGTAGGAAGGGGCCTTCCTTTCGGAATAGATACATATAAATAATGGTCGAAGATGGAGTGGTGGATGTATCTAGCGGTATATTGATGACTTGTATTTGCTGTGTTTAAAAATGTCGGGCTGGCACTAGACCAGCCCTCGCAAAATTTATGCGATTTTTAGAGCTGGCTGCTTATCGCCAACAGGAAGAATGGTGCGACCATATTCTTCATTAAGAACCTGAGCCATTGCAAAGTAGATTGCGCTTGCGCCGCAAATAATACCTTCAAGACCAGCGATTGTGCCGATAAAAGCACTACCAGTGAAGTCGCGGGCAGCAAGTAGGAAGAATAATACGGTTAGGCTGCCGAATACGAATTGTTTAGCAAGGCAATAGCGCAGCGAACCTACAAACATAAATGCAGTAAAGATTCCCCACATAGTCAGATACCAAGCCATGAAACCCGCTGGACTTGGTGCAGCTAGACCCATTTTAGGCATAACCAGCAAACCTACCAAAGTCAGCCAGAATAAACCATAAGACGTAAATGCCGTGGTACCAAAAGTATTACCCTTTTTAAACTCCATGATGCCGACAATGACTTGCGCCAGACCACCGTAAAAGATACCCATAGCAAGAATCATTGAATCAAGGGGGAAAAAGCCTGCGTTATGAATGTTCAATAGAACGGTAGTCATACCGAAGCCCATAAGGCCCAGCGGTGCAGGGTTTGCCAGTTTGGTTGACATAGTAGTACTCATTACAAATTGAGAAGAAAATTTTAGGGCGCGAATTATTGCTCAAAAACGTGATTTATGAAACATTTTTTTACTTATGCTTGTCTTACTCGTCTCAAAAAACAGAATGAATATTGACCTACGCATGTCATTAACTTCTCGGTTTAGCTAGTGATTTTACTGACAGCCCAAGATAGAACGATCAAAGAATTAGAATTTTAAATAGCCTTTTCGCCGCAGAAAATCTTTCATGAAAGGACGCGCTTCCTTATCGAGTGTTGCTGAGATTTGTTCGGTCCAACTGGTAGATTTATTACCGCCCGTACGTGTCTGATAATATTCACGTACCTGTTCATCATATTCAGCTAACGTTTCTTCATCAATGCGCTTGTAGTCATTATCATGAACCATAATTGACTTAGGGAGTCGCGGTTTAATTTCTGGATCTTGGTCCGGATGACCAAGGCACATACCGAATACTGCATATACATGTTCAGGAAGTTTTAATAGCTCACACACCTTATCAGGATTATTCCTGAGCCCGCCAATATACACACCTCCGAGACCCATTGACTCTGCAGCCAGCATAGCGTTTTGAGCCATCAAAGCGGTATCTACTGCGCCGATCAACGTCTGCTCTGCAAATCCGACTTTAGCGTCAGGTTTAATTTGAACATGACGGCTAAAATCAGAACACCAAACGAGGAACTCCGCACAGGTTTCGACATAGGCCTGTCCTCCTGCATACTCAGCAAGTAGACGACGCTTCTCTGTATCAGTTACACGAATCACGCTAACACACTGGATGAAGCTTGAGCTTGAAGCCGCTCTGGCAGCATTTAGAATTGCTTCCAGTTGCTGGTCTGAAATCGGCTGCTCAGTAAATTTTCTGATAGACCTGTGCGATAAAATGGTATCAATAACCTGATTCATAAATTCCCTTATGCGCTTTCTTAGAGACGGATACAGCAACCTTATCCATTCACATGGCGTCCATCAAATAGATGCATCTCTATGCCAATAAATAAACATGATTAGTTATCAGTACAGACGCATGTATTTTTACTTCATATTCTCTGGCGTAGTACTTTAGCTTTTCTAAGTAAACAACATAGTCATCTGCTTCAACAAAAGTCACTTGCTGATTGTTACCACGCTGAACAATATACTGAGGTACATTAGGCAGATTTAATCGGGGAAGGCGGGCCATAACTTAACTATTCCATTAGTTTTGCGTCGCACCAATAAGGCCCGTCAAACACAAGTAAAGCCTAAATCAACGACTCTGACCCCATTGATTTTCCTCAATTAAAGACTAAATATTTGTCATTGCTTGGCTATACATTTTAAGCATGATAGTTTTTGGCAGTATGCGGTTTAAGAACACGTAAAATTTATTATCTAAGAAAGGAACTTCGCGGTATTTTCCTTTAAATAGGGCTTTTAGGCCAAGCTTTGCTACCTTTTCAGGGCTTGCACGGTATTTTGCTGAAAAAGTACCGTTTCCTCTGCTTGAGGCATCATCACCATCAAAACTAAAGAAACCAGTATCAGTTCTGCCTGGTGACAAACAGGTAATATTGACCCCTTTGTTTTTCATTTCAACGGTTAGCGACTCACTAAAGCTGGCAACATAAGCCTTGCTTGCCGCATAGGCAGCCATGTATGGCTGTGGCTGATAAGCCGCCGTAGAAGCCACATTCAATATATAGCCGAAACCTTGTTTTTCCATTCGTTTTGCGAAGTATTCGCTTAAATGAGTGAGAGCCAAAATATTAACAGAAATCATCGATTGAACTTGATCAGGCGCTAGCTCACAGTGTGCTCCGTACAGACCAAACCCTGCATTATTTACAGCGATATCAATGGTATTGTCATATTTTGATAGCTGCTTGACCAGTTCACTATGAGCGCTGACTTGAGATAAATCTAAACATATGGTTGAGACTACTCCATCGACTTGGTTTTGCAATTTAGTGAGTTTTTCTTCGTCTCTACCATGAAGAATGAGTGAGTAGCCCTGCGCCGATAACTCTTTCGCGAGAGCTAAGCCTATGCCTGAGGTTGCCCCTGTTATAAATGCTGTTTTCATGTTTTTGACCTATTAGATGATTTAGGCCTTTATCCTAAACTCTCCTGTATAGAGGAGAGTCAATAGCTAAATTTAGATGTTTTTAATTCATGGGTTCAAGCGACGCTAAGTTGCTAAGTAAACATTGGTTGTATTGAGTAACCTGCTCTTCAAGCGTTGTCATATCTGACAGGACTTGATTAAGTGCTTCAATTTGTTGCATAACATTCGCGCGTTTTTTTCCTAGCGCTTGTCGTAATTGCGTTATGGGCACCAAACCTTGTTGGCTTTTAGACTCGGCTATCTCCTTTAACTCATCTAATGTAAAGCCAAGCTTTTTAGCTAGTTTTATTATCTCTAATACTGGGATGTAACTATCATCATAAACTCGATATTTTCCCTCTCTTTGCGCGGGCTTAATTAAGCCAATCTCTTCATAATATCTAATGGCCTTAATACTAATACCGACTTTCTTTGATAACTTTCCAATAAACATTAAATCTGGCTCCATCAGTGTTATTGAAATTAATCTATCATAGCCCACTTTTTAAGGCACCAAGCATAAGTACAAATCCATATTTCATGGAAATAGCCGCACTTAGTTAGGGGGGAGGTACGTAAAACGTGACAATTAACGTCTTGATTATGGGTACTGAATAATAAATAGTGCACCCATTGTGAATAATATCGAAATTAAAATGAGTATTTCTTTGACAGAAATTATACCTTTAACTGAGAAAATTGTGACCAATATGGTCAGAGTCGTTGATTTTACTCTTTCGATTATAAAAACGCCTCTGATTTCCTACTTCCCCCTTTTGGCATAGGTGAGGCTCTCCTACCCGATATTTCCTCAACTTGTTGTTTTTATTTATCATTGTCGACTACCCACATTTTATCTTTTGCTGTTTTTATTTTCTCTAGCGTATATTGCGGAATGCCACTTTTAAATAAAGAGCGGTATTGTGCTTGCCTCTGCTCTGGGCTAGTACCCGACCGTGAATATAAGTCATGTTCATTAATAAGCCTAATGGCCTTCCCCTGCCGGCAGTAGATTAAGTGCGGAATATGATCCAGATAAAAATTAATCAACAGGTATCAATTGCTCACAGATATCTTAATGAGCGACAGATACCTGTCTTTGAGTCAATCTGCAAGTTTATTGATGGCTGTCTTGCCATGGCTTTTCATTGAATAATCAGTCTGAAAGGATGAGATTAAAACTGATGATCTGAAAGGAAAAATGGGCTTTTCCACCTCATAACTGTGTTGATGCGATATAAAATACACATCAAGCATCAATTTTCCCAGAAAGGAAACATTCCATCGACTTCACTGGGATCTATGATCTACTTGACACATACTCGCAGCTGTAAGTGCTTTATCGGTACCAATAGATACTTCCCCATAAACGACGTTCTTTAAGCATGATTGCAAGCATCACATTGGCGTTGGAAGCTAAGACATTGACCATAAAAGAATCGATAGATTTTTTCGATAGTTAAAAACTAAATAATCTACTTTACCGAAACAGTATTCTTATGCATAGTATCTGAAAACTTCAAAGGAGTAAGAGATGTTTGTCGTCATTTTCGGTCGTCCAGGCTGCCCATTCTGTGTACGTGCAAAAGACTTAGCAGAATCACTGAAAGAAAACCGTGAAGATTTCAACTACCGTTACGTTGATATTCACGCTGAAGGTATCTCAAAAGCCGACCTCGAAAAAACAGTCGGTAAGCCTGTCGAGACGGTTCCGCAGATCTTCATCGATCAGGAACACGTGGGCGGATATACAGAATTCGAGGCTTATGCCAAAGAACACTTAGGCCTATACCAAGAATAAGCATTCAACTCCGAGTGAAAATCGATAAAGCCAGTAGTAAACTGGCTTTTTTATTTTGTCTGGCCGTCTTCAATTCAGTCTTTTTAATCGCCTTTCTAGAGTTAAAATGCACAACCAGTGAATCTTGACAGAAAAATCACTTATGAATCGCAAAAATAACTTTCTTCTCAGCTAAAAACAGTATAATCAACGGCCAATTTTAACCATAAGCACCACCCCGGACACGCTTGCTGTGAACATAGACGTTGCAACCCTGCTCCACCAACAGGACATCCTGTTACTTTTTGTTGTTCTGGCCATCGGCCTCAGCCTCGGAAAAATTCGCCTTGGCAACTTTCAATTTGGCAGTGCCATTGGCGTCCTCCTGACGTCACTCCTATTTGGCCATGCCGGCTACTCCTTCGGGCCCGAAGCTCTCAACATTGGTTTTATGCTATTCATTTTCTGTGTAGGCATCGAGGCTGGACCCAATTTCTTCGGTATCTTCTTCCGTGACGGTAAGTCTTACCTTGTTCTCGCAATGACAGTTCTTTTGTCTTCTATTGCACTGACTCTCAGTTTGCAATACGTCTTTGGTTTCGATACCAGTATCGCGACAGGGATGATGGCTGGGGCAATGACAGCAACTCCTGTGTTAGTGGGGGCCAAAGATGCGCTCAAAACCGGATTATCTGGCAACGATCACTCACCAGATACTATCGCCATCATGATAGATAACCTCAGCGTCGGCTACGCCATGGCCTATTTAGTCGGCCTGATAAGTCTGATTCTTTTAGCCAAACTCATGCCAAGGCTGCAAAAGGAAAACCTTGAAGACTCAGCACAACAAATTGCCCGTGAACGTGGATTGGGGTCAAGTAGCCAACGAAAAGTTTACCTGCCGATAATACGCGCTTATCGGGTTGGTCCAGAGTTGATTAACTGGATTGATGGTAGAAACCTTCGAGAACTTGGTATCTATCGCCAAACAGGATGTTATATCGAACGTGTTAGGCGTAACGGTATTCTTGCCAACCCTGATGGCGACGCCATTCTTCAGGAGGGGGACGAAATTGCTCTTCTGGGCTACCCAGACAGCCATGCACGATTAGACCCCAACTTTAGAAATGGTAAAGAGGTCTTCGACCGCGATCTTCTTGACCTTCGGATAACCGAAGAAGAAATCGTGGTTAAAAACGATAGCATTATTGGCAAGAAGCTGTCAGACCTGAATCTGTCAGAATACGGCTGTTTCCTTAATCGGGTAATACGGGCTCAGATTGAGATGCCAATGGATCATAACATCATGCTGTCAAAAGGTGATGTGCTTCAGGTCAGTGGAGAAAAAAGCAGGGTACTTGGGCTTGCTGAACGAATTGGCTTTATTTCTGTTCACAGTCAAGTGTCGGATCTTTTAGCTTTCTGCTCTTTCTTTATTCTTGGGCTAATTTTCGGCCTGATCACCATGTCGTTTGGTCACGTGAGCTTTGGACTTGGCAGTGCGTCAGGGTTACTCATAGCGGGTATTATGCTTGGCTTCCTGCGTGCTAACCACCCTACTTTTGGCTATGTTCCTCAAGGTGCCATTAATATGGCAAAGGAGCTGGGTCTCATGACCTTTATGGTGGGAATCGGATTAAGTGCTGGCGGTAACATGCTGGAATCTCTCAAGCAAATGGGACTCGAAATTCTGCTTTGCGGCACCCTCGTGAGTCTGGTACCCGTGATCCTTGCTTACTTGATGGGAGCTTACGTACTCAAAATGAACCGCGCCCTGCTATTTGGCGCAATTATTGGTGCGCGTACCTGTGCGCCAGCGATGGATATGATTAACGAGCATGCAAGAAGTACGATACCAGCCCTTGGATATGCAGGTACCTACGCAATTGCAAATGTGTTGCTCACACTGGCTGGCACATTGATGGTGATTCTGACGTGAGATTGGTCTGTCACTTTGGATGGGATAAATGAACAAAGAAAAAAGCCGGGTCACAACCCGGCTTTCTTATACTCAATCAGCGAGAAGGTCATCTTTAGCCGCTAAAAGATATTGATACATAGACCAATAAGTAAGGGCAGTTGCAGCATAAAGCGCAATATAGCCAATGGTGATGATAAACGAATCAGGCCGCCAAAGGAGCATAGTTAATGCAAACATTTGAGAGGCAGTTTTGAACTTGCCCACCCAAGATACTGCGACACTGGCACGCTTACCTAATTCAGCCATCCATTCGCGCAGCGCTGAGATAATCACTTCACGGGCAATCATTGTCGCTGCAGGCAACGTGATCCAGATGCTGCCATAGTGCTCCGCAATGAGCACCAACGCGATAGCGACCATCACCTTATCAGCGACGGGGTCAAGAAACGCCCCAAAGCGTGTCGTTTGATTTAAGGTCCTGGCCAGATAACCGTCTAACCAGTCCGTAAAACCAGCAATAACAAAAATGAGAGCTGCAAAAAATGCAGACCATGAAAAGGGGAGATAGAACGCGACAACAAAAACCGGGATTAATGCAATGCGTATCAGGGTAAGAATCGTTGGTAAGTTAAGTCGCATACTTTATTTAGATATAATGGATTACTGCTGTATGGTGCCGCAACGTCAGTGTTGTTGCAATGAAGAATGAATTTTCTCCGCTAAAACCCGGCTAATACCCGGTACTTTGGCGATTTCTTCGACACTCGCTCTTTTTAATTCTTGAATTCCGCCCATATATTTGAGCAATGCCTGCCTTCTTTTGGGGCCAACACCTTCAATTTCTTGTAAAACGCTCGATTTTCTAACTTTAGCTCTTTGCGCCCGGTGACCGGCGATCGCATGATTATGACTTTCATCACGAATATGCTGAATAAGATGGAGCGCGGGAGCGTCTGAGGGTAATGAAAACTCTTCTCCACTGACCTTTATCAGCGTCTCCAACCCAGGTTTACGCGTCACTCCTTTTGCCACGCCCAGCATCAGAGGATGCTTTGGCCAGCAATCCATGAAGGGTTTCACCACCTCCCACGCACGATTAAGCTGCCCCTTGCCACCATCAATCAAAATGATGTCAGGAATTTTTTCTGGGTCCATCTGCTTGCCATAACGTCGTTCTAATACCTGCGCCATCGCAGCATAGTCATCACCACCTGTAATTCCGGTAATGTTGTAACGACGATATTCAGGTTTGACTGGCCCATCCTGATTGAATACGACACAAGACGCCACTGTTTTCTCGCCCATGGTATGACTGATATCGAAACATTCCATCCTTTTAATAGGATCGAGCTGCAGCGTCTCCGCCAGTGCCAGAAAGCGATTATGAATGGTCATTTTATGATTAATCTTACTGGTCAACGCAGTAGCAGCGTTGGTTTGAGCCAGTTTAAGAAAACGTGCCCGGGCACCGCGGGGCTTACTCTGAACAGATATCTTGCGGCCAGCTAACTCAGATAATGCCTTGGTCAGCAGTTCAAGTTCCTCACCCAGATCTATCCCCACCAAAATGCTCGTAGGAACTGTTCTGCCCTCAGCCTGCTTTATGTAAAACTGTCCGAGGAAGCTGGCGACCACTTCCTCAGCGTCTGTATTTGCTGGCATTTTCGGGAAATAACTCCGACTCCCCAGTATTTTTCCTTGACGGAGAAACAATACGTGGATACAAGCAACACCGTTCTCAATAGAGACGCCAATAGCATCCAAATCGTCCTCACTGTCCTGAGAAACAAACTGTTGCTCCTGCACTCTTCTCAGCGCTTGAATCTGATCTCTGTATTCGGCCGCTTTTTCAAACTCCAGATTCTTACTGGCCTCCTCCATTTTAGTCACCAAGGAGGCAATCACCTGTCTGTCCTTGCCTTGCAGGAACTGACGGGTGTAATCAACCATTTCGCTGTAGTGTTCCTCGGAGACAATACCTTCTACACAAGGACCAGAACAACGGCCAATCTGATACATCAGACAAGGGCGTGTCCGGTTTGCATACACAGAGTCCTCACACTGTCGAACAGGAAAAATCCTCTGCAGTAAATACAGGCTTTGTCTTACGGCACCAGAGTCTGGGAACGGACCAAAATACTCGCCCTTTCTCCTCTTAGCACCACGATGAATGCTCAACCTCGGATGCCTGTGATTGCTAAGGAGAATATAGGGATAAGATTTATCATCGCGGAGTAAAACGTTATAACGAGGAAGGTGTTTCTTGATCAGATTATGTTCAAGTATAAGAGCTTCTGTTTCACTATGCGTCACAGTGAACTCAACATCAGCGATTGCTTTGACCAATGCCTTTGTTTTTTCACCAACAACGTTTTTGCGAAAATAGCTCGAAAGGCGCTTTTTCAGCGCCTTCGCTTTACCGACATAAATGATCTGCCCATCAGCATCCATCATACGATAGACACCGGGGCTCTCCGGGACTGTTTTTAAAAAACTTTTGGCGTCAAACACGTTTTTTCTGGCGTCTATTGTTGTCACAAAGTTTCCGTATCCAGAATACCATGTCTTATTGCGAGGTGGGTCAATTCAACATCACCGTTAATACCCAGCTTGTTAAACAATCTATAGCGATAGCTATTTACCGTTTTAGGGCTGAGATTCAACTGTTCAGAAATATCTGTCACCTTTTGCCCTTTCGTAATCATCATCATTATCTGAAGCTCGCGCTCTGATAAGTCCTTGAAAGGGTTTTCAGATGCAGACGAAAACTGGCTTAATGCCATTTGCTGAGCAATTTCTGGTGAAATATATCTTTGTCCACTGTTAACAGCACGAATCGCCTGTACCATTTCGTCAGCACCAGCGCCTTTGGTCAAATACCCAGCTGCACCAGCTTGCATAACTTTGGTTGGAAACGGGTTTTCCGTGTGTATTGTCAATACAATAATTTTTATGTCCGGGTTATACCTGAGCATTTTTTTGGTCGCTTCCAAGCCACCAATTCCCGGCATGTTCATATCCATTAAGATGATGTCAGCATTAGAACTTCGACACCACTTAACTGCTTCTTCACCGCTTTCGGCTTCCCCTACCACTTTCATTCCACGGGCGTCTTCAAGAAGGCGCCGTATCCCTGTGCGAACCAGCTCGTGATCATCTACTAGGAAAACACTAATCAAGCTTGTTTCTCCACTATGATAATGGCTCGGCACATCACTATGATGTCCAGACTCTCTCCAGCATCTTACTTGAGTTTAACCCAACAATGAAAGGCTGGACACTTGCAATATGTGGTCAACTGCAACTTTTAGTTTCCACTAAACACATTTTGCTTATCATTCGAACAAATGGTGAATCTTTTTTGCTCATTTTTTGCGTTAATTTCATGGCTAATGTATTGATATGACACACAACAGAAGTTGTTGATAGCCCAGTTGTGAGAATCTTTATCTATTTCACTAACAAATGAAATTTTTAGCGGCATAACTGGGTCAGACTGCAAAATATAGACAAGTTCAGTCATAAAGAGGCATGTGTATATATGAGAATCGGTATCCTTCTCTGCGATGAACACTATCCCGAGTCACTGGATGAATTTGGGACTTATGATCAAGACTTTATTACTATGCTGTCTACTTGTGGTGACTTTACTTTTTCTGTTTGGCGATGCTTTAACTCTGAGTTTCCCTCGTCCGTTGATGAATGCAATGCATGGGTCCTGAGTGGCAGCAAATCCAGTGTTTATGAGCCGCTACCATGGATTGAAAGTTTATGCGATTTTGTACGACGAGCAGATCAGGAAAAATGTCCCACGGTCGGCGTTTGTTTCGGACACCAACTTATACATAAAGCGCTGGGTGGAATCGTTGAAAAATCACAAAAAGGCTGGGGAATAGGGACCCGCCCTTTCACCATTCAATCGGACTTTTCTTTGCTACAAAAAGAACAAACCATCAGCCTAATTGTTGTCCATCAGGATCAAGTGATCACTCCAGCTGACGGTTTTACATGCATTGCCAGTTCCGAATTCTGTCCCTTTGCCATTACAACAAAAAGCCAGCATATACTCACCTTTCAACCACACCCTGAGTTCAGTGTTCCATTTTTCCTTCAGCTCCTCGAGCAACTTCGTCCTAAAGCAGGCAACAAGAAGGTGAATGACGCTTTGTTATCCATATCAGAGCACAGTGGAGGTGATAGGACATTGATTGCCAACGTGATCTACCAATTTCTGATAGGTGAAGATAGTATTGTTGGGCCCCGGTAAAGAGGCCCATAACATTTATTGATGCTAAAAAAAGTAAAACACTAGTTTATCGGTGCTCCAGCGGCAGCCCATGCGCCAACGATGTCTCTCTCTTCTTCCGTCATTTGCGTCAGGTTACCCAAGGGCATTATCTGAGTTGTCACAGACTGAGCAACGATTCTGTCTACATCGTTCTTCATCTGCTCGGGCGTATCCAACATCACACCAGCGGGCGCACTGGCAAAAGATGGGTGCGTGGGTGCCGCAGCATGACACACAGTACAACGCTCACGAATAATGGATGCGACTTTTTGAAACGAAACTGCAGGTACATCGGCTCCATGAGAGTGCGAATGTGCAGTTGGTGCCACCGGCGATGCTCTGTCCGGTATAGACACATATGCGAGGCACACCATACCAAGCGCCGCTGTGGGTAACGTCCACGCATACTTCTGGCTGCCATGGCGTGTATTAAAATAGTGACGCACCATGACACTGAGCGCCGCCAGTGCCGCCAAAATCAGCCAGTTGTATTCCGAACCATACGTACTCGGAAAATGGTTGCTGATCATGATGAAGAGTACAGGCAAAGTCAGGTAGTTATTATGTCTAGAGCGCAATAACGCTTTTGCGGGTAAAACGGGGTCAGGCTCAAGATTTTTCTCAATCGCATTCACGAGTGAGCGCTGTCCCGGCATGATGACGAAAAAGACATTACCCACCATGATGGTGCCCATGATTGCGCCGACATGAATATATGCTCCTCTACCACTGAACACCAAGCTCAGTAGCCATGCTGCGAATACAAGGAACAGGTACAACAACACGCCAAGCAATGCAGGCTTTTTACCTAAAAAAGAGTTACAGGCAATATCATAAATGACCCAACCCAACGCCAGTGCCAGTAAACCTATACCGACGCCAGCTAGTGGCGAAATATCGCCGCCCGGTTTTATCAGGTATAAGTCCGCATTGGTGTAGAAAACAACAACAAGCAGTCCCATACCCGTTAGCCAGGTAAAATACGCCTCCCATTTAAACCAATGTAAATCATCCGGCATCTTAGGCGGCGCAAGTTTGTACTTCTCAAGGTGATATATACCACCACCATGAATTGCCCATAAATCTCCAGATAATCCCTCTCTTGGACTGGCTCGGTTTAGGTTATTTTCAAGCCAGACGAAATAAAATGATGCTCCGATCCAGGCAATACCCGTGATCATGTGAACCCAACGAATAGCAAGATTCAGCCACTCGATAAAAATCGGTTCCATAACTTCCTCCTGTTCGATTTTGACTCCAACCTTTGCACTCATGTCAAAATCGAAAAATGTTCTAATAACTTAATATTTTTTAGGGATTTATAATTAGTCTATCGTTTTTATTAAATTCAAATTCATCACAATTGTTGCCTTCACCATCGCGATCGACAATCAAGAAACGTTCATTCTGATTAAGCACTAAAGCGGGATGATGCCAAATACCCCGGTGGTAATTAACGCCTTGTTGGCCATCGGTGATAAATGCCTGAATCTGTTCAGGATCAGGCTGCTCTCCGACAGGCGCAACGACGACAAGAAAAGGGGTGTTTTGGAGCGGCACAAAAGCCTGCGAACCTTTCGGATGCCTTTCCAACAAACGCATTTCTAACGGATATGGGTAAGGCTCTACAGTGAAAATACTCATAATCACATCAGAGCCTTGGTCTACATCTGCTGCAGCCAGTCTGTGATAACGATGAGCATAACCATTGTTAATTGCGAAATGGTCGCGGTCTTTAATTTCAATCACTTCTCCGAACGGCTCAAAAGCCTCCTTGGTCAGTGGTTGAATGTTGATGATACGTTTTTGATCAGACATTATTACTCCCTTGATAATTCATGAGGCCTCATTTACTGCATGTTGAATGACCCTCATACCCATATTCTTCTACTGTCTGGTGCCAAAGAGTCGGATACGGCTCAGGCCACCATCAGGAAAAATATTCAATCTGATCATGTTGATTGGCCCGATATCGGCCAGTTGCTGAACGTACTCATGAATGGTGTGTGCAGCCAGATTCTGGGGAGGTAATAATTCTCTCCAGTAAAGGCTTTGTGTTGCCATTTGATCCGGCGTACCACCCTGAACAAATGCAGCTTGAATTGAGCATTTGTCGGGGAAATTGCCTTTAAAATGAGCTGTGTCGATAACCACTCGATTGATCGTTCCCGAGTGACCGAGTTGCATTACCACCCAGTCATTACCAGGCTCCCTGCGCCTTGCTGTTTCCCATCCGTCGCCCATATTGACACCGCGTCCGGGCATATTGAGATTAGACATATGGCCGAAGTGCTGATCATTACAGGCTAACGCTTTACCGCCATTTTCAACTGCGAGTAGATCGATTTCCTGTTCGGGTGATACCTGGCTCCAGTCAATCTGGGGATGACCATATACTCGAAGTCTCGCAACACCGCCATCGGGATAGATATTGAGTCGGATATGGGTAAAGTCCCTGTCTGGGATATCTACAGCGTGATAATGATGACTGTTACCATTGAGGTTGACGGAGTCGAGGATAGTCTGCCATTCAGTATTATCATCGGGATCGCCGTTGGGAGAATAGCAGGCATCCACTGACGCCGAGGGAGGGAAGTTACCCGTGAAGTGGGTAGTATCTATATCGAGCCCATGGATGTATCCCGGCAGACCAAGGCGAATCAAGCAGTGATCATAGCCTTCACCGCGCTTTCTTCGCGATTCCCAGCCGTCCATCCACTTACCGTTATCATCATAAACGTCTTCGCGCCACTCTGCGGGCTCATCCTTAACGAGACGGCTTTTATCCGCAAAAAAATCATCAGTGGCATAAATGACTTCGGTACCCAGTCTGGCGCTCGCCAAATTCACTGAGGTACAAAAATCAGTCTCTTTACTCATATTCACTGCATCCTTTGGTTAATATAAAGATACGTCCCTTACCCTTTCACCCGACCAATACAGTGTCGATATGCTTCAATTTGCAGAACGTGTTTATTCCTGATTACATGGTGCACTCGTTAATTATAAAAGGTAACGACAAGTCCCCTTTTGTCTTGTCAAAATCCAGCCGAAGAGTTAGAGCTCAGCCAGACGAAATGCGGCGATTTTATTGATTTCCTCATACGCCGTTTCCAGCTCAATCTCTCTGGTATTTTCGATACGGCTGACAAACGCGGCCAGAATGAGGTCTTTGTTGGCCCCTTTCACTGCCATGATGAAAGGGAAGCCAAACTTTTGTTTGTAGGCATCATTCAATCGGGTAAATGTCTCGAACTCTCGGGGCGAGCACTGATCTATGCCTGCCCCCGATTGCTCTGCCGTTGAGGATTCAGTTAATTCACCCCTCATCGCAGCTTTGCCTGCCAGATCTGGGTGTGCTTTTATTACCTCTAGCTTTTTATCTTCTGTTGCATCATTGAAGACGGTTGCCATTCGTGTTTTGAAACTCTCTTTTTCGTCGTCACTGTCGCCAACACCCTGTTGCCACACCTCAGCTGCGATCCATGGGCTGTGTTCGTATATGCCGCCAAACATTTGCATGAAATCTTGTTCAGTCATTGTTGACGGCGAGCACGTGGAAAACCTAGCCATGACGTTATCCTTGAATCTTCTGATAAGGGTGGTGTTGATGCCAATGTCTGGCGATATCAACACGTCGGGTACACCACACTTTGTCGTGTGACTGAACATACTCAATAAAACGTTTCAGAGCAGCCATCCGTCCGGGACGGCCTACCAGACGACAGTGGAGGCCAACCGACATCATTTTGGGGGATTCAGCTCCCTCCTCGTACAGCACATCAAAGCTGTCTTTCAGGTATTGGAAAAATTGATCGCCTGAGTTGAAACCCTGTGGCGTTGCAAATCTCATATCATTCGCGTCTAGGGTGTATGGAATAACCAGTTGCGGTTTTTCGCCTTCGGTATGCCAGTAAGGCAAATCATCATCATATGCATCGGAGTCGTATAAAAAACCGCCCTCGTCGGCAACAATTTTTCGGGTATTGGGACTGGTTCGTCCTGTATACCAACCCAGAGGTCTCTCTCCCGTTATGTCTTTGAGTGCAGCAATAGCACGGTGCAAATCCTCAGTTTCAGCCTCAACGGACACGTCTTGGTAGTCGATCCAACGATACCCGTGACTACAGATTTCGTGCCCATCATCAGCCATCGCCTTTATCACTTCGGGATATCTCTCAGCTGCCATACCCACCGCAAATATGGTTAGAGGTATTTTCTGTTCTCTGAAGTACCGTAAGATTCGCCAAACGCCAACACGAGAGCCGTATTCATATATCGACTCCATCGAAATGTGTCTTTTCTGCTGAAGTGGTTGAGCAGCAACTATTTCAGAAAGAAAAGCCTCTGATTCTCTATCGCCATGCAACACACAGCGTTCGCCACCTTCTTCATAATTCAGAACAAACGATACCGCTATACGTGCGTCACCCGGCCATTGCGGATGAGGGGGGTTATCAGCATATCCTTTCAAATTCCTTGGATAGTCATGAGCCATGTTGTCTCCTTTGCGGGGTACCACAGATAATTTTGAATGCACCTAAGTAAGTATTGCAGATTGTATACAATAATCCAACAGAATGATAAACACTTTATTCCCCGCACTGAATTATGTAAATTAATCCTTTAATTTCAATTGAATAAATATAATACAAAGAACTAAAAATAGTTTTTTTTCTCAGTTTATTATGGATTTAAACTGCACATATTGTGTCCTTAAAGGTGATTTTGATACATGTTTTCTCACTTTGAATACATGTTACAGCACATTGAAACTTGCTATTTGTATGCAACCTTACCAGACTAAACTGTGCAGTTCCGGTTTAACCCAGTAAATAAAAACTGGGAGGACGCAATAACAATTAATGACTACATAGTAGAGGGAATTATGGGCAAGTTGACGACACATGTTTTGGATACAGCAAGTGGAAGACCTGGTACAAATATCTCGATTTCTTTGTACAAGCGGACAGGCTCTGAAAGCGTGCTGATCACGTCAACGGTCACCAATCATGATGGACGAACAGACTCTCCCCTTTTACTCGGAGATGATCTCATCAAAGGACAGTATGAGCTGGTTTTTGAAACGGCAGATTATTTTAGGCAACAGGGTATGACTCTCGACGAAATCCCATTTCTTGACGACGTGGTGCTGAGGTTTGGTATTAATGACCAAAACCAGCATTATCATGTTCCCCTTTTGGTCTCTCCATACAGCTTCTCAACATACCGAGGCAGCTGATTTTCGCGTCGACAATAGACAACGCATAGTTGAACAAGTTCGCTCTTCAGGCTGTCGCCCGAGGAAGGCTTGTTTGCAACTGAATAAAACAGGAAGAAAACATGGAAGACACATCTAAATTAAAAAATAAGGGTGCACTTCAACACTTCTTTAAAATTGCTGAGCATGGTTCGAGCATCAAACAAGAGGTAATAGGAGGCATTACTACCTTCGCAACGATGGCATACATCATTTTTGTAAATCCAAGTATCATGTCGTCAACTGGTATGGATGCAGGTGCGTTATTCGTGGCCACTTGCATTGGGGCAGCAATAGGCACGCTGATGATGGGCCTGTTTGCTAACTGGCCAGTGGCGCTCGCTCCGGGTATGGGGCTAAATGCTTTTTTTGCATTTACCGTAGTCGGTGAGATGGGCTACTCCTGGCAAGTCGCACTCGCAGCTGTATTTGTCTCTGGCGTCATTTTTGTTGGATTGAGTGTATCTAGCGTCAGGGAGTGGATACTCAACAGCATTCCCAATGATCTTCGTTATGGAATGACTGCTGGAGTCGGCTTATTCCTTGGCATAATAGGTATGAAGACAGCGGGTATTGTCGCTGCAAGTCCTGCCACCCTTGTCACACTTGGAGACTTTACCAAACCTGAAGTAGGCCTTGCAGGATTATGCTTCCTCATTATCTGTGTGCTATCTGTACGTCAGGTTTTTGGTGCAGTATTGATAGGTATATTCAGTGTCACGGCGATTGGAATGTTCCTTGGCCTCGTTGAGTACAATGGACTTGTATCATCTCCACCGAGTATCGCACCAACATTTATGGCAATGGACTTTGGCGGCATTCTCAATGTGGGCATGATCAGCGTGATCTTAGCCTTCTTGTTCGTCAATATTTTTGATACCGCAGGCACGCTGATGGGCGTTGCAGAACGAGCCAACCTGGTTAACAAAGAAACGGGTAAGATAGATGGATTACCAAAAGCGTTAAAAGCCGACAGCTTTTCCAGTGTTGTCGGGGCGTGTTTTGGCTGTCCTCCTGTCACCAGCTATGTAGAGAGTGCATCAGGTGTCTCGGCTGGAGCAAGAACGGGGCTCTCTGCTGTTGTCGTTGGGTTGCTTTTTTTAGCAGCTATGTTTCTTGCACCGTTAGCCGGTATGATCCCCGCCTATGCCACAGCAGGCGCATTGATTTATGTGGCGTTTCTTATGATGGGAAGTATCCGCCATGTCGATTGGGATGACTTTACGAACGCAGTGCCAGCTGCGGTTACCGCACTGATGATGCCGTTAACCTTCTCAATTTCAAATGGCATCGCACTTGGTTTCATTACCTATACCGTTCTAAAAGTCGGTACAGGTAAGCAGGATCAAATTTCTATCGCCATGTACATATTGAGCGCGCTGTTTGTACTGAAACTCTTACTCATGTGATCAGTGCTCGCTAGCATCATAATTATCACAATGAGTCCGCACCTGCGGGCTCATTGTTTTATGCATGTCATCCAAGCATGCCGGGTGCTGACTAAGATTTTACCGCACATCCTTTCAAAACTATTTCAGCTAAAAAATTCGCGGCATCCTCGTAGTCTTTATCGTCAAGCTCACTTTTCCCAGCGACCTGACAAATCTGCCAATTAAAGTCGGCGTATGTCTGTGTAGATGCCCATAACATATATACGAGATGATAAGGTGAGACAGGTGCCATTAACCCTTTTTCGATCCAACTCTCAAACTTTTGAATTATAAAACGGGACTGTTCTAGCAAAGCATCAGATATATCTTTCGGTAGATGTGTCGCTCCAGTCATCACCTCGTTAGCAAACGTCTTCGATGCAAGCGCATGATCTCGCGAGATAATAATTTTCGTTTTTATATATTCCGTTAACGCTTCGCGGGGATCATCCGTTTTAGAAAGAGGTTCAGAAGCAGCAAGTAGCGGTTTAGTAACACTCTCAAGTACTGCTCTGTAGAGTTTGTCTTTGGTGTTGAAATAGTAGTAAAGGTTGGGTTTTGGCATCTCTGCCTCGCTGGCAATCTCTGCAGTGCTGGTACCTGCGTACCCTTTCTCTGCAAAAAGTCTGCTGGCAACGTTTATTATTTTGTCCTGATTTTTTTTCCTGATACGTGACATCATTTCTCCATGTAGCGATACCGAAAATTAACCTCTTAATCCTACTGTCTCCCTAAGAGTAGAAGGTGGCATTGCAACGTTGTCTCAAGATGCATGGCAAAGTATATACGCATGCGATCTTAAGATGCAGCGTTTAGTTATTTTTCATGACCTTCAGACAGCTATCATTGTGTCAGAATAAGAGCACTGTAATCAGAATGGATTTTCGAAGATGGTTTACCGGAGGTATGCTGAAGATTAGATAACAGTTCTCACTGTTTATCTGTCCAAGGTATCAATCAAGATTCAGTCAATACTCTCTACGAGCAGGTTTGTCACGCGGATTTAGCATCATTGAAGTCAGAGAGAGCTCTGTACCCCAAAACCTAAACCATGAGGCTATTTGAGTTAGTTGTGTGTATTCCACCCGAATGAAAGTGTCTGTTTTGAAGAGAGCTTGAGAAAATATAGGTAACGCGCGCTGTCTTAACCTACTTCTCATTGACGGAATGACATGTCATCAATAAGTACTGCTAAGTTTGAATTTCAACAATACCCAGAATAAAAAACTCGCTTCGAAGCAGCCAGAGAAAGGGAAAAGATGGCATTTTGATGCTGAAGCGAGAAGAGTGGGGCCGGTAGTTCACTGCCTGTATCAAGGATCAGGCAGGATCAATATCGCTCTGAAGTCGTTGACATTGGTTCGGGTTGGCCCCGTCACAACCAAGGTATTCAACGCCTCAAAAAATGCATAGCTGTTATTCGCATCCAGATAGAAGGCGGCATTAAGGTTTTTCTGTTCGGCGTAATGATAGAGAGACGGGCTGAGCAAGGCTCCGGCATTATCCTCTACACCATCAATACCATCAGTGTCGCAAGCTATTGCATGAATTTGGTGACGACACTGTTGGTTCTGCATCCACGTATACAAAGACAAGAGGAATTCACAATTCCTACCACCTCTACCGTTTTTATTTTTTACCGTGACTGTCGTTTCTCCACCAGACAAAATCACAACCGGTGGAGTGAAAGGCTGCTGCTGTGTCGCGCAGTGTACCGCCATTGCACCATGCATCATTCCAATATCTCTCGCTTCCCCCTCAATACTGTCACTGAGAATAAAAGCAGGTATATTTTGACCCTCTGATGCTTGTTTAACGGCCTCTAGTGACTGTAATGGCGTCGAAATTAAAACAATGTCACTTCTCGATAACTCGGGATCACCGGGCTTCGGTGTTTCACTATCCTCACTGGCAAGCCATTGACTCACCTGCTCACTGACAGAAATCTGATATCGTGCAAGGATTGCAGATGCCTGCTGTCTTGTTGTTGGGTCAGCGACTGTTGGCCCAGAGGCAATAACATCTGGCTCATCACCGGGCACATCTGAAATAGCAAGGGTTAGCATTGAAGCAGGATAAGCCGCTTTCGCGAGTCGGCCACCCTTCACTGCGGAGAGGTGTTTACGAACACAGTTAATTTCACTGATTGTCGCGCCAGAACGGAGTAACGCTTTATTGATATCGCGTTTTTCCTCAAACGGCACACCGTCTGCTGGAAGACTAAGAAGTGCCGACCCTCCGCCGGAGAGGAGGCAAATAACCTGATCCTTTTCTGTCAGTTCAGAGACAAGCTTGAGCATTCGCCTTGCCACCTTCTCTCCCTGATCATCAGGCACAGGATGCGACGCCTCTACGACCTCAATATGCTGACAGTCTGCACCATGCTGATAGCGTGTTACCACTAATCCTTTTAGTGGTCCAGTCCAGCAACTCTCCAGCTCTTTAGCCATGGATGCCGCTGCTTTACCAGCACCTATAACGACTAGCTGACCACTTTTATCCTCGGGTAAATACTGTTCAAGTTTACCGAACGGTAACGCCGCATCTACTGCAACGCCGAATAAATAACGCAAAAAACTCTGGGGATCCGAGGTGACATGCTCGATCCGTGCACTGTCTGTTACAACGCTATCAGAAATGTTAAAGATGTCATTCGAATCTACCAAAGTGCCGTTACTCCTTTATCGGTACTGTCTTTTACCCTTACCTAGCCGTTGATACTGGCTGGAGGACCCATTTTTATCAAGGCCTGACGCTGTCGCATGTTTATCGTTTAATTACGCTTACTCTTTCAGCTTATAATTTCAGTCGATACGATTTGTCATTAAAATTATAAGTGAAAAAGGCCCGGGCCCCTTCAATGCGCCGGGCAAGACTTCCGGTTTAGCGGATACTGTGTTTAGAAAGATGCTCTATCGCTTTGATCATGGCTGAGTGGTCCCAACCCTCGCCGCCTAATTCCGCGCAGGTTGAAAAGAGTTCCTGTGCTTGGCAGTATTCGGGAGTGCCACACCCAGAGACTCTGCTCCCTGAAGCGCGATGTTAAGATCTTTCTGATGAAGTTTGATTCTGAAGCCAGGGTCGAAGGTGCCTTTCACCATTCGTTCTCCATGGACTTCGAGGATTTTCGAGTTGGCGAAACCTCCCATTAATGCGTTTCGAATCTTAGCTGGGTCCGCGCCTGCTTTTGATGCGAAGACCAGGGCTTCAGAAACCGCCTCAATGTTTAATGCAACAATGATCTGATTTGCCACCTTGCAGACCTGCCCGGCACCGTTATCTCCAACCAGATTAATGTTTTTCCCCATGGCTTCAAACAGAGGTAATGCCGAGTCAAACGTACTCTCATCACCGCCCACCATAATTGTCAGTGCTGCATTAATCGCACCTACCTCTCCGCCGGATACAGGCGCGTCCAGGTAATCGGCTCCGGTTTCCTTCACTTTAGCTGCAAATTCTTTCGTTTCGATCGGCGATATAGAACTCATATCAATGACAGTTTTTCCAGCGCTCAAGCCTTGAGCTAATCCTTTGTCACTGAATAAAACTTCAGCCACCTGAGGTGTGTCAGGCACCATAGTTATAATAAATTCAGCTGCTTCCGCAGCCTCTTTTAAAGAGGAAACAACGTGGGCTCCACCCCCGATTAAATCAGCATCAGCCGCACCACGATGACTGGAAAGAATAATGTTATGTCCGGCCTTTTGAAGATTTTGCGCCATGGGCTTACCCATGATCCCTGTTCCGATAAATGCGATTGTACTCATAGTGCTTCCCCTCGTTATGCGCCGTGGCTCTTGAGCCAGGTGAGTCCTTCTTCTGTGGTTGTCAGTGGCTTATACTCACACCCTATCCAGCCGTCATAACCGATGCTGTCGATATGCTGAAAGAGGAATTTATAGTTGAGTTCGCCTGTACCCGGCTCATGTCTGCCGGGATTATCAGCAAGCTGTATATGACCAATCGACTCGATGTGTTCGCTGAGCGTAGGCGCAATATCACCCTCCATAATCTGCATATGGTAAATGTCATACTGAATCTTCAAATTGGAACTACCCACTTTTTCGAGAATGGACAGACCCTGCTTGGTATTGTTAAGCACGAAGCCCGGTATATCACGTGTGTTTATCGCCTCAGCAACTAAGCGGATACCCTCCTCGTTAAGCGCCTTGGCAGCATATTTGAGGTTAGCAACCAGCGTTGCCTCTGCTTCCTGCTCGCTAAATTTCTCAGGCTGAATGCCTGCAAGGCAGTTAATTTGGTCACAACCTAGCACTCTGGCATAAGAAATGGCCATCTCGAGCCCCGCGCGGAATTCATTTACACGCTCCGGGTTCGCGCCAATACCTCGCTCACCGCCATCCCAGTCACCTGCTGGCAAATTAAACAGCACCTGAGTAAGGCCATGCTTATCAAGCTCCTGTTTTATCTCCTGTGCGTCATACGCATAGGGGAACAAGTACTCCACCCCTTTGAATCCAGCTTTTGCTGCTGCACCAAACCGCTCAATAAAAGGAAGCTCGGTGAATAACATTGATAAATTGGCAGCAAGTTTTGGCATAGTTTATTTCCTTATTTGCTAGACATTTACAGAGATTATTGCTTTGAAGCTTTGGCAATTGCAGTTGGCGCGTCTGCAATACTCTCCGCCAAAGCTTCAAATTCATTGATCGCGTTGATATCAACGCCCATTGAGATATTGGTTACCTTCTCAAGAATAATTTCGACAACAACAGGTACCTGATATTGTTTCGCCATATCCCGCGCTTTCTGGAGTGCGGGCTCAATCTCTTCCGGATCCTTTACTCGTAAGGCCTTACAACCTAAACCCTCGGTCACAGCGACATGATCAACACCATACCCTTCAAGCTCTGGTGCGTTCTGGTTATCAAACGCCAGCTGTACACAATAATCGATGTCAAACATGCGCTGAGCTTGCCTGATTAACCCAAGATAAGAGTTATTCACCAATACATGTACATAAGGAAGTTTGAACTGTGCACCTGCCGCCAATTCTTCGACCATAAACTGAAAATCATAATCTCCGGATATTGCCACGACTTCTTTATCGGGGTTTGCAGCTCGTACGCCGAGAGCAGCAGGTACAGTCCAACCAAGAGGGCCAGCCTGACCACAATTTATCCAATGACGAGGTTTGTAAACATGTAAGAATTGCGCGGCTGCAATCTGCGACAAGCCTATCGTACTGACATAACAGGTGTCCTTACCAAATACACGATTCATTTCTTCATAGACACGCATTGGTTTGACAGGTTTTTCTGTGTAATGTGTCTTGCGGAGCATGGTTGCTTTCCGCTCCTGACATTCATCTACCCACCCTGTTCTATCGGGTAAAGAGCCCGCGCTTGCCAGCTCTCTGGCCACAGCCAACAATTCAGTAAGAGCATCCCCTGCATCAGATACAATACCGAGGTCAGGGCAAAACACTCTTCCTATCTGTGTTGGTTCTATATCAATGTGAATAAACTTACGGCCTTCAGTGTAAACACCGAGTGAGCCTGTATGACGGTTAGCCCAACGGTTACCAATACCGAGCACCAAATCAGAACGTAGTAGAGTTTCATTACCATACTTGTGCGATGTCTGTAGGCCAACCATACCTGACATGAGTGGATGATCGTCGGGGATACTGCCCCATCCCATCAGTGTTGGAATAACAGGTATATTTAAAAGTTCGGCAAATTCCTGAAGCTTGTCTGAAGCATTTGAGTTAATGACTCCGCCGCCAGATACAATCAGAGGACGCTCTGATTCGTTAAGCATCTTAATAACTTGTTCTGCCTGCTGTCTGCTGGCAGACGGTTTGTATGCTTCTAAAGGTTCGTAGCTATCAATATCAAACTCGATTTCAGCCAGCTGAACATCAAGAGGTAAATCAATCAAAACAGGGCCGGGCCGGCCAGACTTCATCACCTGAAAGGCATGCTGGAAAGCTCGTGGTACCAGTGCAGGTTCCATTACTGTTGCGCACCACTTAGTCACTGGCTTTGCAATAGATTCAATGTCTACAGCCTGAAAATCTTCCTTGTGCAGACGGTCTCTCGGCGCCTGGCCTGTGACGCAGAGAATCGGAATCGAATCAGCATGTGCTGAGTATAAACCAGTGATCATGTCTGTCCCTGCAGGACCTGATGTACCAATACACAGGCCGATATTTCCCGGCTCAGCTCGCGTGTATCCCTCGGCCATATGAGAGGCACCTTCAACATGCCTTGCGAGGATGTGCTGAATGCCCTCAACTTTCTTCAATGCAGAGTAAAAAGGATTGATCGCCGCGCCAGGTACGCCGAATGCTAAGGAAACACCCTCTTTCTTCAATACTGCCACTGCGGCGTCTATTGCTCTCATCCTCGCCATCACTAATTCCTTTTTGTATACAATAATTATTAACAATTGTATTCTTAGATCGTATTCACGATTTAAGCAAGTTCAAAAAGTAATCAGATCCGTCTCAATCGGAACTTTTGATTCGCTGTAAAAACTTAATTACTTGATTTAATTTTTATTATTTAAAAGAAATATTAATGCTGAAGTGTGGTATGACCAGTATGATAAATAATTATATCCGTCTTAAAAGACAGTCATTAAGGATAAATTTCTTTGACAGTACCAAAAATCATCAACAGAAAAATAACAAAAATTTCGCTAAGACAAGCTCGGTGATACGGTAATTTAAAAAATATTGCATGCAAAATAAAAACGGCTTTTATAGAAAAAGGTAAAAGCAGGGGATTATGTTGAAGTTTGACCAAGCGTTAGAGAGGTTGTGGAAGTAGATTGAGTACGAGGTGCCAAGGTAAATTAAGAGAGGCTATTAATGCATTAACTATCTAATAATAAATAGTTTTATTGTTCACTAAATAGAAATGGAGAGACAGGGAATCTAATATTGTCCATTTCAAGTGATGTAGACTTTTTCGAGCCTGAAAATACTGCGACACATCCCACAATGTCTATTTCAATGTAGTCAAGATGCTCATTAAGCACTTTTTTAAGTTCGTTCAAGGTATCCGACTGGTTAGAGTAAATACCAAACTTGTTGTAGATCTTCATTAACGTCTTTGCGGCGACACCAGTATCCAACGAACTGTCACATAACACTGTGCTGCCAAATAATTTTCCGCCCGGCCTTAAAAGCTTCAGTACGTTGCCTAAAACGACTGATTTTTCATCCATTGTGCCGGGTAAGCCATGTAATACAAAATTCAGACTCATTGAATCAAATTGCTCAGTTTCAACATTTAATGGGTCTCTAATGTCAGCAACATAAGTTTCTGGCCTAAAACGCTTAATACGTTTGGAGGTTGCTGATAAGCACGTTTTATTTGCGTCTACTAAACCAATACGGCAGGTATCTTTTTTTAAGCAATGGTCGAGAAAATATCCAGAGCCTACCCCCACATCAATATGGTTTTTAGATAATGATATCTCAAATTTTTCAGTAATAACCCGTGTCGGACACTTCCAAAAAAATAAATTTGTCATTCCTAATACCCAAAAATCATAAACCTGCAAAATTTGGCTATTGTAAATATTGAATGCTGGAAGCTTATGTTCATTTATATGCATATTAAACCTTAATCATATAATGCCTATTGCATTTATTTTTGCTGATACACATATCCCTTATTAAACGCGTAACACGCGATCTTTCATCTATTGATCATTGTAGGTCAGTAATTACTACAGTTAGGTTAATCACATACCTATTAATATTTCATTCTCAATAATGAAACAATTAAAAAACTGACATATTAATGGAACGTTAAAGCGAAATACCCCATGAAAACTCATCAGCTAATCGTGTAAGGTACAAAGCTTAAATTTCTCATATTTTTCATATTTGATTGATATTGCTTTAAAAATTGACGTACAAGCCTTGCATAACATTGATGATCAATTATCTATAGATGAATATGACAGCAACGCCTTCTATCAGGGCTCAGTTTAAGATACCGAGAACAACAAATAATATTATCGTTTTGCACCCTCAATCCGTTGAGTTGGATGCATTTTTTATTGAATAACGTCGAGTACCTATGAAAGAAATCAATGATCTTATAAATAAAGTGTTGTTGATTGGCATTTCGTTAATCGATACCGCTGATGATGCTATTGAGAGAATCCAGCTATTCGGTCCAATCATTAGGGTTGATGCGGAAGGCATAGTTATACGCCGTAACGATACCAAAACTGAATTTCGAATCCCCCCCGACTTTGAGCACTTAATGGCCGCAGAACCTGGTCAATACGTATTACATTCAACAGGCGAGGTGGTTAATGACCCTGACTACCTTTGTAGTTGGGTCATTTATGGTAATGAGGATCCAACGACCGGAAAATACCGATTATTTGACTACTCCACCTAACTTCTATACTTCTTTCGTTACCAGCCGCGCGATCAACTTTTCACACTGTAATTGATTCATATAAACAGGCACTGGATACGTCCAATGTGCCTCTTTCAAAGCGGCACTTGCCAGCATAGGAATATCATTACTCTTCAAGTCATCCACTGTTGTTGGAATAGAAAATGTCGCCTGTAAATGACGAACATAATCAATGAAAGCCTGTGCATTTTCTGACTCAGATTGGTGTTCACTGCTCACACCCGCCGCGTCGGCCAGCTCTGCGAGTCGAGGCTGAATATCATGCTTAAACTCGTCCAAGACGTTTGGTAGTACAATTGCATTTGCTATTCCATGAGGCGTTCCATACTTAGCCCCTAAGTTGTGCGCAATAGCATGAACATATCCGACACCCGCTTTAGTAAAAGCCATTCCTGCTAAATAGGAGGCAAACATGGTATTGAAGCGAACCTTCTCATCTTCGCCGCTTCTCACAGCCTGTTCAAGGTTAGTGCTGAGAAGCTTTATGGCCGCTATTGCGTAACCATCGCTGTCTTGTGCACGATTTCTCGACACATAAGCCTCAACGGCATGAGTTAGTGCATCCATGCCTGTTGCTGCAGTGACCATGGGGGGTAAACCTGTAACAAGCGTCGGGTCAAGGGCTGCCATTATGGGGACCAGTTTAGGGTCAATAATAGGCGTTTTTACATGAGTAACTGGATCTGAAACGATTGCTGCTATCGTCGCTTCTGAACCCGTGCCTGCAGTGGTCGGGATCACAAAGAAAGGTGCTGGTGCTTTAAAAAGACGGAAGTAACCAGACATTTTACGCACACTTTTCTTATTGTTGACAGCAGCCGCTATTACTTTGGCACAGTCGATCGGAGACCCTCCCCCTAATGCCAACACGCCAGTACATTTTTCACTATGATAACAGGCTAATCCTTTCTCAACTTGTTCCGACGTGGGATCGGGTAATACCCCGTCAAAAATCACGCAACTCACGCCCTCGTTTTCCAACTCTGCTTTTATTCTTCCAGCAAGACCAAGTTCAACCAGAGGTTTGTCAGTCACCAGTAAAATACGTGTTTGCCCCATCAGCGACAGGGTATGGCAAAGTTGAGCCGAGGAGTTGGGACCAGTGAACAGAGTAGGTCTGGGCAGTGGGACTATTGTTGACATCACAGCCAAGAGTGTCATAAAGCATCGGCAGATAAGAAGGCTGATTGTGTTCAGCATAAGACAATATTCCTTTAATTATTATTTCTACTTGTTTTTGAAATAGCGCAAAAATACAATACCACATGTTAGAGTAATTAATCTTAATTTGACGATTAGTCACATTATTTAGACTAAGCAATCATAATTAATAGGATCTTAAAGTAGGCCAAACGAAAATTCTAAAAAGAGAAAGAGTAAAATCAGACTGCGCTGCGAAAATTTCTATGCGTCGTGCTTTCGAAGAGGATGGTTTTTACAGTGTCAGGAGAGTGTCCCCATGAATGTAAATTCACAGGGACGGTCAAGTTACGCTTCTTCGGGGATAATCAGATTTAATATGATGGCAAGAAATGCCGCCGGGAGAAGACCCGATGTCAGGAAGACCTTAACAGTATCGTTCACATACTGAAGTGTTCCGGGCTCTTGCTGCAAACCTAGGCCAATAGATAGAGAAACAGCGAAGATAACCATATTTCTTCGGTTCCAATTCACCTCTGTCAGCAATGAAATACCAGCGGCCACTATCATACCGAACATCACAATAATACTGCCGCCAAGCACTTCAATTGGAATGGTGGTGATCAACGCGCCTACTTTTGGTACGAATCCGGCGACAATCAAGAATATCGCACAGATAGTGACAACACCCCGACTCATCATGCCAGTCAATGCAATCAATCCGACATTCTGTGAGAAAGAAGTATTTGGTAAGGCGCCAAACACACCAGACAAAGCTGAACCCAGACCATCGGCATAAGTTGCACCACGAATCTCTTCTGATGTTGCCTCTCTGTCCGCACCCGCTTTAGTAATACCTGACACATCACCAACCGTTTCGATAGCTGATATAAACGACATCAAACAAAAACCTACGATTGCCGCTACCGTAAAATCAATACCGAAATGAAAGGGATTAGGGATTGAGAAATAGGCGGCTTTGCCTACATTTGCAAAGCTCACCATGCCGAATGACCACGCAACCACATACCCAACCAACATCCCAATGAGGATTGCAGCAACAGACGTGACGCCCTTGGTCAGAAACTTCACACCGAGTGTCACAACGACCACGAGTATGGCTACTGTCCAGTTCAGTGCACTCCCATACTCCGCCGTTCCTTCAGCTGGAACACCGCCTGCCGCATACTGAATACCCACATGCACCAGGCTTAACCCAATCATTGTGACAACCAGACCGGTAACCAAAGGGGGAAGAGCAAAACGTATCTTACCGATCAAAGGTGCAAGTGCAGCATGGAAAAGGCCACCAGCAATAACGCCACCTGTGACCACTGCCATCGCGTCTACTCCCTTACCCGCAACGATAGGGATAAGGATGGGAACAAAAGCAAAACTTGTCCCCTGAACAATAGGCAGCCTGGCACCAATAGGGCCAAAACCAATGGTCTGAAATAATGTGGCAACGCCAGCAAACAGCATAGAGACCTGCAACATGTAAATCATATTGTGGAAATCTGGTGAGTTCGAACCATAACCAAATCCAGCCGCACCAGCGATAATAATAGCTGGTGTGATATTGCCGACGAACATGGCGAGTAAATGTTGGAGCCCTAGGGGAATAGCTTGAGAAAGGGGTGGTGTATAATCTGGATCTCTTAGTTTATCGACTAACGAATCATTGTCACTCATGTGTGAACCTCCCTGTGCCAGTTGCTGTAGTGGTAATACATTAAATTGAGCCAAACCACTGCTATCTAGCATGCAAAGTAGCTACATCAGATAGAAATACGTAAGACTCAGCACTCTTTAAAAAATGAAGTCGAATGCCAACCTCTAAAATTGAATACAATAATGATAGCTTGTGAATACAATTATTCTCGAGGTATCGTTTAATTAATGAGACAACAGAGGGTCTTAATTTGTAAATGAGCGACGAAAAAACTCACCAATAAAACATCCATTTTTTGTATTTTTATGCTTCTTATTTTATATATAATTGATACAAAAAAATTATATAAATAACTGTTATTGCTAATAATTTTTCCATGCAATGAAGTCTAAAAATAAAGGCAAGACAGATGGCGAATAAATAATTGAGCATAAATAATAAAGCCATTACTTTTCATAGTGTTAAAGATTTGTGTTTTTTTTGAGAATTCCGAACGTTTGCAACTAAAAGGTTTTTTTTAACATGATGAAATTCAAATAATGTCGCCTGTAAATTGAATAAATGTGAAGTGTCGACAAACTTGATGGTGGACCTAATTTGCTTTGAGGCGAAGTAAAGACGAAAACAGCGGGGCAAAGATATACCTACTCGGTGAATATTTCAGACGCATTGGCTACATCAATGGCCTTTGAATATAGCGAGTGTTAAAAACAGTAGGCCAAGTCAATTTTATTTTTTGATACTGGCTCACCAACCCCATGCCACCGAGCGTTAATAAATGTAATGTAAATAATCAAACTCTAATCAAACTTTCACTCACCCACAGTACAAATAGCTATTTTTGATATACAATTTGGTAAAAAAAATGTATGCGTTTAGAGTGATTAATTTGCCTTTTTAGATAAATAACTGGCATCATCATCATATCAAGAGCACATGGTTTACCACACAAGTTGGGCAGATGGCTGGATTATCGAAAACAAAAATCAAGACGACGAAGCAATCGTCACGTACGCAGGATGACATCGTTTATGGTCACATATTCGATGCTATTTTAGAGCATCGGCTTCCACCCGGCACAAAGCTCAGTGAAGAGGCGCTGGGAGAAATCTTTGGTGTGAGTAGGACCATAATCAGACGCGCGCTGTTGAGGCTATCGGTAGAACAGGTGGTAGTTACCCGTCCTAACAGAGGCTCTGTTGTCGCTTCGCCGAGTGTTGAAGAAGCCAATCAGATACTCAAAGCAAGAGAAGTACTTGAATTGGCCATCATCGAGTTAGCCACCAAACATGCCTCAAAGAAACAGATTGAAGAATGTCGGGCAATGATCATAGAGGAAGATAAGGCGACCCTAGAGGGCGATCAAGGGCGCGCTATTCGAATCTCTGGTGAGTTCCACATAAAACTGGCAGAGATGGCAAATAATCCGCCACTCTTAAGTTTTCAACGTAGCTTGGTATCACAGTGCTCTCTCATTATTGCATTGTACGAGACCAGTAAAGCCAGTAACTGTTCATTAGATGAACACACAATGCTGGTAGATGCAATTGAAGAAGGCGATGAAAAACACGCCAGAAACTTGATGGTTGAACACCTAAGCCATATCAAATCCAAGCTCCGCCTTAATGAAGTGAAGCCTCGTAAAGACCTGCATACTGTGTTCTCAAATGTAACGAATAAAAAGTAGTCATAACACTTTTGACTCTTCGGGCGAGGCAACCCCTGCTTCGCCAGTATTCACTAAATATATCACTGACAAACCAGTGGCTGAAAAGGCTATTCTGGTATTTAACTCAACCAATATTAACCGTAGCCGCCACATTCCTTCTCTGGCCTTATAGCCTTCAGTAACTTGTGATCTCTTTACACTGACACCACAAAAACCTCCTCAAAATCCTTATCAATAACAAACCCACAAAAAAAACCAGTTATTTATTAATCATCTTAAATAAATGAATTTATTGTGATTTATAAATAAAAAAGTAAATGCCACCTCCTTAGTCTCACTTTTAATCCCCGTTGGTTAACAAAATTTATTGACCGCTCGGTCAATAAATTCTAGAGTTTAAATGTTGCTGAGTGGTTAACAATTTGTCGCAGAATGTATCAAGGAGAATTTGGTGATTCGTTTTTTACTAAACCAAGAGATGCGTGAAGTGAGTGAGCTCTCGCCGAATACAACAGTATTGAAGTATTTGCGTGAGCAAGCAGGCAAGAGTGGTACCAAGGAAGGCTGTGGCTCGGGAGATTGTGGTGCGTGCACCGTCGTCTTGGGTGAGGTCAAAAATGGAGAACTTTCATACCAGAGCGTAAATGCTTGCCTGACGTTTATTGGTTCGCTGCAAGGCAAGCAGTTAATCACTGTCGAAGATTTAAAATCCGGCGAACAACTCCATCCAGTTCAACAGGCGATGGTTGAATACCACGGTTCACAATGCGGATTCTGCACGCCCGGCTTTGTTATGTCGATGTTCGCACTCACCAAAAATGCGCCTAACGCAGACAGAATGGATGTAGAGGAAGCATTGGCAGGAAACCTGTGCCGCTGCACAGGTTACAGGCCAATTGTAGATGCTGCCCTGTCAATCAGTCAGGAAGAAGCACTACATGATAGGTTCACCGAATACCAGACCGAAGTCGTTGAGAAGTTGTTAGCGATAACAGACCAACCCAGTCAGTTGACAGACAGGTCGCACAGCGCATTCATACCAACAAGTAGCGACCAACTCGCCGATATTTTACTTACGCATCCTGACGCAAAAATGGTTGCAGGTGGGACTGATCTCGCACTCGAAGTGACTCAGTTTCATCGTGACATCGACATACTTGTTCATTTGGGTAACGTCAGCGACATGAAAACTGTCAACGAGACAGACACTCACATTGAAATCGGTGCCAATGTGTCGCTGACTCAGGTTCACAACATCCTCAAGCCCTATTTTCCTGACTTCAGCAAACTGCTCCATCGCTTTGCATCGCTACAAGTCAGAAATCAGGGAACGCTCGGTGGTAACGTTGCCAACGCCTCTCCCATCGGTGACTCCCCTCCTCTGTTGATTGCTCTGAATGCCAGTGTTGTTCTCCGTAAGGGCAACAAGAGACGTGAAATTTCACTGGATGATTTCTTTAAAGGTTACAAGGTAACAGAATTGCAGGTATCAGAGTTTATCGAGCAAATACGCATTCCAAAACCTTCTGCCAACCAGATTTTTCAGGCTCACAAAGTCTCTAAGCGCATTGATGATGATATCTCAGCGGTATGTGCCGCATTTAATTTCACTATTGAAAATAACGTTGTCATCGATGTTCGCCTTGCATACGGAGGCATGGCGGCGGTTCCCGCCCGGGCAACACTCGCAGAACAAGCATTACGCGGTGAAGTCTTTAACGCAATCAATATTCAAAAAGCCATGACAGCACTGGAGGCAGACTTCTCGCCGATATCAGATTGCCGGGCCTCAAAGGAGTATCGCATCGAAACAGCAGCTAATCTGCTCTATCGGTTTTACTTACAACAACGGCTAAATCAGAGTGCTGAACAAGATATACAAATAGAGGTGATCAGTTATGTCTCGTAAAACTGCTCCCGAAATGACTCGTGAACAAATGTTAGAACAAGCCAAATCAGGGCTTAACACGGGTGTTGCGAAATCAGTAAAGCATGAGAGTGCTGCAAAGCATGTCACTGGCGAAGCGATATATATTGATGATAGACAGGAGTTCCCTAATCAACTTCATGTCTACGCGTTAACCAGCCCTCATGCATATGCAAAAGTGACTCGTATCGATACAAGTCCTTGCTACGATATTCCGGGTGTTGCCTATGTCTTGACGGCTGATGATGTGCCGGGCGAATTGGATATCGGTCCCGTTGAAGCTGGCGATCCCATGTTGGCTGACGGCGAAGTGAGTTTTGTGGGTCAGCCCGTTATTGCTGTCGCCGCTGATTCACTGGATAACGCCAGAAAAGGGGCAATGGCCGCTGTCGTTGACTATGAAATCCTACAGCCCGCAATTGATGTCGAGGCATCTCTTGCAAAAGAGTTTTTTGTCACTGACAGCCATACTCAAAAACGAGGAGATGCAAAAGCAGCTATTGCAGCATCACCGCATGTTCTTAAAGGCGACATTCACATCGGTGGTCAGGAACACTTCTATTTGGAAACACAGGCGTCCAGCGTGGTGCCAACCGAAGACGGTGGTGTCATTGTATACTGCTCCACACAAAACCCTACCGAAGTTCAGAAGCTTGTCGCCTCCGTGCTGGCAGTGCCCATGCACAAAGTCCTGATTGATATGCGTCGGATGGGAGGGGGTTTTGGCGGTAAAGAAACACAGGCCGCTTCACCTGCCTGTATCGCTGCTGTTATCTCAGTCAAAACCGGACGCCCCACTAAGTTCCGTCTGCCGCGTCGGGAAGATATGATAATGACAGGGAAACGACACCCTTTTTATAACCAGTATCGGGTAGGTTTTGATGATACCGGCCGCATTCAGGGGATAGAAATTGTCGTATCAGGCAACGCTGGATATTCCACCGATCTTTCCCGGTCTATTGTCGACCGGGCAATGTTTCACTCCGACAATGCCTATTACCTTAACAATGCCACCATTACCGGGCATTGCGTAAAAACACATACCGCATCAAACACCGCTTATCGTGGCTTTGGTGGCCCACAGGGTATGATGACCATCGAGCACATCATGGATGATATTGCCTGCAAGCTCGGCAAAGACCCGCTTGATGTAAGAAAACGCAACTACTACAGCGAGCACGATGGTCGCGATGAAACACACTATTTCCAGAAAGTAGAAGATATCCTGCTGGAGGAAATGACTGAGGAGCTGGAACAAAGTTGTGATTATCAAAAACGTCGCGAAGACATAAAGACCTTCAATCAGCAAAATCCGATCCTCAAAAAAGGGATCTCACTGACACCCGTCAAGTTCGGGATCTCATTTACCGCCACCTTCCTCAATCAGGCTGGTGCTCTTGTCACTATCTATACCGATGGCAGCATATGCCTGAACCACGGTGGGACAGAAATGGGCCAGGGCTTGCATACTAAGGTGGCTCAGATAGTGGCTGAAACCTTCAGTGTCGATATTGACACCATAAACGTCACCGCTACCAATACAGAAAAAACACCCAACACCTCACCAACTGCAGCATCATCCGGTACGGATTTGAATGGTAAAGCAGCCCAGAATGCCGCCATGACAATCAAGCAACGTATGGTCGATTTTGCCAGTAGCCATTACAAGGTCGATAAAGAAGATGTCGTTTTCAGCAATGGCATTGTATCTATAGGCGATCAGGCAACAATGACCTTTGCAGATTTTGCTGAGCTGTGTTGGTTCAATCAAATCTCACTGGCAAGTACGGGTTTTTACCGTACGCCAAAGATACACTATGACCATAAAAAGGCCAGAGGCCGCCCCTTCTACTACTTTGCCTATGGAGTCTCCTGTTCTGAGGTTATCCTTGATACCCTCACAGGCGAATACAAGGTACTTCGTGTCGATGTCTTGCATGATGTCGGTGCAGCGTTGAATCCCGCTATCGACATTGGTCAGGTCGAAGGTGGGTTCGTTCAGGGTATGGGTTGGTTAACCACTGAAGAACTGGTATGGAATGAGTCTGGCAGTCTTGCAACAGCAGGGCCCGCGACTTACAAAATACCCGCAGTGAATGACGTCCCAGAAGTTTTTAATGTAAAACTGGTTGAGAATCGTGCCAACCCTGAGGACACCGTATTTCACTCTAAAGCTGTCGGTGAACCTCCCTTTATGCTCGCCATCTCTGTATGGAGCGCCATCAAAGATGCCATTGTCAGTATTGCTGATGACGGCGTGATCCCTTACCTACCCGCCCCCGCAACACCTGAGCAGGTATATCTCGCGATTAAGCGTGCCCGTGAACATAAGGTTCAGGACGACGTCTCCGAGTCTAAAATATTGGGAGAGACCGCCTGATGCAAAATTACGACTGGATACATACGCTGGCAAAATATGAGAAAGAAGCCGTTCCCTGTGTGCTGGTGACTGTTATCGACGAAAAAGGCTCAGTACCCAGAAGTGCCGGAACCAAAATGCTGGTAACAGCCGACGGGATCACTGACACAATTGGTGGTGGGCACCTGGAACATATGGCAACACAACTTGCGCGCAAAATGTTAGAGAACAGGGTCAGCTCAATGCAGATTGAACGATTCAATCTCGGTGCCAGCTTGGGTCAATGCTGTGGCGGCATGGTATCAATTTGTCTGGAGCCGATAATGCCACAACGCTATCCACTGATGCTGTTTGGTGCGGGACATGTCGCCAAAGCACTCGTCCCAATACTTGCTAGCCTGCCTTTTTCTATCATATGGGTGGACGAACGCGAGGAGCAGTTTCCAGACAATGTGCCAGAGAATGTTGAAACCAAAGTGACTGATGACCCGGTCGCCGAGGTCTCAGAACTGGCAGCCAATGGCTTCTACCTAGTGATGACCCATAATCACCATCTGGATTTTGAGCTCACCAAAGCAATCTTAAAAAAAGGCGACAGTCGCTACTTTGGCGTAATTGGCTCCGAAACCAAACGCAAGCGATTTGAACATCGCTTGAAACAACGTGATTTTAGTCCTGAACAGATTAACAGCATGATCTGCCCTATTGGTATTTCAAATGTGGCAGGTAAACATCCGTCTGAGATCGCTGTATCAGTCGCTGGTGAGCTAATTGGGTATTATCAGACCCTTGAAAATAAAGCACAAAATGTCGATAAAATGGCTGAGAACACACTGACACTTTCAAAAGCTAACAATGTCAAAAAAGCCCGGGCATAGATAAAGAACAAGGAAAGCAAAGAATGAGCAATGAAGCGTCTTCTCGAGAGGCATACCGGGCATCCGTTTTACACAGTATTGGCAACCCGACACACATGGGTATTGAAAACAGTTTTCAATACTTTGAGGATGGCCTGTTAGTTATCAAAGATGGCCACATAGAGGCGCTAGGGCATTACAGGGAGTTATCTGAACAGCTCCCTACCAGCCTCAACGTTATTGATTTACGCGGGCAACTCATCCTTCCAGGATTTATTGATACCCATATTCACTATCCGCAAACCAGAATCATCGGTGCCTATGGCGACCAACTTCTTGACTGGCTGAATAACTATACCTTCCCAGAGGAGATGCGTTTTTCGGATGTTGACTACGCATCAGAAGTTGCAATTGAGTTTTTTGATCAGCTGTTGATGAATGGCACCACGACAGCACTGGTCTTTGGTACCGTGCATCCGGAATCGGTGGATGTCTTTTTTCAGGAAGCCGAGAAGCGTAATTTGCGCATGATTGGCGGAAAAGTGTTGATGGATCGACACGCACCAGAGGCTCTCTCCGATACCCCAGAAACCGGCTACCAAGACAGTAAAAACCTGATTGAAAAATGGCACAACAAAGGCCGATTACATTACGCTGTCACTCCCCGCTTTGCCCCTACCTGTTCAGATGAACAACTGGCGATGGCTGGTAAATTGCTGGCCGAATATCCTGATGTCTATTTACATACCCATTTATCTGAAAATAAGCAGGAAATTGCGTGGGTAAAAGAGCTTTTCCCTGAAAGTAAAAACTACCTCGATGTCTATGATCAACACGGTTTGGTCAAACCAAGGGCTGTCTTTGCCCATGGTGTTCACCTTTGCGATGAGCAGTGCCACCGCATGGCAGAAGCAGGAGCGGCAGTCGCTTTCTGCCCGACATCAAATTTGTTTCTGGGCTCAGGTCTTTTCCCTCTGGAGAAGGTGGAAAAAATTGGCGTCCGGGTTGGAATTGGCACTGATATCGGCGCAGGCACTACTTTTTCAATGATTCACACCATGGGTGAGGCATACAAGGTAATGCAAATGCAAAGCTGCAAACTGCACCCGATAAAGTCTCTCTATCAGGCCACCTTGGGTGGGGCTGAAGCGCTGTATTTATCTGACAAAATTGGCAACTTCATTCCCGGAAAAGAGGCGGATTTCGTTGTCATCGATCCTGAAGCGACAGAGCTCATGAAAACAAGGATGGAGCACTGTAAAAATATTGAAGAAAAGCTGTTTGTTCTTACCACATTGGGCGATGACCGAGCGGTATCACAAACTTACTCACTCGGCAGACGGGTTTACTCGCGAGATAACTGAATTATTGCCATGATTAGTTAAGACACTGGTTTTATTACACTTAACGATTGCCAGTGTCCTGTTAATCCCAATCGAGCGAACAGATAGGATTCGTGAACATTAGGGTTAACGCCACGTAATATCATGGAGTTGTCAGTATGGAAGATTTTATCCGCGACATGCCAAAAGTAGAGTTACATCTGCATATTGAAGGCTCTCTTGAGCCAGAGTTAATGTTCGAACTGGCCAAACGAAACAATATCCGTTTACCCTACTCCAGTGTTGAAGAAGCCAGAAATGCCTACCAGTTTACTGATTTACAGTCTTTTCTTGATATTTACTATCAGGGCGCAAATGTTCTGCAAAACCAGCAGGACTTTTTTGATCTGACCTGGGCTTACCTTCTTCGTTGCCAACAGGACAATGTTAGGCACACTGAAATTTTCTTTGATCCACAAACTCATACTCAGCGAAATATTCCTTTTGACGTCGTCATAAACGGTATCACTGATGCGTTAAAAAAAGGCGAAGAGGAATTGGGGATAAGCTCTCAGCTGATCATGAGCTTTCTGAGGCACCTCAGTGAGCAGGATGCATTTGAAACCCTTGAGCAGGCTCAACCTCATCTGGATAAGATTGTCGGGGTTGGACTGGACTCTTCTGAAGTGGGTCATCCACCAGAAAAATTCTGTCGTGTTTTTGCCGCCAGCCGTCAACTTGGACTAAAGTGTGTGGCGCACGCCGGAGAGGAAGGACCGCCAGACAATATTCGCTCCGCCATTAACGATCTGAAAGCTGAGCGGATAGACCATGGCGTGAGATGTACGTCAGACAGAAAATTAGTCGATGATTTAGCCAAGATGAAAATGCCGCTGACAATTTGCCCACTGTCTAACATCAAACTACGCGTGTTTTCCTCTATGGAGCAGCACAACATCCTTTTTTTGTTGAAAAAGGGGCTGTGCGTGACCATCAACTCTGATGATCCGGCGTTTTTTGGCGGCTATATGACAGATAATTTTATCGCCGTACACAAAGCACTGAATCTTACCCGGCACCAACTGGTTCAATGCACCATTAATGCTATTAACGCCTCGTTTATCGAGGCAGAGAGGAAAGAAGCATTGCTAAAAGAAATAAAGGACTATTACTAAAAGATATTTGAGAGAAAAACAGCAGGCATTTAAATAATGGCGGGTGAGTCGATCGTTGTGAACCAGTGATTAGATGACTCGTCGGTTCGCTACCGACGAGCCCTACAAATCACGCGGATTGATCAAAAATGTCTAGCTCTTCAACATCAGCTGGCTTTTTTGATTCACCATTCTCAGGTAACAGTAATTCATCGGCTTTATCTTTCCCCTGTTCGTAGAGTTCACTGCCTTTCTCTTTGGCTCCTTCCCAGATATCGCCGCTTTTTTCTTTGGTTGAATCCCATGCGTCAGCACCTTTTTCTTTGGTCTTATCCCAAAGGTCTGAGCTTTTTTCTTTGGTTGAATCCCACGCTTCTTCTGTACCGTCTTTGGTTGCGTCCCACAGGTTTTCACCCGCTTCTAACGCTGAATCCCAGGCACTTGACGCCGATGATTTCGCCTTATCCCAGCTGCTTTCCTCACCGTGAGCAACACATGAGAGTCCAAGCAGAGCACCTATCAGCAACGTCTTTCCAGTAGCCATCGATTTTTCCCCAAACTAGTTCATATTCATTGGTTTAAATGTAGTCTACCAAATAGTATGACAGAGAGAGAGTGGTTTACCATCCCGGTCTCACTGATGAGTCATTCACAGCATCTTGACAGATAAGGAAAGACAGTACAGGTTCGGAACTGGCGGCGACTACCACTTATCTTCAAGGCGCACTGTCTCTTGCTCAAAGTCAACGGTTACCGTCGCCCCAAGCGGCATCGTTAGCATGGGGTGCGTATGGCAACAATCAAAATCAACGACAATTGGCAAAGGCTGGTCATTCAGTACTTCTCTAAGAACATCTATTGGCTGCCGCTTTGTGCCTTTATCATTAAATTTCTCATGCTTGCCCAACAGCACAGCACTTACGCGATCAAATACCCCACACGCCTTTAAGTGAGCAAAACTACGCTCCACACTTTCGATGCCCTTTAACGAATCCTCAAGCAATAAAATATCGCCGTCTTCAATCTCTGGCATGTAAGGACTTCCCCAAATGCCGGCCATAGTATTGAGATTCCCACCTATGAGTCGTCCTGTATACACACCCTGCCCCTGAAAGACCCACTGATTTGGCTGTGTACTTTTCGGGCCGCTTTGAGTTTTCCAATCGATGAATTCATCCGTCCATGCTTCAGGCATAGTGTACTGATGAGATTGGCCCATTCCATTTATGACTAGCTGTTTAAAACTGTCATAGGTGTCGTCGACCATTGGAGGAAATTCGCCAAAAGATGCCACCAGCGCGGGCCCGTAAAAAGTGATTAGACCTGTCTTTGCATAGATGCCCGAAAGTAAGGCGGTCACATCAGAATATCCAATGATGATTTTTGGATCTTTCAGCAGTGCTTCGTAGTCAATGTAAGGCAGCAGCGCATTACTGTTCATGCCGCCAATCGTTGACATAATACACCTCACGGCGGGATCTCTTATCAGGGCATTCAACTCCTCAGCTCTCTCTTGGATCGAACCAGATCGATAATGATCTGTTTTACCCGTCAGCGAGCCAGCTTTAAGAATAAATCCTTTTTCCGACAGGAAATGACGGGCTCTCTCAAAACGCCCAGTGGCCAGAGCAGTAATTGGAGTAGAAGGAGAAAAAAAAGCAATCGTATCGCCCTTTTTAAGGGCTGGTGGTAGGGTCTTTTCCATCGTTAATTCCTCACACGTCACGCTCTTATGTTTATGTCACCACATATGTGATTTTTTATAGATATGTGTCCAGACAATAACACCACGCTGTTTGACCACAACGCAAGAAAACGTGAAATGCGATTGAACTCTACGCAAATATCAGATGCGACCAACGTCGTGGAGATAGTCTAATTTCAGAAAGTTCGTTCTGTTTCAGAGTGAATGAGGCAGGACATGGTCAAGCTGATATTTTCGACGATGACTCTCGCATTGACTGATGAGATTGTGTGATTGTGTAGCAACTGTGACTTTGTTGGTACACATTAGGGCACCTCTGTATCAGGCGCTCAATGGTAATGAATTCAAAATAATGTACCTTTATAAAGAGTTACAATTTTTTAAATATGAAACTGTCCACATTATTTATTATGAAACAAGTTAATCTTTCATAGACCCAAAAAGTGTATTTTAATAAAAAAATTTGCTTATTAATTTTTTAACTCAATGAGTCTATGAAATTTTTTATTTAAAAATCATTATGAAATATTGAATAACATCTAATTACATATTCCAGAAGTTATCTTCTGCTTCTTGATCTGATGAGAAAAGCCAGACTTCTACAATCTTTCCATCTTCAATTCTGAATAAATCTGAGCCCTGCATATCGACCTCATTGCTAACATCGCCAATCACTTTACTTCCGCTAAATTTAACAGGAGCGGAGACAAAGTCGCCGTTTGCCATAGCTTTACCGTCAGGTTGAACAACGAATGAGCCTTGACTGTCTTCCATCATACCGCCAACCATAGCACCGACTTCACCGAAACCCTGCTTATCACCGGAGAACTTATTGTCACCTGGTTGATGCCATACCACACCATCAGAAAAAAGGCTGGCAAATTTATCTAAGTCTCCAACTGCCAGACTTGAAAAATACGTGTCGATAATTGCCAAGTTCTGAGTTTGCATATTAACTGATGACATAAGATTCTCCTTTTTTAAATTATTTTCATCAAATTTTTAATTCTTAATTTCATATACTAATTATTTATTGATTTAATTGTAGTTTCTTTAATTAATCATAGTAAGGGACTAAATTCAAATCTCACTGTTACGATTATCGGAATAATAGAAATGCAGTTACAAAGACTCAAGGCCATGGCAGTGTTTGCAGCAGTCGTTAATACTGGCAGCTTTAATAAAGCGGCAACTCTGTTAGGTATCAGTAGGCCAGCCGTCAGCGAACAAATTCGAAAATTGGAAGAGCTGGTGAAAGTAAGGGTATTACAACGATCCACACGCACACTCAGTGTCACGCCTGACGGTGAAAAAATTCTCCCGCTCGCCCAGTCGGTACTGGAATCTCTTGTAATGACGGACAAAGTTCTGTCACAAGATGAGTTGCGTGGAAAAATCCGCCTCAGCACGACCTACGATATTGCCAACAAATGGCTGCTCAAAAGAATCAATGAGTTTTCAACACAATACCCTTTTATTGAATTTGATTTTCTTATCAGTGACGACAGAGTTGATATGATAAAAAGCCGGGTTGATCTAGCGATTCGGGTATCTGCGATGGATGAAATGGGATTCGTCGCGAGAAAACTATTCGATGATGAACTGGAAGTTTATGCAGCCCCCTCCTATCTCGACACCTTGAATGAACCTGTCACAACGGAAAACCTTCTCTCACAAAGATGGATTTTGATCAGTAACCTCAAGAATGGAGGCGAATTGGTATTACAGAGACAGTCGGAGATACTGCGTTTTTCGCCGGTGAATTTTTTTGAAACCAACTCCCCTGTCTTCGCCAAAGATATGGTTTTTTCTGGCATGGGGCTTGGTCTACTCATTAACCACATTACCAGAGACTGTGTGGAAGCTGGAAAACTGGTGAAAATATTGCCCGGCTGGAAAGCCAGACAGTTTTCCTGTTATCTGCTCTACCCCAGTCGCAGTTATCTGCCAAGAAGAATGCAGATTTTTATCAATTTCCTAATGAATTCAAAATAGGTCATGCAACACGAAAAAAAGAGTGCGCTATCAGAGTAAAATCACCATGATTTATTTACTCAGGATAGATTCTACTGCGTCGTTAGTCCGATGAAGAGTAAGTACTAAATCGCTTTCTAAATTCTGTTGGGGTGAGGCCATACTCCCTCCTGAACACCTTTCTAAAAGCACTGACATCTTGATAACCAACATCATACGATATCTCAGCAATTCCGTTTTTAGTAAGTTGCATCAATTGGCAAGCGTTGTGTAGACGCAGCTTCTGTAAATACTGGACTAGCGTGGAGTCTATGGCATTGAGAAAACGCCTTTGTAATGTTCTGGCGCTCACAAAATGTTTCGATGCGATATCTTGAACAGAGAGGGGTTCAGCAAAGTGCTCATCCAAATAACGTTGAACTCTCAGAACCAGCTCATCACCATGATCCAGTCTGGGAACAAACTGACGGTAAAATCTCTGGTCGCGTAAACCGCAATCTACAACCAGTTCTTTCGCCAGACTCAGCGCAATTGTCGGTGAGGTAAACAACGAGATTATCTCGAAAACCAGATCAAGCCATGCCATACGGCCGCCCGCAGTGATAACATTCCCCTCATTTACAATGATCGCACTGTCATTAAGTTTTACTTGAGGGAAATCAGCCCGAAAAGGCTCAACCAATCTCCAGTGTGTCGTACAAAACTTATTATCTAAAAACCCACCTCTTGCGAGAATAAATGCGCCGACACAGGCCGAAGCAAGCACGGCACCCCGTTGCTGCATCTTTAACAGGTAGGTATTGAGAGGTGTATTGGTTTGAGTATAGAAATCATCGTTAATACAAGGCGGTAGCACCACGACATCAACGACCCTTTCTACATCAAAATCTTCCAGCGTGCTTACACTGACATCGAACCTAATTGATACATCAAACTGCTGACAAATTGTGTTTGCAAGCGTCATTGACTCAACAACACCATGTACCGCAGATTGACTGGCTGTTGGATAATTAATGACCTCAATTTTAATTGTTTTCATCCTATAACCTTTGTCGTATTTGCCTTCCTTCGTGTCATTTTAGACTCTCACTTCAACAGCTCAAATTCAGCATAATGGACACATCAAACAAGGTACAGGGAGGAAATAACATGGCTAAACAGGCATTAATTGTCATCGACATCCAAAACGATTATTTCGATAACGGGCACTACCCGCTTTATCATCCTGAGATCACCACAGCGAAAATTCTTGATGCTATGTCCATCGCGAATGAAAAGAACATCCCCATAATTCATATTCAGCATCTCGTCTCGCCTGAATTGGGTGAAGGTCTCTTTTTCTATGATGAATCCGAAGGCGCAGAAATCCACAAAAACATTATGGCTGAAGCGCCCAACTCACCCGTTGTTGTTAAGCGCCATGCTGATTGTTTCGAGAAAACCAATCTTGAGGCATTACTTCAGGAGATGGGGATAGAAGAGATCGTGCTAACGGGCATGATGACCCACAACTGTGTGACCCATACAGCCCTGTCTCCGGCAGCAGCCAAATACAACCCTAAAGTGATTGAGGAATGCTGCTGTACCGTTGATCCGATTTCGCATGCATTAGCGGTGGATTCAATGCAAGTTCGCGGTATCAAAATGCTGACTGTAGAGGACGCATTCGCGTAAAGCCTACAAACACCAGCGATAGATCTTGATATATAAAATGCCAGTCATTACCCGACTGGCATTGTTGTTTCTACTTGGCGTTTACGGGCTGGTTTATGAAATGAAGTATCAATCGCAGCTTGATGTTTGCGATAACTAAAGATCAACCTATTGAGCCTGAAACAAGCCGCAAAAATCGTGTCTGATTAGAAAACTACAGGGCTATTTGGAATACTTTGATCGAGTATTTTTACATCGAAAGATAAAAGTATTATCCAATTTTAAATGCCTGCAAACATGTATTTAAATACTGGGATTTCGATGACTTGGTTGACGCTGGGAGAAGGTGAAGCATTCCCTGAATCTGGACGATTGGTTGATGCAGTATCTGTTCATACGCTCAAGAACGGCGATCTATCTGCTAACGGTGCAACATCTATTGATGATTGAACACTGGCGAAATATGGCCTTAAAGCGAAAGAAACGCTGGTTATTGAGCAAGACGGCAGCCTGCTGTTTATCAATACCTCAGAGACCGACGCCATTTCAGGTAATTACCTCATCGGTATTGATGGCCGCCTATCAGTAAACTCTGTTCAACGCCTGCCAGGTAAGCAACTGGCGATCAGCTTTGATGGCAATCAAATCACCGTCTCTGAATCTGATATAGAAGTGAAAGGCCGAGTGGCTATGGTGATGGGGAGAGGGTGAGTCCCTCAAACCGGAAGTAAGAAAGTTATAAAAATAATAGATAAGTAAGAGGGAAATAGTTATATGCAAGGTCAGTGGTTTGGGGCAGTTTCTGGTACAAACGATGGGGAGATAATTCTAAACATAGATGATAGAGATGACAGTTTTACAGGCCTCGTTCACTATGAGGATAAAGACAACTCGATGCCATCACTTATGGCATATATCGATATAATGAGGTTCGATGACTATCGATGTATTTTTGACATTACAGATATTTTAGCTGTGCATCCAGTTACTAAAACAGTGGACAGCTGGGATAGCATTAAATCATATCATGACAATGAAATGTTCATTCCTAATGAGGTTGTTGTAATAGTTGAGAGAATAGACAAAAACACAATCTCTATAAAAATGACAACTGATATTGGCACAGAAGTGAGTGGTTTTCTTAATAGCATTAACTGTGGTAAAGATTCGTCACTTACGCCTCTTAACTACAGTTGGGATGAGTTCAAAAGACACGCCTTAGATTTTTCAGATGGAACAATATTTCGAGGCCAGAACCAACAATGGAAATTAGAAACAGGTTTTAATAGACAAGGTAGATATGATCTTGTCAATTATAGAAATAAGTGTATTCCTGAGTTACATAGACAATTGACGACAGATACAAAATATCAGTTTAAGCTAGCTGATAACAAAGATTTCGGCGCATTTCTCAATCTCGCACAACATCACGGTTTTCCTACACCATTACTAGACTGGACATATTCACCTTATGTTGCTGCCTTTTTTGCATTTAGAGGTATAACTTCTAAAGATGCAAAAGATAACCCAGAGAGAAAAGTTCGTATTTTTATGCTCAACAGAACATTACTCGAAACCTATCATGTCGGTTTAGATTCATTGATAGTAAATTGCTTTAATCTAGCTGTCGTAGATTTGCTAGGCACTGAAAACCCACGCATGATTCCGCAACAAGCTACCGCTACAATATCAAACGTTGCAGATATTGAAAAATTCATCAAGAAACTTGAGCAGAAGCATGATATCTCAGTTTTACAGTGTATTGATATACCTTGGAGTGAGCGGGATAAAGTCGTTAGAGAATTGACTCTGATGGGTTTAACCGCTGGGTCACTCTTCCCGGGAATCGATGGTACTTGTGAAGCTCTTAAGGAAAAACTGTTCGCTTGACCATGATCTGCACAAACAAGACGCAAAACGCTCGGATTTCCACCACTTAGACAGGCTATGCCGTAGTTTCAATACACAGCATAATCAATACAACATAAAATTCGCACAACGAACCTTTGTTGTGCGTCTGAAAACGTCAAACAGTCACTCGACTGTTCACTCGCCGCAGGCATAGTAATTTCCACTAAACATAAATCGTAGGCTCTGACCTGCACCCCAAAAACTAGTCCAATCGGTCCTTAGTAACATCCGTTTGGTTGTGTTCTTTGCCTTGGGTTCTAATC
>NZ_LYBM01000025.1 GCF_001707825.1 Veronia pacifica | reverse complement strand
ATTGTGGATATCGGTATCAAGGCGTTGTATTTCAGACTTTATTTCATTTAACTCTCTCAGTTGTTTGATATTAATTTCGCTATTCTGGGCATAATTAATTTCTCCCTCGATCTCTTGAAGTTCCAGCAGAGCGTCTAATCGCTTTTGTCTCAGAGAGGCAATAAGCTGAAAGAGAGACTCTCCATTCTCTGTGTTGAACAGATTTCCGAGATTTATAAATTCCGATAATATCTGCGCATTGAGCCCGGCCAAGTCAAGGACCTGATAGAGTGGAACCGTTTCACCTTTGTGATTAAGAGTGAGGGTACCTTTTGCAAGTAATAGTAAGCCATCCTCGATGAGAACAGGTTTACCATCCTGCCCAATTATTTTCAGATTAAAACCGTCAACACTGATGCTTTCAAGAGATGAAATATGAATATCTGACATACTGTTACCCGGATATCAAATTGAAAAAGGTGATAGTTAAATCTCCATTATTAATTTTAATCCAAGTGTTTTATATTTGAGGTTATTTTTCAGTATTTGACGTTATCAACTTTCGTTTTGAAGATGCTTGTATGAGAAACTAATAATTAAGCCCATATAAATTGGCGATATGTACGGAAATTCGAATAAATACTTACTCATCGTTCATTCAAGATGGTGGTCGGTAAAATATGATCATAGGCACGGAAAAATGAAGTGTAATGGGAGACTATGTTCTTTACTATATGTATATGTTAGTTTCACAAGTGACTTATTTAATGGGCGATTATAATTGATGTTGTTTTTAATTTTTATATCGATATTGCAATATAAATAACTATTAATTTTAACTCTTTAGATTCCATTGTCGGAATGATTAATTTCGTGTTTATTTATCTCATGATTTCTGAACAAGGTGCTCAAGTTGTTATCTTTACACCTTCTGTAATATTTTAAAATATGAATGTTCTCAAATATTCATTGTATCGACGTTCATACTCGCAAAAGTTTACTTGCCCCAGCTCCGGCTGCGTTTAAATTAACCATGTGCAACCAATGTGAGAAAAAGATACTCACTTCTCATTATCCTGAGATAAAGAACAGAAAAACTCATTTCATGACTGACCTTACTGGACTAACATACAACCCCATGATAATGATTATCATTAACAATCGTGTTATTAAATGAAATGTGGTGAGGGCATGACGGAAAAGTTTTCTTGGGATGGAGTATTGGTCGAGCAGGCAGCAGATTCGCTTGCTGATGGGAAAATGATAGTAAGCCCAACCAAAGTTGGTTACATCATAATGGCGTCGAACGAAGAAGGTTTGAAACGCAAATTTGATGCTAAGCAACGCAAGTTGAACAAGCCCGCTGTGGTGTTGTGTGGTTCTATGGAGCAACTGAAAGAATTAGCTGAATTAAATGAAGAGGTTGAATCATTTTATCAGTTGCATTGGGATCAAGATATCTTGATGGGTTGTATTGTACCGTGGAGAAAAGAGGCACTTGAGCAGCTGGATCCGAATGTTAGACAACTGGTGACTGATCCGAGAAACACCAGCTGTTTTGTTATCAAATTCGGAAAGCCATCTGAACAGATTGTCGCACATAACTGGGAACGCGGTATGTTAACGTTTGCAAGCTCTGCAAACCCCTCTGGTAAGGGCAATCGAGGCCAAGTTGAGTACATTGGCGATAGAATTGAAGCAGCAGCGGACCTCATTATTGAAGCTAATGATTTTGTTTCATCCATTCAACCTGACAAGACCGTCGAAACGCGTTACGAGCAGGGAGTCATGGTTTCGATGGTTGACGCAGACGGTACCTTAGTGCCTGAACAGAAAAATCAGCGTTCAATCACTCCCGCACCTGTGCTCATAAGAAAGGGACTGGATATTGATTCAATCCTGATTAACCTTTCATCAAGTTTCCAATCTTGGGATTACCGTCACGGTGAGTATTACTGATGCATTAATGGAGTAGGCTTTTAGCAATGTCGATAAGGGTTCTTTACGACATTGCTGGTAAGTGCTAAAGACATTTGTTGACGTAACAGTAGTGTTTCTCTGTTTGGTTAAGGCATAAAGTCCAATACTGCAGGTTTATGCCTCAACCAAACGTTATCCAGTAAGCTGATTTTTATTTGAAAAGCTTCACAAACTGGCTGAGCATTGCGGGGTGAGCAGGCCACGCCGGCGCCGTGACTAAGTTGCTATCAGTGATAGCCTGATCCATTTCAATATGCACGAATTCTGCACCTGCTGCTTCTACTTCAGGCTGACAAGCCGGGTAAGCGGATACTTTTTTACCCTCAATTACGCCAGCTGCCGTCAGAAGCTGAACACCATGACATATAGATGCGATAGGTTTACCTGCGGCAAAAAAGTTTTGAATGAGCCCAATTACCTGCGTATTTAACCGCAAATATTCGGGTGAGCGTCCTCCGGGTATGTATAGCGCGTCATAATCTTCTGCTTCAACCGAGTCGAAATTAGCATTGAGAGTAAAGTTATGACCTCTTTTCTCTGTATAGGTCTGATCACCCTCAAAATCGTGTATTGCAGTAGCGATGTTTTCACCTGCAGATTTTCCTGGACAGACTGCATCAACCTGATGCCCCATAGCCATTAATGCTTGAAAAGGAACCATATTTTCATAGTCTTCGACAAAGTCGCCCGTGATCATAAGAATTGTTGCCATGTCTTTTCACTCCTCATTATCGTGTTCTGCAGCATCTCAATTAAATGTTAAGAGGTAACCATTGAACACCGAGAATAAATCATAAATTCGACCTGTCTCTCTTATTGGGGTGTTTATATATTATCAATGTCAACCATTGTTAACTGTTCAACGCATTTAGAAATCTCATCATTTTGGTAGATATCCTGACTATTAAAAACGCTAAAAAACATATATGATTTTCCATATATGATTAGTCAGTCAGGAACTGCGATGTGCCCGTTGTCTTTTTTTAAGTGTCTTGCAGATGAAACCCGCCTTTCTTTGATATTACTGATAAAAGAGAGAGGAGAGTTGTGTGTTTGTGACCTCATTACTGGCCTTGCTCTCAGTCAACCGAAAATTTCGCGTCACCTAGCTCAGTTACGTAAATGTGGCCTTCTTGTTGGTCGCAAGCAAGGCCAGTGGGTGTTTTATCAGATTAATCCTGAGCTGGAGAAGTGGTGTCTGAATGTACTCAATGAGACGCTAAAAAATAATGATGCGGTGATTGAGAGAGCCGTTATCCGCCTAGACGAGATTAAAAATCAGTCTGGTTCGACTGGCTGTTGTTAATCGTATTTTCAAATCTAAAAATCAAAGGAAATGTAAATGGGGATGTTTGAGCGGTACCTTTCTTTATGGGTAGCATTGTCTATTGCTGTCGGTGTTATTGCAGGCAGTTTAATTCCGGGTGTATTTGCAACGATCGCGAGTGCTGAAATATTTCAGGTCAATCTGGTTGTTGCAGTACTTATTTGGATCATGATTTATCCCATGATGGTTCAGATCGACTTCTCATCGCTAAAAGAGGTTGGAAGTAAACCAAAAGGGTTAGTGTTAACAGTAGTGATAAATTGGTTGATCAAACCTTTCTCCATGGCCTTGTTGGGATGGTTGTTTTTCCAAGTGTTATTTGTTGAGTGGGTCGACCCGGCATCAGCTAAAGAATACATTGCTGGTATGATTCTCCTTGGTGTTGCGCCGTGTACGGCAATGGTTTTTGTATGGAGCCAAATGACGAAAGGAGACCCTAATTACACCTTGGTTCAGGTTTCACTAAACGATGTGATAATGGTTTTTGCTTTTGCACCAATCACTGCATTTTTGTTGGGCGTCAGTGATATACAAGTTCCATGGCAAACCCTTCTGCTTTCTGTGTCTCTTTACGTTATATTGCCACTTTTGGCAGGTGTGTTTACCAGACTAGCGTTAGTTAAACGTGGCGATACATCGATGCCAGTATTTATGGCCAGATGTAAACCATGGTCAATAATTGGTTTGCTCGGCACAGTAGTGTTGTTATTTGGTTTTCAGGCCAACACCATTTTGCAACAACCAACAACGATAGCTATGATTGCTATCCCGCTTCTCATACAAACTTACGGCATATTTGCTATCGCCTACTGGGCAGCAAAGAAAGCGAATCTCCCCCACAATATTGCTGCTCCTGCCAGCATGATAGGAACATCAAATTTTTTTGAACTGGCTGTTGCAGTCGCGATTTCATTGTTTGGATTGAACTCAGGGGCAGCATTGGCAACTGTAGTGGGCGTTTTGGTAGAGGTTCCTGTTATGTTGTCGCTGGTATATTTCGCAAACCGAACCCGTCATTGGTTTCCTGCAACAGGTCATTAAGTTTCCCAATTTCTATATATGGCAGCACAAGCCCGTGCTGTTATTTTTGGACATTAAAAACTTAGGCCTGCATTTTCGAGTGAATTTATCGCCTTACTTATATTTTCTACTATGAGACCAAAATAATATTGTCTAATATTTTAGGCATTATTTTGATGGTTGTTTTTGAATTAATAAGGGATTAATTTCTGTATATTTATAAAAAGCATTTAAATTTATAAGGTTATTAGGGTTTCAAAAATATCTTTTCCTGAAGCTTTTGCCTTTTACCCTCAACGGCCCTAGTAAATAAAAGGTATATTTATATCAGCTAGCCATTTCAAGGCTTAATTTACGTTAAGTCAATCGCATAAAGCTACACCTTCTATTTATTCGTTTTATCATTTAAATAGTATTAGCGACCGCCAACTGCGGGTGAAATCACCCGCCAACCTTTCGCCCGAAGTTCCGGCATTACACCGGCGTGAAATTGGTGGTTCTGCTCCCCATTTTTCTATATGCAACCACTGTCACCTCGGGCTCTTTTTATCATTAAAAAATGCGGTTTTCCAGCCACTGAGATTTGCCGGTATTTCTTTTTCGCCAGTCCGATTTTTAACGACGACACTTTGCAACACGACTCCAGAAAACTCATTTGACTGCTTCTTTATGAAGCTTTGGTGGATATAGTAGACGTATGCTTTTTCTCTACAAGGAAACCTCAAAACATATGTCACATGTAAAAATCATCCCGTCAACCGACAAAAACTATGCAAGAAACATTACCCAAGAAAATATGGTTATCTACTACCAAAAAAGGAAGATAGAGTGGGATGACCAACTATTTGAACAAAGCTGGAAGGACTTTGACAATTTTGAAGTCTGGTGCGACCAAACGCGTGTTGGCGTTGTACGATTTTGTATTGACGACCAAGATTGCCGACTTCGTGATTTACAGATTGAAACAAACTCTCAGGGCAGGGGTATAGGCACTGCCTGTCTTGATTTCGCCCGTCAATATGCCTTGGATAATCACTGCGAAAAGGTGTGGTTACGTGTGTTTCCGGAAAACCCGGCAGTAAAACTATACGAAAGGGCCGGCTTTAGAACATATTCTAGTGGTGATGACCTCTGTGAAATGGTGATGGATTACTTGTAATTGTCTATTAAAAACTGTATTAACCATATAGTATTCTGTATTGCTTAATTTTGATGGCAGTCTATTTGCCACAACATAATGTCCTGACTGACGGGCCAGTTGATTAAAGTCATCATTGGTCTTTTTTATCGTGTGGACTGGAATACCGCACATCCAGTCAGGCTGAGATCTGTATTTCAAAGTCTATTTGTCCCATCAAGATTTGATTGCATTTCTCAACTTTGTAACGATAATCGTTATCAATTGCATTTCAAAAGGATAATTAAAAATGCGCCAAGAGCACCCACTTCTGGAAGTAAAAGACTTGTCGGTAACATTTAAAATGGACTCCGGCGACGTTGATGCAGTGAAAGGCTTGTCCTTCACTCTTGAAAAAGGACAGACACTGGCACTGGTCGGGGAGTCGGGCTCTGGTAAGTCTGTATCTTCAAGTGCAGTAATGGGGCTGTTGCCGCCTAACGCTCGTCTACCTGATGAAAGTGTTATTCGGTTTCAGGGGCAAGAAGTCATGTCTATGCCGGAAAAAGAACTGCGTGCCCTCCGTGGTGACCGAATCGCAATGATTTTTCAGGAACCGATGACATCCCTTAACCCTTTCATGAAAGTTGGCGAACAAGTTGCTGAAGCGATTTGCCTTCATCGCAAAGTGTCTAAGAGTGACGCGATGAAAGAAACTCTGGCTCTATTCAATAAAGTGCAGCTTCCTGAGCCAGAGAAACGAATTGATAAATATCCACATGAGTTTTCGGGTGGTCAGCTGCAAAGGATTATGATTGCCATGGCATTGGCAAATAAACCGGATATTTTGATTGCCGATGAACCAACGACGGCATTGGACGTGACTGTTCAGGCTGAAGTACTCCGCCTCATTAAAGATATTCAAGCCGAAATGGGTATGGCGATCCTGTTCATTACTCACGACCTGGGTGTAGTAAGGCATTTTGCTGACGATGTCGTTGTAATGTGTAAAGGTGAAAAGGTCGAAACAGGCACAGTTTCAGAGGTGTTTGACCATCCTAAACACGATTACACTAAGATGCTGTTGGATGCTGAACCCAAGCCACAACCTCGTAGTCGAGAAGAGAAAGATGATCTCCTAATCGTTGATGATGCTAAGGTTCGTTATGTCTTAAATAAAGATTTCTTTGGCCGCCCAACTGATTTCGTTGATGCGGTAAAAGGTATCAGTCTGCGTATCAAGCAGGGACAGACAGTGGGCATTGTTGGTGAATCCGGTTCAGGCAAATCGACCCTTGGGCGGGCAATCATGCAGATGTTGCCGTATTCTGGGTCTGTTTTCTTTAATGGCGAGAACATTGAGAAATTGGATAAGCAAGCGCGATTTGATTTAAAGCGCGACATGCAGATGGTGTTTCAAGACCCCTATGGTTCGCTTTCTCCAAGAATGACTATCAGTGAGATCATCACTGAACCTCTGACAGTTTTCACTAATCTGAATAAGAAAGAGAGAATGGAGAGAGCGAGGAAAGCCCTTGCGGAAGTGCGTCTTGACCCAACCAGTGTTAACCGTTACCCACATGAATTTTCTGGCGGTCAGCGTCAACGTATTGCTATTGCTCGTGCCCTGATTCTGGAGCCTAAATTTATCCTACTGGATGAGCCAACCTCAGCGCTGGATCGCTCAGTGCAACTTACCGTGCTCGAACTCTTGCAGGATATTCAGAAAAAACGAAATATAACGTATCTTTTCATTAGCCATGATCTCTCCGTTGTTCGGGCTATTTCTGACCATGTAATTGTTATGCAGCATGGGGAAGTCGTAGAGCAGGGAACGCCGGAAAAGATCTTCGACGCACCGGAAATGGATTATACCAAGCGACTTATTGATGCATGTATGCTGATTGACGATGTGGCATAAAAACACATCAGAAGATTGACGAAAAAAAGCCCCTTTCGGGGCTTTTTGCGTATGTTTGTGTAATAGCTAGTTTACTTAGGTGAAACGCCCAGTGCTTTGACTGTTGCAATGTTTAAGTACTTGTCAACAGGCAGGCTGTTATCTTTTTGGAAAGCATTTACCGCTGACATAGTGTCGCGTCCAATAACGCCATCAATATTACCCGGGTTGTAACCCTTGGTCTTCAGTGCACGCTGGATGTCACCAATACGGCTTCGCGTCATATTAGTTTCACAGAGAATAGAACGCCATTCCATAAAGCCTTTGGCAACGATCTCATCTTGTTGAACGGTTTTGTACTGAGCCGGGATAACCGTTCTCTTCACATCAGCTTCTTTAACCAGTTTTTGAACGTTGACGGTTGTGAACTGTGCAGGTATTGCAACTGTTTCAAAGCCTGCTGGTTTGACCAATACGCGCTTCTGAACGGTTTTATATTGTGCAGGTTGTTCCACTAAGCAAATCTTGTTACCAGTACGCGTTGATTTCGGCAGGCTTTTGTCGTGGACTTCATGCCAGACATACTGGCCGTCTTCAACCAGTTTTTTCTTGGAGACAGTGGCATATTTTGCAGGGACTGTAGTGCGTGACTCACTGGCCGGAGTTGCTAATTCCTGAACTTTCACTGTCTTGTAAACCGCTGGGATGTTGACAGTTTTTGTTGTTGCCGGAGTCTTCAGCACTTGCTTATATACAGTACGATATGTTGCGGGTACGTCAACAAGACACATTATCTCGCCTGTTGATTCATCAATTTTCTGAATTGCCCCTGTACCTTTCTTCCAAACCTGGTGAGCAGGCTTATCAATGACTTGTTCCGAGACCCTTTCATATACGGCTGGGACAGTCTCAACACGCGTGGACGCCTCTTTAACTAAAATACGCTTCTCAACGGTACGATATTGGGCGGGTACAGGTGTGATTGTCTCACTGGCTTCACTAACGAGTACCTGATCATTAACTGTTTCATATTTCGCAGCTAAGTAATGCTCGTGGTAACACACATTAGGTTTAGCATCGTCGATATTAATGCCATATCTTTTCGCGGTAGCTATAACGGCATCCGATGCTGGAGCGGCACTTGCGCGAGGTTCAACGTGCCAACTTCTGCTAGCTTCACTAATAAGTAGTTTTTCAGGACGGGTTTCATAAACAGCAGCGGTTGGGACGATCTTCGAAGCAGCATCAGAAACGAGTACTTTTTCCTGCACGGTTTGATAACTAGCGGGAATTGTTTCTAGAATTTCGCTCTCGCTCTTAACAAGAACTTGCTTCTCTACTTTTTTGTACTTCGGCTCAACCCAGATTCGAGCGTAACATTCACCAGCTGATGCATTTGGCGGAAGTAACTCTTCGTCGTTTGCGCCCTTACTTGAATCTGCGGCCTGAGATTGTGCGCTAATAGCAGCCACCTGACTCGCAACTTCTGCTTCGCGTTTTGCCAACGATGCTTCCCGGCTTTGCAGTTGGTCTTCTTTCTGCTTAATCTCGTCTAGCTTGGCCTGTGTATTAGCAGTAGACGTACAGCCTGCGAGTGAAAAAATGCCTGTCATTACCAGTAATGACAGTTTAAATTTTGAGTTGAATTTGTGTTCGTGCATTTTTGCTTACCTTTCAGTTAACACACAATGCCTACCTTTCAATACTTCCCTGACAAGGTAGTTATGTTCATCATTAATTAGGATTATTTGTTTAATTGCTTGATAAATGTTGCTTTGAGTATTAATTCTCGATGACTATTTCTCGTAAGATTTTAAAATGACGGCGTAAATATAGCACTGATAAAGAAACTAAATCATATATTAAAGTCAGTCCTTTCTCACTTATAAAGCATATTATTCAGGTGTAAAACCATTTGCTTATAATTTATGTGATCTATTTCGTTTATGTTGTATATTAAGGTGTATAACAAATGAGAGTCATCTTTATATTTAGTTTCATTTGCGGTATTCATTCAAGATGCTGTTTATTATAGAAAAGTTACTTTCATACAATTTGTTATGAACAGGATTTCATTTCAAAATCATACTGCTTAAATAGAACAAAATTTATTTTAATACGACATTATTTTTATTACTTGATTTTGAATGTTTAAATGAGAAATTTTTGTTTTAAATGACTGTTCGTTTTCTACCTTTTTTTAAGGGTAAGATTATTAACGATTGAGTGATATATTAATAATATAAACGCTGATCACCATACCCGAGATTATATTTCTAAATAAACGATAGTTGTGTAGTCTCGTTTATGCATCATGGATTGCCAGATACATAGACACTTCATCTCTGATGCGATATCGATTTGCCTCGCATCTTCCTATATTTCGTATTTCCCGCCGTTTTGTTTCGCTCTTGATTGAGTATCCTATTTGTCTGAGCAATCTGATCCGCATTGAGCGTTTTGGTATTGCATTGAATAAAAAGGTTTACTCGGAACAAGAACTGGAGAAAACAGTTGAAGATAGAGTACGTATCTGTGACTAAACGTGATGGTGAGAGTTTATATCCAATATTTAAAGAGACAATGCTGCCTGTCATAGATAGCTCCCTTGGCTGGGATGAGACTTTTCAGCACAGGGGGTTTACGTCATGCCTGAAACTGGAATGGTTTAAATGGATAGTCGTCGATGGACAGCAAGCAGGCTACACCTGTATTGAGGAAACTGAGAAGAAACTGTGTTTGCATTTCATCATCATAAAATCAAGTTTTCAGCGCCGTGGTATCGGCATGGCAGTCATGGATGATCTTGTAGAGCGATCGGTTACTCTCGGCTGGTCACTTACGTTCTCATGTTTTAAAACCAACAGCGATGCATTAGATTTTTACTCTTCACTGGGCTTTAGAGTGTCTGATGAAGATACTCACTTCGTCCATTTTTTGTACCATAGATCGGACTAATAAGTTCCTGAGTAACTCATCTTTTATGGTTTCACCATGAGAGAAAATGCGATAGACAGAAATAAGGCTCAGAAAAGGAACATGCAAAATATCGTAATGAAACCGTTTTTCATGCAGATAAAGAATGAAGTGAGATATCTACTTATTTACGAGTAAAAGTAATAAAGCGCCATTTAAAGGCTCTCCATTGAGGACTAACTGCGTGTTTCGGTGGTTAAGGACGTATTATTCAGTACAGTAAGTACCCTGGCAGATTCGAATACGAACGCCCATAAATGAAGACTCGCCCGCGCTATTCTGTTGCAGCCACTTTCTGAAATACAGATTATTCCATTCACGCGAAACCACTGTCCCAACATTGTTATTAATGACAGTTGGGTACCAGCGACCATGGTCTCCTTCACCCTTCTTGAAAAGCACTATAGGCTTTTCAAAATAAGGCAGGTTATCAGCCGCTGATATCATAATATCGCCATCCCATTTATGATATACCATCAGCCATTTCTGTATTTTGGTATTCCATGTCACTGATGGGTTGGCGCCGTTAAAATATTCAACGCGACCATTTTTTGAGTATTGTAAATGGACTGCTCGGTCATTCACCGGGTCTGCACCAAAATTCGAACCATCCCATTTTTTCCAAGAAGAAGGCTTTGCTGATTTATCGTAACTTGCTGCCGCAGTTAACGCCGCTCTGCCATTATCAAGTTTATTCATTAAAATCGCTACCCAACGACTATTCTTAAAGTCCCATACAACAGCGCCATCTCCTATACCACGCCACTCAGGTTTGGATGGCTTCGTCCCATCGGATACGATTATCTCACTCTGACCCCACGTATTGCCCCAGTCATTACTGCACAAAACGCTAAAAGTTTTATACGCCATTGGTGGGCCCCCAGATACCGAAGGTTTAGGTCCACCTTGTCCTCGATAATGATCTTCAGCGTGACCAAAGCCGATTAAACGACCATCACCATTGCCGACATCAAACACAGACATCAGCCACTCTCCACCATCATTATATTTTTCCTGCGTATCTGGGTATTTACCACCAACAACATGATTTGCAGGAGATAAAGATGTTTGATTTTCAGGCAAGCCTCCCGAACCGCTTGTTCGATAACTCTTTGAGCCCGGGATAAAGTTGATCATTTTGTTAGATTGCGTGTCTTTGATGACACTTATTTGACCATCTGGTGACCAGTTGTATATCGGTAGTCCGACATTGTTATTCACAAGATACTCTTGCCCGATCCAAAAGCTCCATTGATTCTGCGAATTACTGTCAGAATACCTTTTGAAAGCCGGGGCATTATTATCAAAAGAACAGCCATTTTTGGCGGAAGGTAATGTCGATGTGTCCTCAATAGGCTCTGGTTTGGACCCTGGTTTAGGCCCTTGATTACATCCCCCAAAAATAATATAGCCCGCATTAGCCGTATTAGGAATACTCGTTAATATAAAACTGGTAAATAATATACAAAGTATTGCATTGAACCTTATATCTATAAATAAATTCATTATCTTTCTCTTTTATTTTGTTTCACTTAACAATAAAAGAGATGGACTGGGCGATCAAATGTTATTTATTTCTTAAAAAGGTAAATAATTGATTATTATTCTAAAGGTATAAATTAATATTTTTAAGTATAATAATAATGACCAAATATATATTACTTAATGCCCAGTAAATAAGTAATATATACCGATATATACTTGGTGGAACATGTATATTATTTCAGCATTAAAAACGAAATATCATCGTATGTACCAAAGCCATCTGACGATGCGGTATTCAGCTAAATTCACTCACATCCTGCTCAAGGCGTTAATTTTCAGCTGAAGTAATTTTCATCAAAATGCATTTGTATCTCCGTTAATTAAGCAGCTTTGTCGATATAATTACGAATACATGGTTAAAAAAATACCTTTTACCACAGTAAAGTTTCTCAATAATGAAAAACGTTGTATCGTGATAGGCCAAAGTATTTTTCGCTCAGAAGGGAAAGCTAACCACCGTAACTTTTGCAGCAATGACTTTGTCTCGCCCATAATGTCTAGAGAAAATAAGGATTCAATACATGCTGAAAAAACTCGGTTTTTTAGCTGAAAAAATGCAATGGTTTGTACCAGTGGCTCTTTTGTTGCTTCTACTTAGTGTTGTGATCTTCTCCGCGTCAATTTTTGGGCTGTTCAGCATCAATCATGATCAATTTTTGATTCCGAGTTTCCTAGTAGGTATCTGGTCTTTGAACATCTACGTCTTTTTGAGTGGTTTTGCTGCGATACCCGAGCCAGTTAACCCGAGGATGTCCCTCTGGCAAAAAATAAAGACGAAGGCCAAGCGCGGTTTATATCATCTCTCCGCTATAGCTTTTGTGATTTTGAACATGGCAGTATTGTTCCTGTCTATTAGGATGTTGCGGGTATGGTTCGGGTTATTCTGATACTGTTAGCAACGTTGTCGTTTTGATTGTGTGATCGGTTTGATGATAATTTTCTGTCACTGACTGACGCCTTGTTGTCTGTAATCCGGGAATAGTATGTGACGCATTGATCAGCCCTGTGTCAATTGATGTAGTACACATTGACATGCAGGTGATTCCGCTAAGCGGAAGGGTGACCCGGCCATAATCAGACCGGGTCACAGAATGCAACATCAAGTCAGCGGCGAAAAAATCCCATAATCATTCAAAACTCCACGATGATGGGGGGCTGAATCCGAATTTGTTCTCCAATACCTCAACTTTTATTTTGGTTTCTACATGGATATCTCGAAGAATAGTCAGATTTTGCAGTACAGCCTGCATCTCTGAATTTTTCATATCCTCCATGCGTCCTTGGTAGCCCAATTCCTTAAGAGTGTTTTGGTACATTTCTTTTCGTTGTTTCAGCACCTCAAGCTTCTGCATTTCATCCTTGTATTCTTTATATGCAGTTTTTGAATCCCATTGATTAGCAGTTTGCTGATACTGCCGTTTAAATGACTCCTGTTTTGAAGTGTATGTACCTCCACTATTTTCAAGAACAACAGGAACTTGTTCCTGGGGTGGTGGAGATTTGAGTGGTGAAGATTTGGTCTTGTAGTTACCATGATATTCATCACCAAGTTTTGTAACTCTGTTTCCTGAGTTATAGTTGATGCCTGTGTTATATTCCCCGGTACCCGGTCCTCGTTGTTGAGGTAGAGGCTTTAGAGGGGGGATCGTTGTGTAGCCTCCCATCCATTCTGGAGTAGTGAACTTTTCTGGTGGCGAATAACCAACTTTCTCACAGACTATCGCATTAAACTTGAGATAGACTGGCTTTACCATAGCGTCTCCTCTGCAAAATACAGAAAGTTGACAGCATCATTGCTAATGTTCCGTTTTGAGTGTTATACGGATTGGCAAAGTGTTTTAGGCTTTTCTCCCTAAAGAGGAAAATATCCGACCTTGTTGAATTTTTATTTTTCTCTACATAGGAATTCCTTGTGTTTGCATGCACCTAGATAGTAGGTGAATGCAGGCAACACTCAGTTCCATTCTTGTCCTTATTTATTTATCTAAGCGATTGATTTTGTTCTCTTATGACTATAGTGATTTTCTGTAATGTATTGTTTTTCTTACTCTAATTTATAGTGTTACATTAAATGTTTTGTCTTATTTGAATTTTCAATGGTGCATATTGAAATCATTCATTAGCGATATGTGTAAAAAGCCGAATAGTCAAAATTATTGGGTGACGTGAAAGAATAAAAGGACAAAGAAGATGCAGCTCTATATCACCAATAAAATTACCCATTCTGTTTGTTAAGGGGATGGATGGTGCTGAAAAAGTACGGTTTGCGTTTGAGGAAAATGTCTCACCAGTTACCCAGAGGTTTAAAACCCGTGAAGTAAGCCTCAATGCATTGGCGAAAGCCTTCATGGATGAATATTAAATAGTGATGTCGTAAGGTGTTGGATTGTGCGAGATAAAAGTACTGTCAATGAAGGCGAGGTCAGCGAATATAGCCGATTAATGAGCCAGTGACTGTGTTCATTACCATGGAATGAGATCCTGAGGAAAAGCCATCATAGTGCTGTTTCGATGGCTTTTATTTTTAATCAAACTTATAGGCTGGTTAAGTAATACCTGAGGTGATGATTTGGTTATGTTGCCTGAGATAAGTGATGTCGTTCTGATAGGCGATTCCGTGGCCTGTCGATAAATCCGCATCGAATTGCCGATCACCGGACTCTGCCTCACTCACCATAAACGCTATCAGACTTTCGAGTCTAATGATCATGAATTCAACCAGTGTATGGCGATGCTCCTTAGAAGCGTCGTAAGCATCAAGAAAAATCTTTGCCCGTTCTATTTGCTGTTCAAGGGTTCCCATTGAATCATATTCATGCGTTTTAAATGGCGCCCAACAATACACGGAATACGCCAGATCCCAAATACGGGGACCCGGATGTGCAGTATCAAAATCAAACACACCACTCACCGATGTTTTATCAAGTGCTACGTTATAAGGTGCAAAGTCTCCGTGACAAATGACTTCAGTTGGTTCACGTGCTGGTAGCATCCATACTGGTTTTTCTACCTGTTTTAAAAATCCAATGGATGCATCATGTAAGTTTCTTAACAGCTTGGCCGCAGATATCAGTGCTTCAGTAGAGGCTATATGACCATTTAGCGGATAGTCAAAGGTATCGCCTTCAACATAGCTAAGTTGCTCTTCTGTAGGAGTAAGGGCAATGACATGCGGACATTGAGTAAACTCCTGCAAATGCAAATGGGTCAGTAAGGCATGTATTGTGTTCGACCAAGGCTTTGCTGGTCGGATAACAGTCTGATTGTCTCTGTAAATCGATCTTTCTCTGCCGCCTGACAAGACTTCCATATACTCTCCAATTTATAATTATCAGCATTATTTTATTCCGCTTTGCCATTGATAATTAACTCGATCATGATAATTGCGGCTCTCATCGAACTTATTATTTATAGAAGGTTTTTCTCCTTATTTATCAGTGGTAGCGTAAGTAGACATCGCCATGGATAGCAGTAGGAGAAGTATGTTTACTATAGATATTGATAACGAGATTTCATTGGCGCTGGTTCAGCCTTCATTCGCGGCCAAGCTATATAAAATTGTATCGTCGCAGCAAGAGTATTTAAATCAGTGGTTACCATGGCCTAAGTATTGTCAGAAAGAGCAGGATTTTGATGGTTTCATTAAAAGTTCGCTTGCAGCCTTTGCTGAAAATAAAGGTATGACAACGGCGATCATTTATCAGGGAGAGCTGGTTGGAATCGTAAGTTATAACGACATTTCTCTCGCTCTGAAAAAAGGGGTTATCGGATATTGGCTCAGTGAACCCTTTCAAGGCAAGGGAATCATCAGCAGAGCTGTTTCCATGATTATCCACATGGGCTTTGAACACTATCAGTTGGAAAAAGTTGAAATTCGTGCCGCAACAGAAAACATCGCAAGCCGCTCAGTGGCAGAGCGGTTGCATTTCGAGCTGGAAGGCGTGATCACAAACGCTGAAAATCTTCATGGTCGTATTATCGACCACGCAGTCTACGGGTTATCCTTCGATACCTGGCAGTCAAAAAACTCAGATTAAAACTTTCTTTAAAGAGCCGTTTCTAGCTGAGATTTAGTGAAGAGTGGGGTGAATTCAAGCCCCATTTTTTCGAGGTTTTCGCGGCCACCAGCCTGGCGGTCAATGACACAAATTACCTTGCTGATAAGCGCGCCTTGCGCCCGTAGCTTGGTGACGGCGTCCATGATTGCGCCCCCAGATGTGACTACATCTTCGATAATGACCAGTTCTTTCCCAGCCACATTACCACCCTCAGCTAACTTGCATGTGCCATACTGTTTGGCTTCTTTGCGAACAAATAACACATTAGTTTTTGTATGAAGAGATAGGGCCGTTGCGACAGGAATTCCCCCCATTTCTAAACCGGCAAGAAAGTCATATTTTTCAGGGAGCAGAGAGGCGACATGTTCAGCGATTGATTGGAGTATTTCTGGTTTTGCCTCGAAAAGGTATTTATCAAAATACTGGTCGGCAATAACCCCAGACCTTAACTTGAATTCACCTGTTATATGCGCGGTGTGATAAATGGCTCGCGCAAGTTGGTCAAGATTCATGGTTTCCTCCATATTATTATCCTGCTTTTTTGAGCCGGAACATAATGACATTAACTTTTAAAACCATGCCTTTTTGTAAAGTAATTTGCGAAGTAGACTGAAACACAATGATATTTTTTGAAGCTATTTAAACCATAGGGCTCTTAAACATCCGATACAAAAGCTAAGAAAACACGAATAAGCTTTTTTCTGATGTTAAATTACTTGGGCAACGTCAGTATTTTTGTAAAACTTCAACTATCTTTTTTGCGGCCTCTTGGGTGGATAATTTATCGGTATCAATCATCAGGTCATATTTTACGCCGTGGTGAACACGGTAGTACTGTTCAACAGAAGAGCCCAGTGTCCTGTAACCACGAGCAATCTCTCGTTGCTCCAGAGACGTGATAGAACAGGCTAATCCTACTGTGAACACAGAGTCGTTTTTCAGTTCATCCAGCCAGATATTGACTTCCCGGCTGCCGTCTGCCACATCATCGATAATAAGATTGTGACCTGCATTAAGAAGCGTTTTCACGCACAGATGAAACGCATCATTTATTTTTTTGCCATAAGAGCCGGAATAAACCCTCATGCCTGTTTTGCCGTTGGGAAGCGCGACGGATTGCCAACTGAAACCGTCAGCCGGCGCTGTATCGTGCCAGTTGTTTGCCTTACCTGGCATCATATCAATAAATGTGTCGATACCTATGTGCAAGTAATAATCAGATAATTGGGATTGCAACGCTTAGGCAAGCGTGCTTTTGCCTGAGCCACTTGGCCCGTTAATATAAATAATATTGACACGTTTTTTCGCCGATTGTTGAGTATCGTTTGTCATCACTTAACCACTAACTTTGTTGATAAAAAGGGTCGGAGTATTGCTATTTCGTTAGCGTGTCTTTGAGATTCTTCATCATCAATTGAGTCATTTAAAAAAGTGGTTATGTATCTTAAAAATATTAATCATCGGCTCCTCCCATCCAAGCCGCTGTTTTAAATCGCTCATCAGGGGGGTATTAAAGGTTGATTGATAGTAATTTCGACTTTTACCAAGGGGTAACTTTCAACTAAGCCAGAGGCACCAAATACGGGTTTAGCATCATCAAGCGCTCGATGAGAGCCCTCAACCATACTGATGGCCCAACAATGGTCATAATTTCCCACTCTGTCGACGCCGTGTTGATGGAGAGTATTCAGTACTTGTTCTTTCTGATTGGGTTGGCAAAAAATCTCAAGTTTAAAGATGTCCATTTGATTTAATCGATCCTCACCAAATTCTGTGGTTGACCTGAGGCGAACGCTACAACATTTTTAAAGGCTGAATCGAAGTAAAGTTCATAGCTGTTGTTTTCGACATAACCGAGATGTGGTGTACAGGTAACATTGGGCAAAGTTAACAACGGCTCATTGTCAATGTTGGCAGGCTCTCTGTCATAGACATCTAAGGCGGCTTGCTTATTAGGGTTAGCTGATATTTCAAGGTAGAGAGCGTCGGGCTCAACCAACTCTGAGCGGCTGACGTTGACGAAAAGAGAATCACTTTTCATCGCTGCCAAGTCTTCACGCTTTACGATATGGCGGGTAGCATCATTGAGTCTGAGGTGAAGTGAAACAATGTCTGCCTCATGAAAAAAACACTCTTTACTATCAGCTGCTGTAAAACCGTCGGAGCAGGCTTGGTTCCGGGAGCGTCGACTTCCCCATACTATGACTCGCATGCCGAAAGCGTTCGCGTATTGCGCGATACGCTGTCCTATTTTCCCATATCCCCAAATGCCCAGAGTGAGGCCATGTAATGTTCTTCCCAGTTTGGGGTGGCCTGACTGCTGCCATTTCCCGTTTGAAAAGTGCGCCATATAATTCGGTATTTGACGAGATGCCGCCATAATTAACGCCCAGCACAGTTCTGATGGCGCAATCGGAGATCCAATGCCTTCAGCCACATCGACACCATATTTACGACAAAGAACTGGATCAATATGATGGCTAACTTTGCCTGTTTGGCTGATAAGTCGTAGGTTAGGCAGTACTGCAAGGAGCGATTCAGTGATTTTTGTCCGTTCTCGAATGAGAACGAGAACTTCAGTGTCTTTAAGCTTCTCAACCAACACATGATGCTCAAGATCAGGTTGATGAATTATTTGTACATCGTGTTCTTTCAGTAGTTGAAAACTCTTTATGTCTTTCACCACGTTTTGATAATCGTCGAGTAGGGTGATCTTCATTTGCTGGATACTTTTTATGTTGCTGAAAATACATCTTTGGTGGATGACACGTAGAATCACTGTTTGGATAGCATTTACGTTGTGAAATAAGAAAGTTTTATTGTCCGGAGTGTGATTTATCCTGATTTAGCCCTATGATTTTTAGAGGTTTTGCGGCGCACTACAAGTGATAAACATTCCGCGTCTTTGAGAGGTTTTGTGATGTGGAGGGGGTGAGTTTTTTAGGGTTCGTAGCTTATGGAAAGTATTTTTTATTAGGATTGAGGCTTGGCTTACATCAAAAGTGCGCGGCGAATTTTATTCCTGCCTGACGTCCATCAAACCATCCCGATATGTAGGCATCGCTCAATTTATAGCTAATGCTGGCTGCAACAATTCCAATAAGGCCATCTTTGATGTTTTGGTCACGATCAGATGAGACAGCATGTGTGAGAGCCATAGCACTCAAACCGGATATCAAACCACAAGCATTAATTGAGAGGGTATATTCTCCCTCTCTTACATAGTCACAATACATATTGCCTGCTGTCGTTGAAGAAAAGGATACGGCAGCTTTGGATGAATAAGAGAAGCTTTGATATGCCAAGGAGCCGACTACAATTCCATGCATATTAGCCACGATATCGTCAGCACTAAAAATATTTTTTTCCTTATAAGAGTCAACCACTTCTTTTGCTAAACCGGCACCAAACGTCGCCATCGCACCGCACGCATTTTGCTCTACTGAATCTAGGTGCTGGAACATATCTTGGCACAGCAGGCTCGCCAGAACTGTTGATGCGAAGGAGAAACCGAAATGAAGTTGTTTGTCTTTTGCCATTGGCTCGGCTGACAAGGAGGAGGTAAAAATAAGAACAAATAGCAGGGCCAAATGCTTCATATTTCATTTCAACTTATTACGAGTCAGATTCAGATAGATTTAATATAGTTGAAACTGTCAATAAATCAGATAGTAGGGTGAAATAACATGAATAATCCTTGTGAAAATGAGAAGGTTGCTGATGTGTTTCAAACCGTGACTGAAAGAGTCAAGCAAGAGGAGCGTAGGCAAATTTTCTGGTTTATACACTTGAGAAGCTGAGTATGAAGAAGCGGCTGACAGTCACCCGTCTTATTGGTTCGTTCAGCCTAGCGAAGCATTTAAAAGGGAAAAGAGCCTTATGTTTGAATAGGGAGTAAGTTAATTTCTTGTCTCGGATTTTTGGGTAGACAGCACTACTTCTTCTTGCTTGTTCAACATACTGAGAGACCACTGACGTATTTGTCTCGTCACTATTTTTTCAATTCCAAGGCCGACCAGCAAACCACTCATTACAATGAGCAAAAATGGGATCATATCAATGTCAAAAATGTAGCAGGTAGCAATTGCTGACACGATTCCAGTTACAATAATAATAAGCGTCAGCCAAAAAGGCTGACGCTTTAAGTCTCTCACTATTTGATGCTGGTGGTGTGTGCTAACCATTGAGCGTGATTCAACACTCTTCATCTTTTTAATCCCTGGCTGAATTAACAGTTAGTCTGTGATGACAGCTCAAAAGGGGCGACTTTGGTGCCCTGATGAAAACACATTCTCCAGTTGTCTCCCTCTTTTCGCCATATGGAAGTGCGATAAGAGTAGGCTTCTTCCTCCGATGTATTTGATTTGATGAATGCCCGGTAAACAACTTGAATGACATCCAATGTGATAGGTCGGAATGAAAGATCCTGTGTATGACATTCAAAATTCTGTTCTGTTGGAAGTCGCTCAAGGACTTCAGACATGCCAAAGTATGCGCCAGAGGCACCAATTTCTCGAAAATCATCTGTGAGTAGGTTCTTTAACGCCTTGCGGTCGCTTCTGACTTTGAAGGTATGGAGTGCCAGTTCTTTATCGAGAATTTGTTTTTTAACGTTATTCATCGCCAACTTACCTCTTTGTTCTTTTTTATACAGTTATCTTTGAGCGATACTCTGTCACTTCCGACAGTAACGCCTCTCAACTGAAGGGTAAAATGCGGGCTTTCACAAATGCGGCGGAGAGCAGATATCAGAAAACGCTGACGTTAGATGTGTATCTACAAACAGCTAACGACAAGGTCTTTATACGTTGAATCAATAATGTGTTGGGCAATGGATGTGAAAGCGTGAAGTCACACTGGTGGTTGGAGACTATTTATCCCTCATTGCGTGGCGAAGTGGCAGAATATACAGATAGCTACTGGGTTGGCGGATAAAACCAAGTTTCGTAAAAAGGCCAATTGATCGTGTGTTTTTACTATCGATATCAGCGACCAGTTCAGTAATATCAATAGATGCTGCATGTGAAAACAAGGCAGTTAGAGCATCAGACATGTAGCCCAAACGCCAGTAGTCAGAGTTTAATAAACAGCCCACCTCGCAACGCGTTCTGCATGGGGTAAAGCTATGAAGACCGCAAGTGCCGATGACACGTTGCGTTTCTTTTTCAACAATACCCCATTCGTAAGAGAAGCCATTTTTCTCAAAGTCAGCGATACTCTTTAACAATTGTTCGACCATATCTTGTGAGGTAAATACCGGGTCTGAGCCAAACTCCATAGTGTCCGGATCGCCATAGATATTCATCAAATCATTCGTATCATCAGCTGTCAGTGTTTTTAAAATCGTCTTAGAACTTTCAATCTCTGCTTTCACTCTGTGCGCCTGTTGTATAGGAACGGTTCTTATCTATGTATGAAATAGTTAACTTTATGATTTTAATCAAAGCGAATAATAAGATGTAATATAAAGACTGTCGCTGGTCGCATTTTGTAATGGTCTTTTAAAATTCATCCTGATCATTGACTCTGTTGTTATGATGCTTGAGGCGAGGTTACCAATATGATAAAAACAGCGTTCTTTTATTGATACATTTCCGTGAGAAAGCGATGAAAAATAAACGACAATTATTGAACAAAGTACTCACCTTGTTGATGTGTATATCGGCAGCCAGCTTTTTTTCAGTTGCCTCGGCGGCAGATTGTGATCAAGAAAAAGTCACAATGGACGGACAATTACAAAATCTTGCTCCCTTTCCCTCAGACAGTTGGGATCAGCCTCTTACCAGTTACTTTAAAATCGTTACTGGCACTCTCATGAGTAACGAATGTGGTCAGCGATTTGCGCTGTTAAAAGTGAAAAACACTGACAGCATCAGGCATGTTTTTGAGGAAGGTCATATCATGGCGGTGATGGCCGATCAAACGGTAAGGTACCCTCATAGTTTCCGCAAGGTGATGGACGCGCGTGAAGAGATAACCCTATCCGTTAATTTTGGCAAAAGTAAAATGCCTATTTTATCTATCTACACCCGCGGCAAAGGGTAGTCATTTCATACCGAATAGTGTTTTTACAAAAGGGATAGGGCGTAGAACCAAGAAGGCGCCAAAGCTCAAAAATACTGTCATAACAACCAGCAGGCAGAATTTTATCTCAGGAGACAGCGCCAGAGTGATCAACTGGGTGTTTACCGCATACATGAAGATCATATGCACCAGATAAACAGGGTAGACACTTTGGCCGAGAAGAGAGAGTAAGCCAGAGGGCGTATTCAAATACCTATTCCCCACGCCGAGTACCGCAAAAATCCAGCAACTGGCTTCGATGGCCGTTATCACGGTCGGCCAAACCATGACGATACTAGAGATGCGAGCCAGATATAGGCCTGTCGCGATGATCAAGAAAACCAGAAACCACCTTGACAGTAACTGCCAAACAGACTCAGCGGCGTATGCCAAAAAAATGCCAAATACAAATGCGGCAAGTCCGAGCACAAAACCATGTGTCGTCAGATAGAAGTTTGCATAGCGCTCGGGTTGAATAACCGCTGCTTCAACAACAAACATGGCTGGCAGCACTAGAAGAATAATTATGGCGGGAATGGTTATCTCATGTTTGACGTGGTTGAGAGGAATAACAGCTAGCATGGCATAGATAAAGATATTGTATAAAAACCAAACATGAGCGGGTTCTGCGCGGTAACTGACGGGGAAGCCTGATTCAACTTGAAATAACGCATAGTGAACAGGCGTTAGAATCAAGGTAGTAAAAATGGCCGGTAAGAGAATGCGGGAGGCTCTATCCCGTATCATTTCACCGGGAGAGCGACGACGGATAGAGGCAGCGAATGCGAAACCAGAGATAAGAAAAACCAGTGGGATCCGCCATACATTTAATGCGCTCATCAATGTCCAAATATGGGTAGCACTCTGGCTATTTTGGATGAATGAAATTTTTGCGGCCCATGGCTGAAACGTAATGGCACAGTGATAAACGATTAATAGGAAAACAGCGATAACACGCAGCCAGTCTAAATCATATCGGCGGTCGGTAGTCTCTTCAGTCACTGTTACTCTCTATCCCATTATTGCTTTATACCGAAGTGTAGGATGGTTTTTGGCGAAACTTCGCCAACAAACAAATATATGATGCATCCGTATTCCGGTCTGCTGGTGGTTAAAACGCATATTACATACAGATAGGCTCTATCGTTCCCCCTCCCTTACTACTTTCTTGCAAATGATAAGCGTTTGCATTTAGGGCTAGATATAGTAGTGTATCCCGTTGTCAGATCTTTCCATTAACTGGCAGAGATTTAACAAGTTTCGATGATATCTGGCACTTGCTCAAAGCAAGATCTAATCACAAATTTAAACTGTGGATATATTGAATGAAAAAGATACCAGTAACCGTTCTGAGTGGCTTTCTCGGTGGTGGAAAAACAACCACGATTAATCACATCATAGAGACAAAAAGAGAGCAAAGAGTCGCGATCATTGTCAATGATATTGCCGCAGTAAACATTGACGGTAAACAGATTGGTGACAAGATACTGCAAACGGATGAGAAGCTTGTTGAACTGGAAAACGGCTGTCTCTGCTGTACGTTGCGAGGAGACTTATTCGAAGAGACAGCAAAACTCGCGCTGGAGGGTAAGTATGATTATTTGTTCATTGAAGCCAGTGGCGTTTCAGAGCCGCTCCCCATTGCAGCCACCTTCACCTTTCCTATGAATGACGGTAAATCACTAAAAGATGTCGCACAATTAGACACCATGGTAACCGTCGTTGACGCGTTTAATTTTATCGATCAATACCATTCTGATGAAATGGAGATTCAAGAGCGAAAAACAAGATTACAAACTCACGATCAAACATCGGTTGTACAGTTGATGATCGACCAGCTTGAATTCGCCAACGTTATTCTTGTCAATAAGTCTGATATGGTCGAAGCCATGCAATTGGAGAAGATCCACCAAATGATTCGTGCGATTAATGCTGAGGCAAAGATTATCGATACCAATTATGGAAAGGTGGATCTCAGCGAGATTATGTATACCCATTCGTTCGACTTTGAAAAAGCTCAGGAGTACCCGACGTGGGTACAAGAGATTGAGAAGGAAAGCGCTCAAGATCAGAGTGAGTCATCTAAAGAAAGCGATCACCAAGATCACGGCCTTATTCATAGCCATAGTCACGAGTTTGGCCTAACGACATTTGTCTATCGAGCAAGGAAACCATTTGTTCCCGAGAGGATTTTAGACTTTATGGAAACCCCAATACCGGGTTTGATAAGGGCAAAAGGGTATTTCTGGTTATGCACTCGAATGGATCATGCCGGTAATTTCCAACTAGCAGGAAAATTGAAAGAGTACGATGCTGCAGGTAAATGGTATTCCACTGTGCCAGAGTCAGAGTGGACACCAGATATGAGAGAATTCATCGAAAAAGAATGGGAAGAGCCTTTTGGTGACCGTCGCCAGGAAATTGTGTTTATTGGCAGTGACGATGAAATTAACCAAGCAGAGATCGTTAGTCAGCTAGACATTTGTCTCGCGACAGATGAGGAACTTAACCAAGATTACTCAAAATTTCCCGACCCTTTCCCAACATGGGGCGGAGTGTGTTGATCATAATTGGCTGAAGAACGTTCCTGAACATTGTTTAAAACCAAATTGATATCCAAAACTCTGAAACGGTCAGCAGGCATATATATTATCTTGGCTGAGCAAGTGTAAGTTGAGTTGTTATTTAATCGATAGGGTAGGCGTAAGAAAAAATAGGTTGTTGAGATGATTCTTAACAATATATTAGGAGTTGGGGAATAAAAATCATACGGAAAACAGTAGGAGGTAATGCGTCAAAAGTAGCGTCTGACTTGCCAGAAAGCTCTCGTCCAATAAGGAGAGTCTAACTTTGATATCGTCACTCCCTTTGACGTAGAAGCATGGACAAAGCTGTTTTCATCTATGTATATCCCAACGTGGTATCCATCTCTTCTCGTTTTGAAAAAGATTAAATCACCTGTGTCTATCTCAGAGAGGGATATCCGTTTGCCATAACTGACTTGATAACGGGTTGTTCTTGGCAAGTGCATGCTAAAAATTTGTTTGTAGGATATTTGAGTAAACGCTGAACAGTCTATGCCTCGTTTGGAGTTGCCTCCCCATTTGTAAGGCGTCCCTTTCCATTCTTTAAACAGAGTTTCCAGACGGGCTTTGATCATATTCGCTGAAGGGGGATGTTTGAACGCTGGTAAGTGAAAAAAATGCTCATCTTGATCAGGTTCAGCGGTATTCACCACTGCTTGATTTGCCACGCATCCTGTAAAAAGCATGATCACTGGCAGTAAGTACCAACGGGTCATCAAAAATAATTTCACTGTCATCAATTTGTCTAAAAAACACTCAGCAAAGTCTAGAATGAATGACTACAAATGACAACGTTGATAGTGAGGATGATTGTTGCAAACGTGATTCAAAGTGTTATTCATCAATTACTCACAAATCGGCGTCCCGAGTCTTTTCAGGGATTCATTCCACTGCAGAATATGTTCAGCCAGTGCATTGATAGGGGGACTAATAATGCCAGGACGCCGAATAATACCTGTTTGTACTATCTGCTCTCGCGTGCCAGTGCACAAATCGATAATTTCCATTTCATCCGTCATGGTGCAACTTGAAATGAGTCCAACAGCCAACCCGGAGCTAATGGCAGCCGTTAAACCATGAAAATCGGCAGCGGTAATGGTTAGCTGAAAAGAGATGCCTCTGGCCTGCAAAAGTGAGATTGCCATTTTTCCCCAGCGACACTGAGATTCAATCGCAAGTGGCATGGGTTTGTTCACCGGCCATTCTAGCGTTTTCGATTTAACCCATACGAGATTCTCCTGAAAGAGAGGCTCGACAGGTAATGTCTCTTCCTGAAGGATATTGATTAGTGCAATATCAAGCTTACCGGCTGATACCATTCGATGCAGACGAGAACTCGCGGCACTGGTGACGGACAATTGGATGTTTGGGTGTTTATCTGAGAAACCGCGGAGTATTTGATTAAACACAAGCCTGACATAATCATCACATACACCAAGTCTAACTTTTCCATTCATATCCGGGCTGGTGAAGTAGGCCATAGCCTGATCATTTAAGCCCAGAATTTGGCGAGCGTAACTGACAAGATGCACACCATGACTTGTGAGCGTGTGGTTTCGGCCTTGCTTTTCAAAAAGTGACGTGCCCGTCGTTAATTCTAGCTTTTTCATTTGTTGACTGACGGCAGATTGCGTTCGGTGAACCCGGTCTGCTGCGCCACTGAAGTTGCCACAATCGGCGATAGCGACCAAGGAGCGTAACTGGTCAATATCAAGATTTTTCATCAATCTTATCCATTAATAGTTAAGCATTACTTATGAGTTTAATAAGAAATATGCGCTTTTCTTAACAGTTTTATAAAAGCATGATGATTCATGAATTGCACGATTTTTATTCATGTTTGAGTTTTTATCGGAGGTTGAGATGCAGCAGGTCACGAATAATATTGCTATTTATACGGCACTTACAACCAAGAAATTGGTCAAGAAGCTGTATCTCAAGTTATCTCATTTATGGGTTAAGAACGAAAACCAGCTTCTGATTTTGGAGTTAAAGCGGAGAATTGATGATGACGCTTTCCTAGAAGATGTAGGTCTGTCGAGGGCCCGTGTCGAAGCCGAAATAGAGCGTCTTGAGGCGCAACGTAGAAGATAAATTTGCCACGCGTGTGTTGTTGGTACCCCGGGAACAAGCCCCGGGTTTTTTTGATGTTTTTACGAAATGACATGATGACTAAAGCGAGTGTTCAGCCTTTCCACGTTGGAATAATATAGCCATTGAGTGAGGAATGAGTTCAAATCTGTTATCGACGACTTTCGGAGCCACCTTGTTTATTGAACTCTGACGGGTATCCAACAAAAGCTCCCATTGGTTTTCGAGAAGGGAAAACGATGCAGCGTCTGCGGTTGGATTGGCCAAAATCATCAGCGAGTTGCCGTCTTGACCTATTCCAATATGTAAGGCGATAGTCCGTTCACTTTCCCAGTCTTGCCATTCCATAGGCTGACCTGCCTGTTTTAGCCACTCTACGCGGTTGGTATGACGTCCTGCTCCAGAAAATGCCCGGATAAAAGGCATCATGTACTGTTTACGAAGTGAGATAACCGCTTCCATCCAGGTTTGGAAATATTTGGCGTTATTGTCCAGTTCCCACTCGGGCCACGATACGTTGTTATCTTGGCAATAAGCATTATTATTTCCTCCCTGACTGTGTGACAAACTGTCAACAGCCAAAAGGTGCGGAACACCAAAGCTAAAAAGTAACGACGCGATCAGGTTGCGCTTTTGACGCTCTCTGAGCGCAACAACAGATTGGTTATCTGTTCTGCCTTCAACGCCGTGATTACAACTTCTGTTATCACCATGCCCATCACGGTTCTGCTCGCCATTGTCGGCATTGTGCTTTTGTTGATAAGACACCAAATCTTGTAAAGTAAATCCATCGTGATAGGTGATGTAGTTGACGGAAGATTTTTGTGGCCAAACTGATGCACTGAAGATATCACGCGAACCCATGATCCGTGTGGCGAATTCGCCGAGCCCCTGGCCATTGAAGTGCCAGTAAGAACGCAGTGTATCTCTGTACTTATCGTTACATTCCAGCCACCCCATTGGGAAATGTCCCAACTGATAGCCATCTGGGCCTATATCCCATGGTTCTGCAACAAGCTTAATGCCGCTGAGTACGGGATCTTGATAAATCGTTTGGAAAAAACCACCCGCATTATCAAAACATTCACCGCGACGGCCAAGCGTCGCAGCCAGATCAAAACGAAAACCATCAATCTTAAATTCTTCAACCCAATATCTCAGTGAGTCCATGACGGCTTTGAGAGCAGGAGGATGAGAGAGGTCGATTGTGTTACCACACCCTGTAAAGTTCTGGAACTGTCCATCGTAGCCGTGTAAGTAGAACAAGGGATCTAACGCTTTGTAGTGAAATACAGGGCCCGGCTCGCCGCTCTCTGCCGTATGGTTGTAAACCACATCAAGAATGACTTCAATACCTTCACGGTGCAGTTCTCTGACCGTTGTTTTCAATTCATCAACAGGGTCATTAATTGCAAAGCGGTTATCAGGCGCATTCCATGCGACGGGATTGTACCCCCAAAAATTCGTCAGTTTTTTTGATTTGAGATGCGCCTCGTCAATCGACGCCGCAATAGGCATAAGTTGAAGAGTTGTCACGCCTGTTCGCTTGAAATGGGAGATCATAACGGGGTGGCATAAACCGAGAAACTTTCCGCGAAGGTGCTCAGGTAAATCGCGGTTGAGGTGAGAGAAGCCTTTGGCATGAAGCTCATAGATTAGCGTCTCATCGCGTTGTATCGATGGTCTCTCAACATCTTGCCAGTCAAACTGATCCTTCACTGTCACTGCCGCAAGCATCTTTTTACACAAGGGGTGGCGAGTAACCTTTTTTGCGCAAGGGTCGAGCAACCATTGCGTGCTTCCCTTTATTTTGCGACAAAAACTGTATTGCGTATCCTCTGTTACATTTGGAATAAAGCACTGATGTATTGCACCACCATCGGTATGCTTCATATCGAAGAACCTCGGCTCGTCGTTATTGAATATGGCTAACTGTATCTGATTAATTTGCGGTGCATGGATTGAAAAGTAACAACCATCGTCTGTAACTACGGCACCTTGCTTCTTTTTTGTTAATAAAGTTTCCATATATCTCCGCTCTTGTCCGGCGGCTTCATCCCGGGTTGTTTTGATTTTATTTATGGCGTTGTATCGGTGAAAATCGTTTTAGTAGCCTTATGCTCGCACTCATATCTGTAATGCCTTCTCGCGACAAAAACGCCTTACAGATACTAGACAATATTCCTCTGACCTTGCCGTCCTTGATTCTTCAAGCCTCATTCAATATGAGTACACATAACCACAAATTCAATTTGGATATAGTACAAGACGATCTGGCTATCATAAAAGTGAATAAACTGAACGATGTATAACCAAAGTGATAGGAATAATTGCTTCGTACTATGTTCAGAGAAGTATCAAAGATGAGTAAACGGCGTCTTAATTTAGAGATTAATTGAGAAAAACAGGGGCTTTCATCGCAAGAGCGGCAGACATGGGCAGATCAGTATGCTTCTATAATTAAGTCACTGTCCAGCGTCCATGGAAGCGACAAAAAAATAATAACAACAGGCAGATGTGTATCGTCAGGTACCTTCTCGCCTAAACCAGTCGCTCTAAGTTTCTTAGAGCTTTTTTTTGGGTCAATTAATCCTTCATTACAAGGTCAGACGAATCTTGTTGACCGACAGAGCTGACGTTTAGTGTCAGCTTTTTTATTGCCTGATGACTTGAAAAAAAAAGCCAGACATTGAATGCCTGGCTTTCAAAAGTAGAAAGAGTTAACAACTAGTCTTTTTTCTCTTTACTGCTATCTTCAATTTTTTCTGCAACAACAGCGAACTCACGTGTTGGCTTACCAACAATCGAACGTGTTGGCTCTTTTACTGACGTCAGTACGACCTGTATTTGGTCGCCAAGTTGAAACCCTTTGTTACCGTCGACTGAAACAGTGCCTTGTTCACCGTTACACTCAATGCGTTCTTTGTTATCAACAATAAGCGAACCCGGGATGAAGGTCATTGCGCCGTTTTCAAGTAAACGCACTCTCATACCAGCTCTGTTGATATCAAAGATCTCGGCAGCATATTCAGTTTTCTGCTCAACACTGTCTTTCAGCAGACGGACATACAGCCAATCGGCAACATCGCGTTCTGCCATTCTGTGATGTTTTCTGTGTGCTGCCAGCTCATCGCCGACGCTCTCGTCAGGCTTCTGAGAAGGTTCTTCACCTTTTATGATGGCTTTCAACAAGCGATGGTTGATCATGTCACCATACTTACGGATAGGTGAGGTCCAGGTTGCGTACACATCCAGACCCATCGCATAGTGCTCAGCAGGAGTATTCTGAATCAGACTGTAAGCCTGAAACTTACGAATGCGGTTATCCAGATAAGTCGTATCAAGGCTGTTCAACCAACGACGCAGTGAACTGAAGCCTTCAAGGCTTGCCAACGATTCAGCAGTTGTATCTGCACCATGCTCATTGACCAGTGCAACCACATCTTCCATTTTTTCTGCGTTGAAGCCGGCGTGAGTATTGAATACACCATAGCCGAAGTGCTTACGCAGAACTCGACCAGCACAAATGTTTGCAGTGATCATGGTTTCTTCAACCATTCGGTTGGCGATACGACGAGAATCTAAGTGAATCGCGACAACGTCATTATCTTCGCTGAGCTCAAAGCGATAATCGGGACGGTCGATAAAGGTAACGGCATGTGTTTCGCGCCAGCTGATCCGAGCTTTAGCAACTTCATGAAGAGCATCAATTTGTGCGCGGATAACATCGTTAGGCTGCCAATGTTCGCACTTGCCATTTTCAATCAGGTCAGAGATGTCATCGTAAGCAAGACGGCCCTGTGACTTGATTGTTGCAGAGAAGAAGCGCGCGTCGTCAGCAATCGTGCCATCAGCAGCGACGGTAACGGTACAGCAAAGTGCAGGTCTTACTTCGTCATTGATCAGCGAACAAAGGTTATCACTTAGCTCTCGAGGTAGCATTGGAATATTGCGACCCGGCAGATATATGGTAAAGCCGCGCTCACGGGCTTCGTCGTCCATTTTGGTTTCAGGCGCAATATAAGCTGTTGGATCTGCAATCGCGATAGTCAGAGTAAACGTGCCGTCGTCATTCTTTACTGTGTGTAGTGCATCATCCATGTCTTTTGTTGAGGCACTGTCTATTGTAATGAAAGGAAGGTTGGTCAGGTCTTCACGATCCAAACCTTCATCGAGTATGTTCCACTCGTCTTGCGGTGCTGGCTCTTTGTTTGGCAGATCGTGTTTGGCAAGTGTTACCCACCATGGTGCAATTTTGTCACCAGAATCTGTAATTTTTTCGCTGATTTCGCAGAAGAAATTGTTATCGCCTTTCAGGGGATGGCGTATCAGCTTGGCGACAACCCAGTCACCATCAGCCAACTGATCGTGGCTCATGCCTTTACGAGTTTTAGCACGAATGGCGTCTTTGAGTTGAGGGCTATCTGGAATGACATTGAGTTTGTCACGGAACATCTTTACACGACCGATGAAACGCTCAACAGACTGCTCAACCAGTTCATCGGGTTCAGCAACCTCTTTTTCTTTTTCAGTCCTGATCAGGGCGACAACTCTGTCACCATGCATCACTTTTTTCATGTAAGGAGGTGGGATAAAGTAGCTAGTCTTATCATCCGCTTCAAGGAAGCCAAATCCCTTTTCGGTCGCTTTTATCGTACCTTCTTTTTTGGGAATGGTTTCTTTGATCTGTTGTTTTAATTGTGCAAGTAATGGATTGTCTTGAAACATTTTGTCTGGTCTCAGGAAAAAGTCGAACACACTATACCCAAATTAGGGTAATTTGCCAGTTTAGAAGTTAAATAACGACCGGGCTTATCGGGCTACTTTATAGTTGTTTACCATGAAAAATAGTCATATTTATGAAAGAAGCCGAAACTATGTCCATGACAGACATTATTCATGGTTTCGTGTCACGAGATATTAAGACGAAATATGAATATTTACCGTTAACACACATTTTCTGATTATGAACGTTTTTGGCTCTTTGGGGCAGGTGTCAGGATTGTAAATACAGCGATTTTCAGTGTTTATTCTGATCAGGTTTAAAACACACCCCCTCAAAAGAAAATCCTGTTTTATCAAAATAGATATGCACTTTATTGATGTTGATTTCACCAAATTGCCTGCGTAGTGTACTCAAGCACTCAAAAATCCAGCGAACGCATTAAAAAATGTGAAGCTTCTCAATTTTTTTCTGGCTTTTTGGCCTCGAAAGGCGCAGAATGTGCGCCTTATTTGTCGAGGCCCGTAGCGCGTTCCACCTCGTTACCTGAGTATCTCACCGATGTTAAGGTGAAGGAACTGTACCAGTAACCGATCGCTGTACACCGCTTAAGAGGCCCCGTTTTTCGTAGTTCATAAATTGGGATCCCAATGCAAGAATCTGTTACTGAATTCCGCCAGCTTGACCTGGCTGAAAATATCCTTTCTGCGCTTGATAAAATGGGCTTTGTTGCTCCAACTCCGATCCAGGCTGCTTCCATACCAGCTCTTCTGACTGGTACCGATGCTCTGGGTAAAGCGCAAACAGGTACAGGTAAAACCGCTGCATTCTCTCTGCCTCTGCTTAACAAACTTGATTTAAACCAACGTAAACCTCAGGCGATCGTTATGGCGCAACTCGCGAGCTGGCTATCCAGGTTGCGGCTGAGGTGAAGTCTCTTGGTCAGAACATTTCTGGTCTGAAGGTACTTGAGATTTACGGTGGTGCGTCAATTGTTGACCAAATGCGAGCTCTTCGCTCCGGTGCACACATCGTTGTTGGTACTCCGGGTCGTGTTAAAGACCTCATCAACCGCGAACGCCTTCAACTAGACGAAGTACATACTTTCGTTCTGGACGAAGCAGACGAAATGCTCAAAATGGGTTTCGTTGACGATGTAACCTGGATCATGGAGCAGGCTCCTGAAACTGCTCAGCGCGTTTTGTTCTCTGCAACTATGCCTCCTATGGTTAAACAAATTGTTGACCGCTTCCTGCGCGAACCTGCTCGTATTGATGTGGCAGGCAGCAACCGTACTGTTGAGAAAGTAGAGCAGCAATACTGGGTTGTTAAAGGTGTAGAGAAGGATGAGGCAATGACTCGTCTTCTTGAAACTGAAGAGACTGATGCATCTATCGTTTTCGTTCGTACCCGTCAGGATACCGAACGTCTGGCTGACTGGTTGTCAGCTCGTGGCTTCAAGGCAGCGGCACTTCACGGTGACATTCCACAGTCACTGCGTGAGCGCACTGTAGAGCACATCAAGCGTGGTGTTATCGATATCCTTGTTGCTACTGACGTTGTTGCACGCGGTCTTGACGTGCCACGTATTACCCACGTATTCAACTACGACATCCCTTTCGATGTTGAGTCATACATCCACCGTATCGGCCGTACTGGTCGTGCTGGACGTAACGGTAAAGCGATCCTGCTGGTTCGTACAAACCAAATTCGTATGCTTCGCACCATTGAGCGTGTGACGCAAACTCGAATGGAAGAAATTCAACTTCCGCTACGTGACAAAGTGGCTGAAGCACGTCTTTCTGGACTGGCTGCTGACCTTGAGCAACAAAAAGAAGCTGAAAGCCTTGATGCCTTCGTTGGTCTGATCGAAAAACTGCAAGAGCAAATCGATGTAGACGCGCCAACACTGGCTGCAATGTTGCTACAACGCCAGCAAGGCAAACGTCCTCTGTTCTACACTGGCCCAGACCCACTCATCGCTGCTATCGAACGTGACAACCAGCGTCGTGAGCGTCGCCGTGAAGAGCGTAAGAACGATGGCGGTAACCGTCAGAAGTACAACGCTGCTGACTGGGATACGTACCAACTGCAGGTTGGCCGCGAGCAAGGTGTTCAGGTTAAAGACATCGTTGGTGCGATTGCGAATGAACTGGGTCTTGAGAAGCAGTTTATCGGTTCAATCAAACTGGCGACAGAGCACACTTATGTTCAGCTGCCTAAGAAAATGCCGAAAGAGGTTCTGGGTCAGTTGCGTAAACTGCGTATCCGTCAGAAGCCGACTGATGCTCAGCTGGTAGAAGGCCATGTGAACATGGAACCACCTCGTCGTCGTAACAATAACGGTGAGCGCGGCGGTCGTCGTGATAACCGTGGCGGTGAGCGTCGTTTCAATCGCGATCGCGGTGGTGAGCGTCGTTCTTTCCGTGGCGAGCGTCGTCACGCAGAAGCGTAACAACCAGCGTTTAGCTAATATGAGAAAACGGGCATCATGCCCGTTTTTTTATTGCGAATTATAAACATGTAAGAATAAAGCACTGCATTCGAACCCTTTCCAGTGGCATATCCTCTTTGTCCAATAAGTAAGTCATGTGTTGTACAGGCACTTTCGCTAGACTACCGCTACAAAAAAACATAATAGAGATCACAAGTAGCTTTACTGTCAGGCTTAGGGGGAAGCACATGCACAACATGCTGTATGAACGGAGAGTGGTGGTAGATACGCAGAAAATGCCATGGGAAGCAGATAAAGAGTCCGGTGTATATAGTAAGCCACTCGCATTCGAAAATACCGCAAAAGGTCACAACTCAAAAATACTTCGTCTTTCACCTGATATATCAACAGAGTTCGAGGCACACTTCGGTTCAGAAATCCTTATTCTTAACGGCGAATGCGATTTTATGTCCGAATCCAAATCCCAAAGAGCTGTATATGGCGATTACTTGCGTTTCCCCCCTGGCGTTCCATTCACAATATCCAGTCACCCAGGCTGCATAATGCTCGTAAAACAAAACCAATTCTCAGCAACCGATCAGAAACAGAGTTTCGTTTCTATGTCGTCAGCTGATTGGACCAAGGCACAGGGAGAATTAGAAATGTTGTCACTGCACGAATTTAATGGGGAGCAGGTCGCGCTCATTAAATGGCCGGCGGGTAAACATTTTTTCTCAATTTCCCATTTTTGCGGTGAAGAGGTGTTTGTGCTGAGTGGAGAATATAGAGACGAGTTCGGTGTTTACCCTGCGGGAACCTGGATGAGAAACCCACATATGTTCGAGTACAACCCATTTTGCCAGGAAGATACCTTATTGTGGATAAAAGTCGGCCATCTGCCTTATCCAGGGTAATTTACGAACTGAGTGGAGGCAGAGGGTTTGTTCAATATTCCATAAACGATCTTCTGTTCGTCACTCGTCAAATTTATTCTTGTTGCAATAGCAAACGTGAGTCATCACCTTGTTGCTGCATTTCGAGTTGGTTGTTTTTTAAATGAGACAGATCTGATGTCTTGCTGTCGGTAATCTCTGTATAAAGTTTTGGAGGCAGTTTATGCAGAATGTAGACGACGTTTATGGTTCAGCACTTGCGAGCTACTATAACGGCGATAAGTCCGGCAATATTATTTTTAGGGAGTCCGAGGGAGCGTCAGTAGTTCCAACTGCAGACTTTTTTAGACGTCCCGATGAAGTGAAAATAGATAGAATTGCGCTGTCTTATTGCCGGAGAAATGTTTTGAATTTAGGGGCTGGCAGCGGCGAGCTCTCGCTATATCTATATGAAAAAGGTATCGACGTTTTTTCTCTCGACACGTCTGAAGTTGCATGTGCGATTATGAAGCAACGTGGCCTTACATCTGTACTTTCTGGCGGCTTATTCGAGCAACAAGCGGCATTGCCTAATACATACACATGGTTGGCAGTGCGTGGATACATTGGGCAGTTGGGTTATATCCATAATTTCATTCATTTTCTGGAGCTCGCCAAGGAAACGCTTTACCCTGGCGGACGGGTCATTCTCAGTTCGATGAATCTGAAGAAAGAGGGCTACAGAACGAAAATGATGACGTGCGAATTCGATGGTAAAGTCAGTGAGGAATATCCGAAGCTGGATATTGGTATGTCTACATTACGTCGCATTGCTGATTCATTGAACTTTAGTTGCAGATTTGTTTTGTGCGATGAAAACAGTCATTACGTCGCTTTGCTGATAAAGAAATGAAGACATCCTTTTAAGCCGAGTCGTCTCAGTGTTTGAGTTAAATGGGCATTACATGCCCATTTTTTGTTGGTATCTCGCCACACAGTTTTGATAGTGCTCCTGCTGGCTTATTCCCCGTAGCGCTTTCAGTTCCTGACTGAAAATAGTGTTATCTGCAACCCCATTTTTCACTTGCCATACTGCATAGGCTGCCTGCTTATCAATCTCAACCAGCTGTTTTTGTTCTGAGGGTAATAACGCTAGATTATGGTTCATGTTTTTTCGATTCTTATTTCGTGCGGTTCACGTATGGTACAAATATTATTGAAATCTGAACAGGAAAAAGACCTTTGATATACAAGTACGCCTAAAAGAATAGACCCGAGATCATGATGCCCATTTTTATGCGGGGTTAACCACCTAAAGGCTCTATGATTTCTCTATTTTCTTATGCTAAAAAATAACCCTTCACGACGCTGTGTTCCGTAACCAGATGTTCTTCATGCATCGTTCTTAATGTATTGTTGTCAAATATATAACTCAAAATTCACTCTTTTCTCTGGTATGAAAATAAACAGCATCAAAGTGATAACAAATAGTACACCACACATTCATTCACTTTTTTCTATCGCCTCTCGGGACAGTAAATTTCTTGCTGGATGTACAAAAAATTTAACCGCTTAATCTCATCAGGACATACGCTTATATCGGTAACGAAAAAAAATCTCCCCCCATATAAGGAGACTGACTCAGACGCTGTTTCAGCGAAGTGCAAAATATCAATCATGCTTTCGCTACTGATTTACCATTTTTTTAGGATTGCTCTTAATCTGCAGCTACTGTGCTTTGTCCAAATTAAAGCCGACACGTGATGATAACACTGGTAGTGACACTGTCACTACCACGCCGCTCTGGTCTGGTAGATTATTTATGGTCAGCCCGCCCTGATGAAATTCAGCAATGAGTCTGGCGATGTAAAGGCCGAGCCCTAAATGCGGTTTGTCTGATTTCTGACTCTCTGAGCGGACAGATACCATCGAATTAACAAGTTGTTCGCCCATATTAGGTGCCAGTAAAGGTCCTTTATTGCTGACGCTAAGTAGTACTGATTGTCCATATTGACGGAGTGAGACATTTACCGCTTTGTCGGGAAGACTAAATTCAATGGCATTTGCGACCAATTTATCCAGCAGTTGCGCAATGTATTCGGGAACACCGTTGACCTGAAATGACTGACTGGGGAGGTCAAGTTGAATGGGGTGAGGCGCGTATGCCATTTGATAACCTTGCACACAGCCGTTAATGACCTCGTTGATTGGGAAATTAGCCTTATCAGCATGGGCAAAGCTCTGCTCGAGACGTGTTGCTTCCGTCATGTTTGACAGGATCAGAGCAAGTCTTGCAACTCCCTCCTGTGCGCGCTCTATATATCTGTGCTGGTCGGGATCCTGACTAACTATCGCCAGATTTTCGAGTGAGGAGCGGACAACCGCTACGGGCGTTCTCATTTCATGAGACAGGCTCGATGGCATTTTTTCAAGGTAACTGTGGTATGCCGATAAGCGATTGAGCATGCCTGTGATCGTTCTGGAAAGATCGCCAATTTCATCTCTGCTGTGCGTGGGTGAAATAGGGGAGAGTACCCGACCTTGAGTATCAATAGCTGCATCGGCCTCATCACGGAGTCTCCTGACTCGTTTTGATATATGAGATCCAAATAAGAGCATCACCACCACGCCTGTGATGATTACCGCCAGCAAGACAGTAAATAACTGTTCCAGCGCTTTATTTCTTAGCGTGCGAACACCATTGGTCGTTTCTTCTGCAACAACGGCAGCCACAACTGTGTCGTTGAGTTTAACGGGGTAAGCTGCCGAAAGTATCATTGCCTTCTGATCATCTGATGTTCGCCAGTTCGCATAGGGGCGACCCAATAGGGCCTGTTGAACCTCTACCCCACGATAAATGGCTGCATGCTGCATTGAATCAACGAAATCTTCAGGTGGCCGTTCAAGGATGTAATAGTACAAAGGCCTTAACCAATCAAAGCTCAACCAACCTGACAAGCCAGCCGGAGGCTCTTGATATTTGATACTGGTCTCCCACACTCCGTTGCCTTTCTTAATATCACCTGTCTTGGCAATGGCACGACCATGCCTGTCTACAACCCAGAAACGGGTGCCGTTTCCACCCATCTGGTCAATCACTTTTTCAACGTCCTGTGACGGGATCAGAAACGTGCCCAGTTTATCTGCGCTGTTTATACTTGCAGAGCCAATAATTGTTTCTACTTCGCGGTTGAATTTATCGTTTACATTGAAAAACTCGAAACCAAGCTTTTCACCCACCAGCCAAGCTGGCATTGATACTTCAATAAAATGACCATGTTCCGTGACTTGCCAGTTAGCCTGAAAGGTATTTGACGCGAAGTAGTGCACGTCATCTGTAGAGTCGTTGGGACTTATTAGGTAGATCTGCGCAGGCCCGTCCTTGCTGGCTGATACATGATATTGGCAAAACTCGCCGTCCCGGGTTGTCAGAGCAATGACCAAGTGATCATTTCTAGTAACGTCACTGGCGTTCGGTCTGCGAAGAATAGGAGACTTATCGGTGACATCGAATAATAAATAGATACGCTGTTCGAACGTTGCTGTTAGCGCATCAATGTGAATATCGCTGGGCCGATATAACCCTTTGGAAAACCTGACATGACGTTCGTCATAGTGGTAACTTTCATTTTTGTAGGGGGTCCACTCTTTGAGTTGGCCATTGAATTCGAGAGGCTCATCAAGATTGATTGCGTAAAGATCTTTTCCTTGTTCGAGGTGCGGTTTGGTCTCAGCCTGCTTTTTTAGCAGTGCTGGCTGTTGATTTAACAACATCGCCAGTGATCGGGCACTACCCATCAGAGTCTGTTCCTGACCCTGACGAAGTACCTTTTCTAACTCCCAGACGTAGTTATAACCAATAACAGGGAGTAACAAGAGCAGAGTTGATAGCAGGATCACTTTGGTTCTTATCCCGGCGAACCATCGCCAGGCGGTTGTTCTGAGCTTGTGGAACTCCGTCATTCAGCACTGTCCCAGCGGTAGCCCATGCCGTAGACGGTATTGATACGATCAAAATCAACGTCAACGGCCAGAAATTTCTTTCTGATACGTTTAACATGCGAGGTAATAGTACTGTCGTCAACCACCACATGTGCCTCTTGCATAAGATCCTGACGACTACGCACGTGACCCGGACGTTTAGCCATTGCGTGAACCAACCAGAACTCGGTAACTGTAAGTTCTATGGTGTGGCCGTTCCACTGCACTTGCATGCGGTTTAGATCGAGAGTCAGCTTACCCCGCTCAATCAGTTTCTCCGATTCAGTACTCGCTTCTTGTAAAAGGTCACTTCGACGAAATAGAGCTGCAATGCGGGCCATCAGGTGCGGCAAACTGACATCCTTAGTCAGGTAATCATCTGCACCCATTCGTAGTCCCACAACTGTATCAATGTCGCTGTCCCGTGCAGTCAGAAAAATAATAGGCACTGTTGCTGATTTTGCCCTTAGGTACTGACAAAGCTGGAAACCGCCATCTATCTCATCTTGTAGCCCGATATCGATAATCGCAAGATCAGGTAGCCGGGTCACGAATGCCAATTCAGCATCTGGTCTATTTGGGTAGGTAGACACGCTATATCCTTGCTTTCTCAGTACATCAGCATAGTTTTCACGGATAGCAGGCTCGTCTTCAACAATGGCAATTCTTTTCATACTCGTATTTTCATATCTGCACGTTATGTCAGCACTATACCTAATTATGTGTCTGGGAGAAGTCTTAACAAGCCATTAATAGCAAAAGCCATTTTTTTGCCACATTTCGGTAGGTTAAACGCCATGTTTAAGCCAGCAAACGGTTAAAAACACAGAAGTGTAATTATGATATGGAGACTCTTTATGCATTATAACTTGATGCAAAAAGCGAATGTAGGATGAAAATTAGGTTATGAATTGGCAGCTTTACGGCATTTGAATGTAGACGTTATTCCTTCGGATTGGAGATCGTACAGGTGCCACTCTAAACAAGAATCAAAATAGAATTCGGCCTTGATAAAACCTGTCTGATTATCTGCATCAAATGTCAGTCCTTCAAAGCCAATATCAACTAATTGTTTTGATAGTTCTTGGTAACTGGCAGGCAGTCCCAACTGTATCAGTCGATATGGCTGCTCTTTATCCAAGCAGAACAGTGAAACCTGATATATCAACTGGTTTGGCTCTTCTTCAATTTTACTCATTGCTTTCACGACCAGCTCATCAAGTGCTTTGATGAAGGGAACCCCTGTGATGTACGTTTTCATGCTGTTTATCTTTACAACTTTTGTTGCTAATTGAGTTAGCTTTGAATGGCATTATGAAGATGTCAGAAAGGGTTTTGCACCTGTTAATGATGAGAAATTAGGTAGATATGAGAGTGATGGTGGAGTAGTGAAGGTAAATTACATGACTATTCCATGCGATGCTCAGTACTGAGATCAAATAAAAAAGCTCCCTTTGGGCAAAAAGGGAGCAATGCCTCTACACGGCATATCACTACGTCGTTGTTATTTGGTACGTGTTACTGTGATTCTGATGCTCTTGTTTTGAAATCTGTGTTGTGACTGTAACGCTGACGTCGGGAGTACATCATCAGCACTTATCACACCGGGATGAATACTCACTGCGTCGTTGTCATTTTCCCTTGATGCATTAAAACCCTCACCGCCGCCCGCGGGCCCGGGTATGGAACCAGCGGTTTCAGTATTTTCCTCTGTTCCTGCATCGTAAGTATTTAAGTAATACGAATAGCTTTGTCCGGTTGACATAAAACGGAGTGGTAAGGCGTTATGGCCAGCAAAAGCGTCATTCGTGTTAACCAACATGGTCGCTACTGATGCGTAAGGTGCATGATTGGGTCTAACACTAATCTCAACAGTTTGAGATGCTCCAGGGGCAACAGGCCCACGACCAGAAGCGGTATAAGTTACCCGGTCATCGCCTTGCTTTATTGCCAGAAGTGCTGAGTTATCTCCTCCTTCAGCCACCCTTTCCAACGCTACAGATGCAGGTTTTCCTACTTCATAAAGAGAGAAGTTATCTTTATAGGCAACCACTGTAAGTGGAGACAGGGGCTGCGCAGACGTATGATTTTCAACGGTAACGGTAAATGTTTGCTCGGGATTCGAATCTGGACACCCCGTCAGGATACCGACCAGAGACAATGTTGCTAAATAATGCTTTTTCATATGCCCTCCAGTTACTTGACGGTGACAGTCAGGCTTGCAAGGGGGTTAAGCCATCTGTGTTGGGTTGCGTCAAAGTCGCTATTTTGGCCACCAAGGTTACCGGGATGGATGTGTATATTGGTGTTGGTATTATTTGTTTCCACGCCACTTCCGTTATCTCCAAGTTTGCCTTCTAGAAATGGAGGATTGGGAATGCTGCTTTTTAATTCATCATTTGCCTCTGTACCAGCGTCATAGCCATTTAGATAAACCTTGTATGTTCCAGACCTCGATGGAATTTTCCACTGATTAACACCTATAAAGCCATCGTTCGAGGGGAGAATCATTGAGGCAATGGATAAGTAGGGATTGTCGCCAGAATCAATGGAAAACGATGCGCTCGCACCCGGTGCAATGGGACCCTGTGAGGCATTTTCCACATTCACGCCACCTGCGTTGCCAACCGCACTGGCAAGACCGGAAAAATCTCCTCCCTCTGCCAAGGCTTTCAACGCGTCTGATGCACTCTCACCCGCCTTAAAAAATGAAACTGTACTGTCATGTGCTGATGCGAGGACAGGCGTAAAGTAAAGTCCTTTAGATTGATTTTGAATGGTGATTTCAAGTGTTGCTGCAGCGACACTTCCTGAGAACATGATGCCAACTGAGGTACCAATGAGGCTGGCTGATAATTTTTTGTTCATAACTTAACTCCTCCGAAATTTTCTATATCGTAAGTCGTTAATTAACTGCAATCTTCTCAGATTTCTCGCAAAACGTTCTCAATTAAAAAATATTGATTGATGGTCATTAATAATTTGATATGAAATTATCTTTTAGCGTGTAAGAATTGGTCGATGTCTTTATACAACCAGATTAGATGTGGTTTTTTCAGTAACTTTAGTCGTTATATAAGGTGAGAGTATTTGATTACTAAAATAGCATGTCTTGTGGACTAGAAGTCATATTGATGCGAGTTACAGGGAGACGTTCTATAGATTCCTCCCCCCTAGCCAGCATCATTCATTTTATTTATGAATTGAATGTAACTTGATGATATATGTTTTAAAGTTGTCTATCACTTATTAACTACTGTTAGCGAAGCCATCATTTTCTTTCCTAACGGTAGCCATTCTTCTGATTGTTCAACAGTTGTGTTGAATGATGTTAATAAATACCGATTATCAACCGATGTTCCGTAAATAATATTATGTATATTGGTATCCTGTACTGGCGTTATCAACTCCATTACCATATACACGTGTCCGTTCTGCTCAATGATTTCATCCCTAAACCATATGGCACTGGGATATGTATTGCGAAACATTTTAGATATGTAAGAATGTGCTGATTTGATATCAGAAACACTCATCGCGTTGTTTGTGTGATTAAACGCCAGAGTCACACTGCCAGTCTTATCACTGAGTACTTCAGACGGCCGTCTTGAGGACGGATATTTCACCTTAATGATATCTTCTGACATTGGACTGAAATTTTCCGGTACCAGCAGAGATACCTTTCCGCCAAGTGCATTGACTCTCACAAAGCTGTCAGAGAATGCGGAAGGTAGGTAAATAATGAGACTGAAGAATAAGACATAACATTTTATGAGACTCTTCAGTTTAATTTTAACGGCAATTTGCATTGGTCTGCTGCCTTTGTCATTAATATATTCGGTATGATTTCATCGTTATCAACGAAAAGTTGAGATGACTTTTGCAAGGCTTATTCTACTCGTCAATGGAAAAATGCAAGGTTCATGCGCCTACAAACCTATATTCCAAAATGAGTTAGTTTTCTTCTGGAGTAGCGCTGACCTGCAATCTAGAGGTTGGATTAAACAATCGATAACCTCATTTTTAGTACAAATCATTGTTACATGCTTCCCCAGTCGAAAGTGATAACAATTTATCCAGATTTCTGAGGGCGTAGCTGAGACTCAAGATTCACAGAAATTACGTTACACGCTCCTGGCCTAACAACTAAAGTGCAAAACTCTGATACTTCACCATCATCATCGACAACCCCTTGATTTAACAATCCAATACCGTCTTTGTTATGCTCGAGGCATATTGTTATTTCGCCTATACCAGGCATTTCCACCATAATTGTCTTGGCATCAAGTTCAACACTCTCTCCATCAATTGTTTCGTAGCGCGTTTTGTAATAGTTTTTCATACCAAAATCTCTAAAATGTTGTAATGTGAAAACGCCAATAACGGCTGCACTCTCAGGGTTTATTATGCAATAAATCGAATAACATTCTACATCGATTGAGAATCTTTATCATGTTTTGATAAATTAGATAACAACATTCTCTGAACGGGACAAAAATATCACAAGTGAAACTTAATGATATTAATTCATAAAAATAACTTTTGTTATAAACGTAAGATATGTTTAGCTTGCTGGTTATAAAATTTGACGTAAGGATATGTTAGTAGTGAAGTGGTTTTATATTTATAGTTGGGTGGCCTTTATTTTGCTTCATTAATTTGTAAAAGGTGATTAACTATAAGTTATTATTTTTTTAGGTTTAATATTATGGATGTAAATATTACCCCTGTCTTTTTCATAATATCAAAAAATATACCTGTATCCACTAAGAATACATTACTTATCGTTAAATTTTTTTTATGAAATCTGTGAGGGAAAATAAATGAAAGAGCAGATTCTGGTTATTGGTGGTACATCTGGACTAGGCTTGTCACTAGCAAAAAATTATTCTAGTCAAAGTAATCATGTTGTTATTACAGGCAGAAGAGACCCGAATATTTCTGATCTGGATTTTTATGAACTGTCAATTACTGAAGATAGCCAACAGATTTTTCGGGAAGTAGCCACATTGATAGAGCAGGTGGGAGAAATTTCAACTCTGGTTTACTGCGCTGGCTTTGCGCTGGAAGGCACTATCGAAGAACATACTGATAAAGATATTCTGACCATGATTAACATTAGTTCGCTCGTACCTGCAGTTTTAGTTCGCGAATTAAAAAAGAGACAACGTCGACCCATTAACTTACTTTTTATTACCTCAAGCGCTCATTATACCGCCAAGAAGAGAGAGCCCATCTATACCATGGCGAAAGCATCATTAGGTATGTTGGGCGAATCGTTATCACTGGATCCTGAAATTGGAAAGGTTGTTGTTGCTGCACCTTCTGGGATGAATACTTCATTCTGGCCTCTTGAAAAGGAAATGACGGATTATCTTGACCCGGAGTGGGTGGCGAAGCAGATCCTGAGTTTATCATTAGGTGACTTTAAATACCGATTTGCCAAAATTACACGAAGCCCACCTGAGGTGGATATTGTGGATACTAGGGTATGACTATACAAGAACGTTTAGTAAGGAAAAAACCGGCTTATTTATTTCAAAACAATATACGAAATTAAATAAACCGGTAGTGTTCGTCTATATGTGTAGCGAATGTCATAGGTGATTTGGGCTGATACCTGAATAACGCTTTCTAATTTTTAAAATTCCCTCTAAGACAGTAATTGCCAGCCCAAGCCAGATGAGTCCAAAACTGACGATCTTAACTTCATCAAATACTTCGCCGAAAAGAAGTACAGCACAAAGAAACTGTAAGCTCGGCTCGAGATATTGCATAAACCCTATCATTGATAATGATGTTCGTTTGACTGCAGCATTAAATATAAACAGGGGAATCAGTGTCATGGGTGCAGCGCCGATGTAGAGCATCAGGGTAGTCGTTGTCGTCATTGACGAAAAATCAATGGCTACGCTTGTACCCGTCGCTATTTTATACACCATGTAAACCAAAGCAATTGGTAATAACACCAAGTGTTCAACGAAGAGGCTTGTGAGTGTGCTGTAAGCAACCTTCTTTTTACTTAGGCCATACAAGGCGAAAAATATCGCCATTAAAAGGGCACTGACGGGCAGCTCACCATATTGCCAGATTTGATAACTCAGCCCCATTGCAGCGAGGCTGACCGCAAATCGCTGGCCCATACTGAGTTGCTCTTTGAGAAACAATACGCCCAAGGAAATGACAATTAATGGGTTGATGAAGAAGCCCATACTTGCTTCAAGGACCTTATTATTTGTCAATGCCCAGATAAATGCGACCCAGGAAATCGTCATCATCACTGTGGCAAGTGATGAATACAGGAACGATTTCTTATCTTGCCAGATTTGTTGCATGTCTGGCAGACGGCGAGTGATAAGTAGAGATGCTAAGAGAAGAATCGGCACTGAGACGATAACGCGGATCGCAGCCATCTCGTCCATTGCTGCATTTGGGATGAATTGATAGTAGAGGGGCACAAATCCCCAAAGAACAAATGCCAGAGCAGCAAGCACATTGCCGCTTTTTCGGTTTGTCATTGTCGTTAAATCCAATAATTAGAGAGCAACCAGCAAGAGGAAAAATAGCGTTTGAAGTGAAACACAACCGATGTGTTTTCATAATTTTCTGGCATTTTTACGGCAAATTGAAAGAAAAGGAAAGTGTTCTTTTTAGTCAAGTCTGCTAATTGATTCGGCAGTCTAATCAGTGAAGGTTTGTGTGGTAAATATTATTAACAAGATCAGTGGCTTTTGATCAGTATCCCTCAAAGTGGATTTGGCCTTTCTCAGTATCTCTTGGCAGGTCATGAAGCATAACCAGTTTTTTGTTCGCCAGACAGAAGCTGTGAGTTTCTGAAAGTGTTTTCCGCGCTTCTTCAATCTGAATTTCAGCCATTCGCCTGTCGTCGACATCGACTTCCTTATTACTGAATTTTATCTGACGTTGCAGCATGTTTTGGGTAAAGAGGTCACGGCAGGTTGTTTCCTCGTTTTTGCTTCTTCGTGAGAGCAGAAATGATGCATCTTCTGGGCTCAATGAAGTGTCTTTGATCTCTTCATCTTCGAAGCCAGTGACAATGGCTGGTAAAGAAAGACAAATCAAAAATGCTAATGGTAAATATTTGTTCATAGTCAGATACATTGCAGTTCAAACGCTATTATTTTCTCATCAAATGAATTGTGCTTCGACATCGAGGGATAAAAGCTCGGTGGAAAATCACAGCATTGTTTTTTAGGGGTTGAAATGCGTATTAAATTTAATGACAAATGTCTTGAAAAGTGTACTTACATTGTTGTTTCACAAAAATAGCATCACAGGGTAATAAAGGGGGAGTCCCCACTTTACTTAAGCGCATGTATGTTTTTTAACTTGTAGGCAATGCCTCAATGCTGTCGGCCATTGATATTAACTTGTCCAGAATTCTCTCACCGTCTGCTCTGAGACCGTTGTGTTCATACTCATTCGTTATCCACGCTTTACTATTTGGAATGTTACGAAGCGTTTCGCGAGAATAATCCATTTCTACATACATATCGTCGGCGTAAACGGCACAGGCCACAGGTACCTTGTTTTTCGACAGTTGTTCAGGGTTGTAGACATTTGACCAGTCTGACTTTTCAGCTAATTTTTCTGCAGCCTGCTTGAGTGGTTTGAGGTTATTCAGTTGTTCGAACATCCAAGGGAAAACCATTTCTCCTGTAAACAGAAACGGTTGGCCTGCTTGATAATTGAACTCTGGATATTCAGTATTTCTGACCCGGTTTGCGGACCATTGAGATGCGAATTGCTGGTTATAAATGGGTTCATGCAAAATGGCGTATATGGGGTTGGTCTGATAAGACTGCTGGGCCAGCATTTCGTTTAGGAACGTGTAGCTGAGAGTCTCTTGTCCGTTAAGGTCAACAAAGGCTTCTTCAAGCAAATAGTACATAGGCAGGTATGCACCGCTACCACCAAAATTTATACCGATCAGCTGGAACTGCTGTGTCGTAAACCTCTGTCCATTGGGTAACATTACTTCGTTGTTATCTAAGTAGTCTGCAACTTTCCTACACAGAGTTTGTGCTTTCGGGAACTGGGCAAAAAAGGCTGCATTTTTATCTTTTACCCGTTGGTAAGTCGCGCGATAAACATCATCAGCGTGACGACTCAGAGAGGGAACACCACCTGTGATGTATACCTGCTTGAGGCTTTCTGGATAAAAGGACAGATAAGTGAGTGAGCAGAAACCACCAAAGCTCTGTCCAAGCAGAGACCATTTTTTGATCCCCATATGTTGACGAATCTCTTCAGCGTCGCGAACAATATTGTCAGCTCTGAACAGGCTCAGGTAATCAACCTGCTGTTCTACAGTCATGTGAGCCAACGTCTGATGGGTGACTGGCGTACTATTTCCAGTACCTCTTTGATCGAGTAACAAAACTCGGTGATCCCTCAAGGCACGCTTCATCCAGCCTGAAGCACTTCCGGGACGAGGTGAGGGGTAACCCGGGCCGCCCTGCAAATACACCAGCCATGGTAATTCGCAATCACGTCGGCTTTCATCAACTAGCTCTCTCGCAAATACCTTGATTTGTTTCTCGCTTGTTCGGGCATAATCGAGAGGAAGTGAAAAGGTGTGCTGTCGATAGAGAATACCATCTTCAATAAAGCTATCTTGCATGGCTGTTTCCTTGATATGCATGAACAAAATTGCAAGTAGATTACTCGTTTTGCAGGGGAAAGAGAGAAAAATTTTGCGGCGAAGTTCTGACTTCACCGCATTGATATTCTGAGTGGTTTAATTTTCGACGATGTTAGTCTGTTTTTTGAGTGATACGGATCCTGTATCCCTCTGTTTCAGGTTCGAAATCTATAAAGTGATGGATACCCGCCATCACATCTTCTTTGTGGTGAGAGACGAGAAGCAGTTGACTGAGATTTTCTTTCGCAATCATCTCGAGTGCATTGGCGACCAGAAGCCTATCCAAAAAGTCCAACCCCTGATAGGGTTCGTCGAGAATCAAAAGAGCAGGGCGCTTAATAAGGGCGCGGGCGATCAGTAATAATCGTTGTTGTCCGTACTCCAGGCGACGGAAGGATGTTTTCGCCAGTGATTCCATATGGAATAGTTTTAACCACTCCATGGCCTGAGCACTTTCAGTTTTCGTCGGCTTCTGATAGAGGCCAATCGAATCGTGCAAACCGGAAATAATAGTATCTAATGCTGAACAGTTTACCCTGTATTCAAGATGAAGAGCCGAAGAAACCATGCCAATGTGCCGCTTGATATCCCAAATCGTCTCTCCACTGCCGCGCTTGAAACCAAATATCTCAATATCATTGCTGTAACACTGGGGGTGGTCACCAAAGATGAGCCCGAGCAGGGTGCTTTTACCGCAGCCATTTGGTCCGCGTATTTGCCAATGCTCTCCATGTCGTATTTGCCAGTTTACGCCTTGAAAAATAGTCTTGTCTGTGTAGGCAACCCGACCGTTATTGATGGTGACTAAAGGGTCTGGCAAGCAGGTCTGGTGACGGTTATTTCGGACTAATTCAGCCATCTCATCACTGCCTGTGCCCGATTGCGCCAGTAATTGAGCAACGAGAGGGTGTTGGTTCCATTGCTCACGGGTCATTAATGTTGGTGACTGGGTACTGAATAGTGCCGCGTGAGTAAGAAAATCGGGGATATCATCCAACCGCGAAGACAAAACGATAATCTGGATAGACGTTGATAACGTCTGAAGGTAATCAGTCAAGGCGTGACGGTGAGAGACATCAAGACCAGAGTATGGTTCGTCCAGTATAAGAATGTCCGGCTGGCTAATGATTGCTCTGGCAAGCATAACGCGTCGTGACTCTCCCGTTGATAGCTGACGGAATCCAGCGGATCTGAGGTGAACAAGATCAAGATCGTTTAGGATCAGTTCCAGTAAACCACGATCATCACAGTATTCAATGAGCAGCTCTTCAACCGTTGAGCCATGGTCAATCTGGTCAATGAAGTCGGTGTCATCATTTGCCAGCTCATCTTCCAGCAGTCCCTGCTGAGCAGACAGAGATACAAAGCCGACAGAGGAGGGAAGTCCGTCCACATTTCCAACTTCAGGGTTTAGTTTTCCCGACAGCATTTGCGCCAACAATGTGCCTTGGTTACCCGCTGCTGAAAACACCAGCCAGTGTTGATCAGGGGTTATATCCCAGGTATCAATGAAGATATGTGTCTGTCCTTGAGTGTGTTTTACGTCCTTGAGAGATATCATTTTCCTGTTTTACTCGCTTTTTTGGGCCTCACAGATATAAGTGTGTCGATTTTTTTCTTATTGCTAAAGATAACACGCCAGCAGACGTAGAATAACCGCTGGCGTGTCGTTAACTGAACAGACTATGGGCACAACTGATCGGTGGATAATTGTATTAAAAGACCCTTGTTGCATTCAATGCAAGGCGAGTATTGTTTCGACCGGGTGTCTGGATATCGTTCTGCTACTTGGATTTAATCTCGCATTGACCACTTTCACAGGGCTGGCAGCGTGATTTACCCGTCAACAGCCAAGAGATCCTGTATCTGTGTCGAGCAAAAAACAGGTAGCAGGCATCAGCGACAATGCGAATTACCGGCCATCTCAGCACTCTGAGCCATGCTTTTTTGTTGACCATTGCCCATGCTTTTACCGTCGCGTCTAAACCCAACAGGATTTCGCCAGTATCAAGACGGGCATGAAGTATTTGCTTGGCTTTTACAGAGTCTATATCCGGATAGCGGCTATCAAAATCATCCGCCAGAATATCCTCAAAAACGATTGCATTGTTGCTGTTGAGTTGCCTTAACTGGTTCATTTCAGCAACGCATAAAGGGCAACTACCATCATAAAAAATTGTTAACGCCATTGGCTGTCCCGCGCTTATAGAGTTTGTCATTAACGTTCTATTACGCGCTCCAGTCTACTTCAGATTATTAGCTCAGGTATATATTGTTATGCTTGTGATTGATTTAAGTGGGCTATCACAAAGTGAATGGCTCACTGGGGGAGGCGTCTTGAAGGGACGCCTTTTTTACTCGGTTTAGAGTTTATCATTGACCTCGATGGTGTAACTGACCGGATCATATGTTGCTTTTACGACCTGTCTCTTCGGCGCGAGGCCGAGGAAAGGAGGCTGATATTTGTCTATATGATAGACATCCCATTCAACGATATCGTGTTTAAGCGTCATGACTGCATAACCGTAAATACTGCTGCGAAAATGTTGAATATGCGGGTTCGCTGCCCAAATCATGCTCTCAAGAAACTCGTCAGTCATATTTTTGTAGTTACTGAGTTTCATTTTCTTTCTTATGTTATCCATCAGGTGCGGTGAACTGACAGACGGCGTCATAAATTCTGCACGACCAGGTTATCCAGGTCGCCATTGGGATAAAAAATACCATCGTTGGTGTACTCTATTTTCGAGTAGGTAACGATGCTGGTATGAAGGTCTCCCGTCAGAGTTACAAAATTATTTGTACCGTTATCCTTTATTGCTCGTGCGATGGTTTTTCGTTCTTCTGGAAACCCGTCCCATGCATCTTTATTGATTTGATATTCTCTTAGAATTCCTGTCAGACCAAATTTGGCAACCAGTGTTTGATTACCCCAGATTTTCCAGTGGCTGTCGGATGTATTAATACCATCTATTAACCAGTTTCTCTGTCTGTCACCTAACATGGTGCGCTTGGGATCAGGTATATCCATACACTGACTTCCGTCATTGAGATCTTTAGAGTCACATGAAGGTTCAGAGCGATAGGTACGGCTGTCAGTCATGAAAATCTCAGCGAGCTGACCAAACTTAAAATTTCTGTAAATTGTCAAATAGTCATGGGGATGGCTTGCGTCTTCATTAATGTCGACACGGGTTGGCACATATTCAAACCATGCTTTCTGCGAGCTCAGTTTGATGTCCATTAATGCCTGAGCATCGAGCTGATGCCGTGAATCATGACTTGGCAGACCAAGTGTATCTTCCTCATAGTTCCAGTAGCAGTTATCCGCGCAATCGTGGTCGTCAGTACTTAGGATCCAAGTATGCTGTGCCATTGCTTTCTGAAGTTGTTTATCGCTTCGATAGGTTTTATAGGCGTGACGAAAGTCTTCGAGGGTAGTGGCAAGTTTCTGACCACTCGGGAATGTCAGTTTTCTCCCCGGCAGTGTGCTGTCCTCAAATCCTTCGTATTGGCTGTATTCGTAAATAAAATCGCCCATGTGGACGACGAAGTCTACGGCTTCATCAGCGAGGTGACTGAATGCATTGTAATAACCGGTCGTGAAATCCTGACAGGTCAGCACAGCCAGCTTGAGCTGCTCTAGAGTGGTCGTCGATGCAGGTAATGTTCGGCATCGACCAATTATTGAGCTTCGTTGTCCGTATTCAAACTGATAGTGATAAAACTGATTTTCATCCATCATTCCGTCAAGATTGATTCTGACTGTAAAATCGTTCTCGCGCTTAATTTCGTCAGCATTTATCTTTATGGCCTTACTGTTTTCTTTTTGATTGAGAGGCCAGAAAACAAGGTGTAAGTCATCAGTCTGTGGGTTCTGAATATATTCGGGATTGATACGTGTCCAGATAATCACACCTGAATCAGAAGGATCGCCAGATGCGATGCCAAATGAGAAAACATCATTGTCTTGGTTTGAAGTATTGAGAATACCTGCGGCTGTTGTGGGTGACACAGTGACAAAAGGAGCAAATACCGCACCTGATAACATACCTGTGAGGAGCTTCCTGCGTTTAATATCCATTTTAAAACCTCGAAATATTCATAATACTTTTTAAATTTGAGCAAAGACTCTAAACGCAGAAAAGTGTCACATAACTTTCATAACCATTTCAATTTCAATGGTTTTTGATATTTCGATACCGTAAGTTAATTTTTATTCAGTACAAATTTGATTTTGAAAGGCTAAAAAAACATTGGTTGGCGAGTAAAGGTGCAGAGACGATGAGTGAGTTGGGAAATTGTCAGAAGGACATGATTCAAGCCCGATTTATTACTAGTCAAAGAAACAATGGTTTTATGTCTACTTTTACATTTTTTTATATTGTTTATGTCTATTTTACTGTTCTCACTAAGTGAGTAACGGTGTCACTTAATGAGCGAATATTCATTTTGCACTCATAAATGTTCAGGTTGTCAATTAGTAAAAAGTGCGAGTGAATTCAACTTGTTAATGGGGTTTCACTGTTCGGTAGGTGTGAATAGAGCCATTAAATTGAGATTCATTTGAGGTATTTCATGGAACAGCACTTATTTACGAGATAGCTAAAGTGATGATATCAGGTAACTTTGCTATTGCTGAGGTGTGACTGAAAGGTTAACGTGTTGGTTTAGTCAGTGTTATGTAACAGGAGTCATTAATGGAATTTCTTTATGCCTTTTTCACTGTGACAGTCGTTCACTTATTGGCAGCGGCTTCACCGGGACCCGATTTTGTTATGGTTACTCAACAGTCAATTTCACAAGGCCGTCGGGCAGGATTGTTGGTCAGTCTCGGTATTGCGCTTGGTCTCTCTGTTCATATTTTGTACTCTTCGTTTGGGTTAGCGGCTATTGTTAGTGAAAACAGTAGCATACTGGAATGGATGAAATATCTTGCTGTGGGATTCTTGGCATATCTTGGTATTCGTGGCCTCATGAGTAAGCCCTCGAACAGTAAAGTAGAAAATAAGTCAGTGAAAAAACAGTCAGGCGCTCGCCTCATTGCGATGGGTTTTGTGTGTAATGCCATTAACCCAAAAGCGCCGCTGTACTTTGTCTCTCTTTTCACCTTGGTGCTCAGCCCACAAATGCCCGGCTATCAGATATTTTTACTAGGGGTATGGATGATGATTGTTCAATTACTCTGGTTCTCGACAGTGACGCTGGTGTTGTCCAACCCAGTTATACAAAAGCGGTTTAAAGCAATATCACATTGGGTAGACCGAGTGATGGGGTCACTATTGCTTGTGCTGAGTATTCGGGTATTGCTAACCGGGAGTAAATAAACACATATCACTTCATCGCGAGTGATTATTGACAGGGAAAGTATGACAAACACAAATCGTAAGGTATTGATTCTTTTTGCTCATCCTTCACAAGGGCGGTCAGAAGCGAATTATCCCCTATATCGCGCTGCCGCCACTCTTTCAAATGTTACCGTTGTTGATCTCTACGCGGAGTATCCTACCTACCACATTGATATAGAGAGAGAGCAAAGGCGATTACTTGATCATGACGTTGTGATTTTTCAGTTTCCTCTGTTTTGGTATTCCACACCATCAATACTGAAAGAATGGATGGATTTGGTACTCGAATATGGCTTTGCCTACGGTGAAGGTGGTATTGCGCTGCATGGGAAAATTCTCCTCTGTGCCATAACAGCTGGGGGGAGGGAAGAAGCCTACTGTAAGCAGGGGATGAATCATTTCACTGTGCGAGAGTTGCTGCGCCCGATCGAGCAAACTGCAAATTTGATTGGTATGACCTATGTGCCTCCTTTCGCATTATTCGGCTCCCGCTCTGCTAGAGATGAAGGCCGACTGAACAGTCATACCACAAACTACATTGATTTGGTCAACGCGCTCATTGAGAGACGGTTTGATATCACCAAGAGTCGCGATTACGACAAGCTCAACAATAAGCTGGATGAATTGATCATGGGGAGAACACTATGACCTTGTATTTTCTCTATGCATTTCTTTTTCTCGCGGCTGCAGTTTTCACGGTTCCCATTGCTAAAAAGCTAGGGCTTGGATCTGTCCTTGGCTACTTAGTCGCAGGCTTATTGATTGGGCCAGTAACGGGCCTAGTTGGTACCGAGACACAGACAATTCAGCATTTTGCTGAATTTGGTGTTGTAATGATGCTTTTCTTAGTGGGACTAGAACTCGATCCTGCAGTGCTTTGGAACATGCGCCGAAGGTTAATTGGATTGGGAGGCCTCCAGCTTGCCCTGACTATTATTCCAGTTACCGCTATTGCTATGTTGTTTGATTTGCAGTGGACCATCGCCCTTACTGTCGGTTTTATCTTTTCCCTGTCATCAACGGCTATTGTTCTTCAATCTTTCCATGAAAAATCGCTGACCAATACTGAAGGCGGGCGGAGCGCCTTTTCGGTGTTGCTGGTTCAGGATATTGCTGTTATCCCCATGCTGGCTATTATCCCTTTGCTTGCCATACCAGAACTGGTTTCAGTCGCCGAGAGTGCTGCCGATGCACATCACGGTACAATGTCCTTAGTTGAGGGAAAACCTGGCTGGATGATGGCTCTTATCATTGCGGGTTCAATTGCTGTTGTTGTGGTCGGTGGTCATTATCTTAGTCGTCCCCTGTTTAGCTTTGTGGCTGCCTCTAAACTTCGTGAAGTATTTACTGCTACGGCGTTGATGCTTGTGATTGGTATCGCCGCATTAATGAGCCTCGTTGGACTATCACCAGCACTGGGAACGTTTCTCGCGGGTGTTGTGCTTGCCAATAGTGAGTTCAGACACGAACTCGAGTCGAGTATTGAGCCCTTCAAAGGGCTACTTTTGGGACTTTTTTTTATTACTGTCGGTTGCGGCGTCGACTTTACGGTGTTGTCGCAAGAGTTCGGTCTGGTCGCTTTACTGACGTTTGGAGTAATACTGCTGAAGGCATTGGTGCTTTTACTGCTCACATTTATTTTTAAAATTGAATTTTCGAACCGTTGGCTTTTTTCACTGAGTCTTGCGCAGGCTGGAGAGTTCGGTTTTGTATTACTGAGCTTCTCAGTGCAAAACTCAGTCCTTACTCAACCTTTGGCGCAAGTACTCTCGCTGGTAGTCGCTTTCTCCATGTTCCTTACCCCGCTTTTATTTATTGTCTTTGAGCGGATTGCACTCCCACATTTTGAAAGGGTATGTAACGACAGTTTCCGTGAGCCGGATAAGGTTGATGAGTGGGGGCCAGTTGTTATCGCGGGTGGTGGGCGTTTCGGTCAGATTGTTAACCGGCTGCTGGTGGCAAATAACATTAAAACCGTGGTACTTGATGCTGAAATCACTCAAATTACTAGTTTGAGAGAGGTTAAAATCAAGGCATTCTTTGGTGATGCGACTCGTCCTGAGCTATTGCATACTGCGGGTATTGAGCAGGCATCTCTCGTTATCAATGCCATGGATAACCATGAGAACAGCTTGATGCTGATTGAATACGTGAAAAAGCACTATCCTGATATCAAAATACTTACTCGTGCATTTGATAGAACTGAAGGATATGTCTTTCAGCAGGCTGGTGCCGATTTTATTATTTCGGAGACTTATCACTCAGCTCTTGAAATGGGGTCCGAAGCAATGCGACAGCTCGGTTTTCATCCGTTTATCGTCGAACAGAAAAAAGAGACTTTTCGACGAATTGAGGATGAGGGCTCTCATATCCTTTACGAGAAGTGGCAGACAAAAGAGGAAGCTGACCCACTTGGTCTCCACTACAGTGAGATGTTTGTGCAACTTGAGGAAGCGATTAAGGAAGCGATGAGAAGGGACAGGGCAGACCGTCATAACTTCGCTGAACGCGAATGGATGCCACCGCCGAAAGGGTATGACGATAAGCTGTCCGACGATTTTAAGAACGGCAGTGACTGAAATAGTGCGTTAAGAATGCTGCTACTATCAGGAATATGATTGCACTCAAAGCGTGAACACAAAGTCGCTTTAAGAGTGCCAACGGCGCTAAGGTTGACAGGTTCTGTACCACCTCTTACCTGGTTAAAAATCCTGTCATCCGGCCGTGGCAAGAATTAAACGATTTACGTTACTTGCTGGATCATAGGCTGTCATATCATTTTATTTGTTCTCATATTTGTCACATGCGCTATACAGGTGGAGTTGGTGGGTAATGAAACACGACAGCTTAGTAATATTAATGCATTCATTTTTAAATCCGGTGGTTATATAAAAATGAATGCATTAATATACGGGTAAAAAATATCTACAGATAGATTTAGTTTTTTAACATTCTTCTTGATATAAATATTAGTCATATTGAAAATATTCATTTTTTAACGTCTATGTATTTGTATATTACCTGCTGAGTTATTTAAATAATCCAGCTTCCTATATGAAAAGATATTTTCTCATGCTGTATACACAATACCTTTAGAAAGTATCTGTGTAATTATTTTTTTGTAGGAAAAATAATGGTTTTAAGTTGTGAATTCAAATCTGGACTATCAGTCAGCTTTGGGAGGAATTTAGAGGCAAGACGGGTGTGATTTTAAAGAAACTATAGGACAGAGCAGTAGAATAAATACCATAAGAAAATTCACACCCATGGCACCAGTTTTAATAATGTCTGGGTGTGTATTCTTATTTACACGCGGTATTAAGTAACCTACCGTAGAGTTGCGGGTCGCACAGAGCTCGCTCTCTGAGAGATCGCAAAGCGTTTTCTTCTGTTGCTTTGATGCTCTCATTCAACTCTTTGAGACGTTGGAGTTGAGCCAAACTGAAACGTTCAATCATGACTTGATTGAATCGAGGTGAATTAGACGTTAACTCCTCCCCGTATTCAAAGCGTTCACTATCTTCAAAGTGTAAAAGCTCTGTACTCTCTGAAAGGTACTTTTCTCTTTCATCACTCGGCAGTATGAGCAACGCCAGATCGAGTTCATACGTTGCAATTTTTGACTCGTAAGTCACTAATCTGTCCCGTTCATATTGGGTTAACAGCGCACCTCTCAGACTATTCCGTTTAATCTTGAGATAGTCTTCTCTTTCTACGTCTCTAGCAAAGAGATGCGAAAAGTTAACGATTAAGTTAACTTCTGCACTTTCTGGTACTGTGGGCTGTGTTTTCATCGCTAGCTCTGGTTTGAAGTGATTCTCATCAGAGAGCAAACAAGCACTGTTTCTACCCGCTAAGTTACCTCCAGCAGCATCATAAATAGCTGCGGAGCGAAGCTTGTTCTCTTCCATATTTTTTGCCTTCAGGTTTTATCCATAAATATTGACCTCTATTAATCCAAGGTATCCCAGAGTCCTTCAGGAGCCGTCAGTCAGTGTGCAAAAAGGCGTCAAATTACAGTAACAACAAGACTACTTTTGGTAACGCAGATAACTCCTTGCCTCCATGATTTTTGTGCTTTGGTGTATAAAAGGGTTCCATAATATGGCTGCGATCCGCACATCATGAGGTGTAATAAATTTGACATACCATTTCGTATGTGAATTTATATAAGTGCTTTGTTGCATATAAACAAGCAGTATCCATCACATACCAAAGGGACTCACGACATGAAAGTTTTGGTTACAGGCTCTGCAGGATTTATAGGTGGGCACGTCGTTCGCCAGTTGCTCAAACACAGTTACCAAGTCAAGGCTATGCACTTGCCAAACGAAAACCTTGCGAATCTGCAAGGACTGCCAGTTGAAACAGTTGCAGCAGATATTACCGACAGGGCATCACTTAAGTTGGCAATGGAAGATTGCGACTATGTGATCCATCTTGCTGCCATATATAAACTCTGGCTTCCAGACCCATTATTGATGGACAAAGTCAATGTCCAAGGCACTCGGAATGTTCTTGAATTAGCAAAGGAACTAGACATTAAAAGAGTTGTGTATACTAGCTCCATTGCTCGTTTTGGCGGTCAGGGTTCGGGGATTGATGCGACAGAAAAAAGCCCGTTCGCACTCGGAATAACGGGAGACCCTTACCCTATATCAAAAGCAGCTGGACACGAGATTGCTGTGAAGGCAGCTAATGATGGGCAGGATGTTGTGATATGTGCGCCGACTGGACCACTGGGGCCCGGCGATATTTCTCCGACGCCTACTGGTCGATTCATTCTTACCTGTGCAACCATGCCAATAATCACATCACTTGATTCTGCGGTGAATTTCGCAGATGTCCGTGATATCGCATTAGGTCATGTATTGGCTCTTGAAAAAGGTGTCAGTGGTGAAAGTTATCTTCTTGGCCACAAAAACCTCTCGATCCGTCAGCTCGCTGAGACAGTTTCAGAAGTTCTTGGCGTCAAGAAAATTATCATTCCTGTTCCTTTTGCTCTTGTCAGTATCTCTTCATACTTCACACTTTCTTACAGCCAATGGATCAGTCGGAAAGACCCGCTATTTACACCCACTTCTATTCATATTGCGAAGCTCGGACTAACAGCTGATTGCAGTAAGGCGGTAAACGAACTTGGCTTACCTCAAACACCTTTGGATGTCGCTATTGCCGATGCTTTAATATGGTTTAGCAAGAATGATTATATAAAATGTAGCAGTTTAAAAAGACGCATTGAAGGCATTAAAACAGCCTCTTTAACGCAATAATATATTTTGGCGACCGGAAATTCCTTGGTGAAGACCGAAATAAAAGAGTAAAAATTTTTTTAGTTCAAGTAAATGGCCCATGTAAATGGGCCATTTAAACAAATAGTATAATTTATAAATTTCTAATTTTTCGGTTGTAGGCGAAAAAAATCAATATAACAAAAGAAAGCAAACCTATATTACCCGCTTTGAACTTCATATCTCTCACCGCTACAGTCTCACCAAAATTTTCGTTAGCTGGAAGGCCTTCATAGTAAAACTCAACAAAGTTACTTTCTTGATCAAGTTTCAAATTTATATTTTTCTCACCAGTGAAATATGAGATTACCTCTTTTTGGTTTACGTATATAAATAGACCAGCGAATGCAGTATTATTTTTAGCAGTGAAACTTAACGTCCCTTTGGGGAATTTATCAAGCATAGTCATCGAATATCCATCCCCAGCCGAAGGCACAGCTTTCATTTGACCATCGCTGATAGACCATGGGTTTTTACCTAGAGGTACGATCACTGAAGGTAACTTCAGGCTTGCAAAATCTTCGTTGTCAACATTGTCCTTTCCAATACCAGTAATGTCTATGGGTAAGTAAGATGGCGCAGAGGCAGTTTCTGTATATGCAGTCGCTTCATAGATTGTTCTACCAGTTTTTACCTGCAACGTAGTGTCGATCGTACAGGATTGATTCGGTTCAAGAGCTTGCTTACATGGATTAGTGAGCAATTGGCCGTCATCAATATAAAGACTTGTCACGTTGGCTACCGAATCAGATGTGTTTTGAAGTGTGATTGGATATTTTACTAATCCTAACGGTACGTTAGGTGATTTCGTATCGTCACTGACGAATGTGATTTGGCCGTCTAAAAATTTATCAGGGCTTTCAATAAAGCTCAGGTGTGCGCCCGTATTTGCATATACCCCCGGATACTCCGCTAAGGCACAGCCTATGCCCCAACTTACGATGCCCGTTTGGACTAAAGTTCCGTCTAAATCTGTATAGAAGAGAGGGCCACCGCTATCTCCCTGACATGCATCTATTCCTCCCCAGATAATATCGCCTGCACAGATCGTTTTTCCGGTCATTAGATAGTCTTCGTATGATGTACGGCACAACTTATCAGACACAAAGTTTACGTCGACTTCTTGTAATATATCCGATACATTGCCTTCGTCAGTGACTCCCCAACCCGCTACCGTTAATACTGTCTTTGAGTTAAAGACATTTTTCATGTTCATCTTAGGCAGTGAAGCTTCGTCAATGCCTACCGGTTCTTTTTCTAGGAAAATAATAGCAATGTCATTTGCTAATGTTTGGCTATCGTACCCCGGGTGAATAACTATGCGTTCTACTGAAAATTGTTTCTCAGTCTCCTTTTTAGTAACGTCATAGTCACCAATTGTAATCATTAATACTTCTAGGAATGTATCGTCATAGTCTGCTGCCACCACACAGTGTGCTGCGGTCAAAACTTTTTTTCCTCCAATATATGTCGCGCCACAAAATGGCTCACTACTATATTCAGGGGTGCTCAAATGAGCAATAAATGGATACTTTTCTTTATCAGCATCTTTACCACCAATGACTCGGACATCAGCATTAGATTGAACTGTTCCTGATATGAGAATTAAAATTAAAAATGAAAATGCAAAAAAAGCGCTGTCGAATTTTCTAAATATCATACCCTCAACCTCAACTCATTAATGTAATTGCCCCCAAAAGATACAGTGAAAATTCTAATATATTTGTTTTAAATTCAAGAGAAGAAGTGTTAAGAATATAACTTAGGTGAGTTCCTTATGCCATGCTATGATATAAATTATTTTTATCAAAGACACATAAATAATAATTAGTTATAAAATAAAAATATTTACTCCAGTAGTTATAAACATGAAATTTTAATTCTATAATAGAAGTCGTATCTAAGCTTAATCTACAATTTTTTATGATTTATTTGACTCGGAACAATACATAGCGATTTTGATGTAATGAAACAAAAATTGCTGAGACGTGTCCACCTTGAATGAAGAAAAGCCATTTGGAAAGGAGGGAAAAAACAGGTGTCGAGAGCATCATTAATTGATGTCATTGCGGCAGTGCGTAGACGCTATCTAACAGAAAAAGCACCCGGACCACACAGCAGTTCGTTATGGCTGGTTAGAGAACGACCTACTATCGTGCGATACCTGCAAGCAGGCTCCGGGTGAACAGTCGACAGGAACTTACATGTTCCAATCATAGTTACCGCTATCAGCAATTTTTGGATCAGATTGAATTGAATTTGATTGATATAAACTCTGTTTAACCGTAAAAAGGCAATGAGTACACTACGTGATTAGACGTTTTGTCATCCGATTGAGGTGATTGATGAGTGGAAGTTCGTTTTTACGCCTGTGACTCTAGATAATAATTTTAGTCTTCAACGAGCAATGAGATGGTCATCATGTTTACGTTAGAGGCGAGATAAAACTTCATATTACTATCTCGCCTCACGGGTGCGTTGGGGTAGTTATTCAATAGGAGTAACTGGCTGCCAAGGAGTACCACGTTTTTCGTTGCTGCTGGAGTTCAGCCTTCATTTTATTGAGTTGTTGTAGAAGATCTGCTTTCTCATACTTCTTCAATAGTTTACGTTTTCTTAAGTCAAAAAAGCGTTTTTTCATGTTGTAGTAATCGGCCATTCTTGCCAGCAAGGCATCATATTCGATCTGGATTAACTGCAGGCGTCTTTGATTTTCAGGCGTTACGCTAAGTCTTTTTTGTAGTTTTACGAGAAGCATTTTCGCTTTTGCTTTTTCGATACGCTCTTCAGGTGTCACTCTCAAGCGAGTTGTAAGGCCTACCCAAGAGCCAAGCTTAATTAACCATTTTGTTGGATCGAATTGCCACCAATGTATTCCATTTCGATAGTCATTTTCAAAAATATGGTGGAAATTATGGTAGCCCTCACCAAAAGTGAACAGAGCGAGTAATCCATTATCTCTTGCGCTGTTTTTGTCTGTGTAAGGTTGACTACCCCAAATGTGGGCAAGAGAATTAATAAAGAAAGTACAGTGATGATTCAGCACCAAGCGGGTAAAACCAATAAGTATTAATGCACCCCAGACATCGCCATGTATCACCCCAAAAACAAGAGGTATGCCAAAGTTAGTGAGCAAAACTAACAGAAGATAGTACTTGTGTTGCCACATCACGACCTTGTCTTTTTGAAGGTCACGACAGTTTGAGTAATCGTTGTACTTTTCATTCTGATAGTCCCTTAGCATCCAACCGATGTGAGAAAACCAAAAGCCCCGCTGCGCCGAATAGGGGTCATTATCGTTGTCGTCCACATGTCGATGATGAATTCTATGGTCTGATGACCAGTGTAAGATGCTGTTTTGTATTGCAAACGCACCCCCCAATGCAAATATCACTTTAAGGACAACGTTAGCTTCATAAGACTTGTGCGACCATAGCCTGTGATAGCCAGCGGTAATTGACATACCTGTGAAGGTAAACGCCGCAAGCAACATTGCTATCTGGCTGAGATCGAAACCATGGTGCCAGGCCCATAGTGGAGTACCAATTATTGCTACAGCGAAGGTAAGCGCAAAGACGCCAACGTTCAGCCATAGAATCTTAGGTTGTTCTTTATGATGACTATCCATACTATTTTTTGAATTCCAGCGAACATGTGTACGCTAGAATAATTGCCTCTGTTAAGGAGTGTCAAGAAGATTATAGGGGAGGTGTTGTCAAACTGTATCCGAATGTAACAGTTGCCTCTCTTGACCCCCTGGTCGTGCTGCCATACTCCTCAAGGATGCTGATATCCTTTTCCCTTAGTCTGTTGCGGAGATGAAATATTGGTATTCATTATCTGTTTAGCACTTTATTTAAGAAACATAGGCCAGCTAATAGACATCTTTATTAACTTTTATACGGAGTAAATAAGTTCAAATAGTCTAATCTGTGTCTGGATAAGAGATGTCTCTGACATCTAATCAGTGTAATTGGATTATACAATCAGTAGGCGAGGGGAATAGGCAATGATTAGCAGAGATGCATATAAATACTTTGAGATTTCGTGCCAGCATTATTTAGAAATAGATGTATTACTAAAAAATGGTGAAGAAGTTCGTGGTTTTGCTAACGAAATAAGATTAATTGATATCATGGGCGAGAATCGAGAGTTTTTAGTTCTCAGGCAGCCTGGCATGAGCATTGATATTGATTTGGACGACGTATATGCAATGAATGCTGCTACAGAAAACGCGCATTTTTCTTATGTTAAAATTGCGGGGAAAAACGCTGCAATACCCTACAACGAAAAAAACTGTGCCAGAGAGGTTAAACGATAGATAAAAAAGGACTGGTACTATTTCGTTTATTTGTATAGATAGTATGTGTAGATAAGTAGTAATTAACATCGATAATAGCCATTCATATCAGCTGTCATTGTAATAAAAGTTACTTTTTTTTTGATAATTTTTCCACATACAGGTTAGATGGATAAATGAAAGAATGACTCGACCACTTTATGTTTTCGATCTTGATGAAACATTAATACATGCCGATAGTTCGGTACTATGGAACCAGTTTATTGTCGAAAAAGGACTTGTGACCTCCCCAGATTTTCTTGAAGAAGATAAGCGGCTGATGGATCAGTACGCCAGTGGTGATCAGGATCTTAATGAGTACCTCTCTTTTGCAATTGCCCCTCTTCTCTCTATCCCTGTTGAGAAAATTGCTGAGCTTGTTGACGAGTGCGTTGAGTCTAAAATTCTCTCAACGGTTTACCCGCAGGCACGAACGCTCATCGAGACACTCCGTGCGCAAGGTAAAGAGATGTTGATCATATCCGCATCCTCATCATTTATTGTGGAAGGCGTTGGAAAGAGACTTGGCATTCCTGTCGCGTTGGGAGTAGATCTGGAAAAATCTAATGGCTGCTATACCAGTAAAGTCCGGGGAGTGCCCAGCTACAAAGAAGGCAAAGTCACTCGATTGAAATCTTGGATTGCTGCTCAGAATAAGACGTTCGATTCCATCCACTTTTTTACTGATTCGATTAACGACTTACCTTCGTGTCTCAACGCAGACTTCGTTTACTTGGTTAATCCCTGTCCCAAGCTGAGAGAATACGCAAAAGATACGCAATGGGAAATCCTGAATTGGTCGTTGGATGATTAACCACGTTCTAATGGTTTAACGCAAAGTTAGCGACTGAAAATACTCAAGAGCGTATTTTGTGGCAAGGCTGATGTATAAGTTACCCGCTTTAAAGCTCTCCCAAAAACCATAGATTCGGGCGTAGAGGATAACGCGACGCTGATTGGTGTCCTCTGTATTTACTACCATCTTCTTCAGTCAAACAAGGCTTTGTATCTATGCAAGGCAAGGCAAGGCAAGACAAGGATAACTTTATTCCTACCTGACAAAAACGGGCCTGTGGGGAGAATGATCAGGCTATTATTTGGGTTGAGTTCACCTTTAACCCTTTTTATAACACTGACATTAAGCATATTGTGTGCTGAAATACGTCAACGTCCCTCTATCGAGTAACGGCTAGATACTCAGTCATTGACCTGAGAATCCCTAACTCTCTGAAAGCGTTATAAATAGGGACCTTAAAACAAAAACTAAAACAAAAAAGGAGTATTTTGTGGCGCAGGCAGTCTTATCAGAAATTTTCATCTATCCAATCAAATCTGCAGGGGGCATCAGTCTTCCATCATCAATGGTTGAAAGCACAGGGCTCACTTTTGACCGACGTTTTATGATTTGCGATACGAAAGGAAAAATGGTCACTGGCCGAACCTCTCCCGAGATCCCTCAAATTTCTTTATCACTTCTTCCTGACGGCGTGCAGCTCAGTCATTCATCGATGTCTCCTCTGACCCTTAAATATGCCAGCTTTTCAATGAAGCCTTTCCAGACTCATGTGTGGGATGATGAATTCGAGGCGTTCACAACCAGTGCAATGGCAGACGGTTGGTTGAGTCATCTACTCGGTAAACAGGTAAAGTTGCTCTATACAGGCGAGGAGAGCCCCCGCTTCGGCAGTAAAGCCGATATGACAGTGAGCTTTGCCGATGCATTTCCATTATTGCTGATCTCAGAAGCATCATTAGAGGCACTAAATGACAGATCGCCTCGACACAACGTTATGTCGCAATTTCGTACGAATCTGGTGGTGAAAAACACGTTACCTTTTGCTGAAGATAGTTGGGCAAAAATTCGAATTGGCGACGTTATGTTTGCAGTGAGCTGTCCTTGTAGTCGCTGTGTGTTCACAACGTTAGACGTTAAGTCTGGCACCTATCATGCTGAGGGTGAACCCATTACGACACTGAGTCAGTTTCGCACTGACGACGAGGGTAATGTTAACTTTGGTGTGAACATCGTCGCCCTCAACGATGGTCAAATACATGCTGATGACGAAATAGAGATCCTCGAATATCGCACGCCAGAGGTATATAAAGATACATCAACGCCAAAAATGCATTTGCAATGCGTCGAAAAACAGCCAGTAGCGAACGACTTTATGACCTTCTGGTTTGAACAAACCAACGGTGTTTTGCCCACATACCGTGCAGGTCAACATTTGCCGATTGAACTCATGATCAACGGCGAACACGTCAAACGTCGATATACTCTATCATCGAGTCCAACACGTCCCGAGCGTCTCTCTATTTCAGTAAAGCGGGTGGAGGGAGGTCTGGTGTCTAACTGGCTTCATGACCATTTTGAAGTTGGCAGTCAATTAAAGGCGTTGCAGCCTGCAGGTGATTTTTTCCTTAGTGATGAAGAGAACGAACGATCATCATTACTCCTTCTCTCTGCTGGGAGCGGCGTGACGCCAATGATGTCCATATTAAGAACACTGGCAGACCTGAATACAGTAGAAGACATTGTTTTTTATCATCAATGTCGGAGCGAACAGGATATCCCGTTCCACGATGAGTTGAAACAATTCGCCGAACAACATCCTGAGCTCAACATCATCATATGTCTAACTGCACCATCTGCCGGTTGGCAAGGTCCTTCTGGACGTTTGAATCAGGATCATTTTTCGCTCATTCCTGAACTTCTGAAAAGACAAGTCTTTGTTTGTGGGCCGCAGGGTTTCATGGATTCTGCTATCGAACAACTGAGAGAGGCAGGTGTTCCAGACGACCAGTTATATCAAGAATTTTTCACGCCACCTGATGTGAAAACTGATGATGAGCTGTTGACTGTAAATATAAATGTTAACGGCGAATATATAAGAGGGAATAATCAGGCATTTATTCTGAAGCAGGCTGAGGAGGCGGGTGTCTATCTACCCAACAATTGTCGAGCCGGAGTTTGTGGAACCTGTAAGGTAAAGTTGATCTCAGGGGACGTAGAACAACCAAATTTGCCGGGTCTAATGCCGGGTGAGAGAGAAGATGGCTTTATATTGACCTGCTGTTGCGTGCCGAAAAGTGACATTGAAATTGCAACTTTATAACGCGTTGACATCCTTTTAGTGTTTTCGATGAATAGCCCGGTTTGTCCTGTATGCAAGCTGGGCTATTTTGTTGATTAACGGTCTTTTATTACCCTTTTCTATGCTAACGTTATATATCAGCTTTGCCTGCGGTCATCTTTTTCATCGGGTGTACGAATTAGATATAGATATTTCTCGGAACCACTCAATATTCCCTCTGTTTCCGAGTCATAAGGCTAAAACCTCATTTACCCGCTATGCTTACTATTCATCTTAATATATTGATTTTGTTGTTTTTAGCATCAAAAAAGCACTTAAAGGAGAATGTCATTTGGCTCTGCAGGTTCTTGTTGCCGACTCCTCAACATTGTCATCGAGACAGCTCAACAAAACGATCAGCCAGATAGAAACCGCTGAAGTTTGCCATGTCAAAAACGTTGAAGCACTAACCTCAGCGGTGATGGAAAAGACATTCGATCTGATCTTTTTAGACACGCTGTTTGATGCTGATGGCATCGAGAGTGTGCTGACGCTTTTGCAGAAGTATGAGGTAACGACTCCTCTGACATTAATGAGTGTCGACCCGCAATCTGAGGCTGACGGTGGGTCACTGGTGAGAGGGACAGTGGGTACGTTGGCAAAGCCAATCGATACCGGCGCAATGCGGCTGCATTTGGCGGCGCTCGTGCTGACTAATGAGGCAAAGCAGGCGGCCTGGCTGGACAGAGAGGCTGACGCCCTCTTGCAATCCGTTGAATCACTCTCTACCTATGAAACGGCAGCTGAAGCACTGAGGGATGAAATTAATATTACTAACATGGACACCCTTGATGTCAGAGTGGGTGTACTCAGATCCAGCGAGCTGGCGATGATAACGGAGCTGGTGTCCGAGGAAACAGTTATTTTGGTTCAGGATTTTGGTGGGGAGCTCATTGCTGGTGAGGTGTTGCTGGTCATGGATGAGATTAATGAGAGCGATTGTCTTGAGCTGCTTGGTGTTGCGGGTATAGAGAATAACACTCAACAGGAGCTGTTTCGCGAGCTAGCAAATCGACTAAACGCAGCATTTCTTGGCGCCTTCGGTAAGCAAATGGGACTTAAGTTTGTGCTTGCTCCACCAACACTTTTGCATGAGCACTTATTGCTTACATCGTCTGAAAAGGATAACGACATGCCAGCTCCAAAACTGGTTTTTGAGTTTACATTTACACTGGATAGCTCATCCAGTCAGGGTGTCATACTACTTGTATTACAAGATGACTCGATATCGGTGCTCGACAATAAACTGGCATATTTACTTGATGATGAGGAAATATAATGTCAACTGAAGATGAGTTTGACGACATGAACCGCATGCTGGATATTTTGCAGCATATAGATCTGGGTTTAGTGGTTATCGATCAACACTTTGATATCGACATATGGAATGGATTCATGGTTCACCACACAGGTAAGATGGCAAGCGATGTCAAGGGACAGTCATTGTTTGATGTTTTTCCTGAAATTGAAGAAATGTGGTTACGTGAAAAACTTCACTCCGCTTTTAACCACAAGCAAGCAGTATTTTCAGTGTGGCAGGACAGGCCATATTTGTTCAAAAGCCGCAACGTGTTGCCACTTACAGGTAACAAGAAACCCATGTTTCAAAACGTCACCTTTCGACCGCTGGTCAACATGCGCGGCATTGTCACGCATGTTGGCATTATGGTGACTAATGTGACGACAGAAGCCCTACTTTATAGCAGAGTGAAAGGCAATGCTTGAACCTGCAATCACGCGTCGTGTTTCCCCCTAGCGGCGACATTTAGGAGCGTCGTATTTTGCTGACGTCAATGTCGTCATCGCTGAGCGGAGATCATTGATCCTCGTCGAGCTGGATGGGTGAGTGGACAACAACTCCGGTGGCGCACCCTTTGAAGCCTTTGCCATATTTTGCCACAGCCTCACGCTCTGGGAGGGCTTAAAACCAGCCTCATTCATAATTTTCAGACCAATCAAATCAGATTCTGTTTCGTGAGCTCGACTGAAGGGAAGCATCACGCCAAACTTGAGGCCAAGTCCTAATCCAGAAAGAATTTGTGCTTTGTACTCGCCGTCAAGAGACACGCTGGCAATTTGCAAGGCAGAGTTACTGGCAATTGACTGAGAAACCCTTTCTGCACCATGATTTGCAAGGACATGACCGATTTCGTGTCCAATCACCGCAGCCAGTTGATCCTGAGTTGTTGCGACATCGAGCAGGCCTGTGTATACGCCAATTTTGCCGCCGGGTAGCGCGAATGCGTTGACCTGCTTACTGTCGAACACCACCACTTCCCATTCTTTAAACTCTGGCTGTGGTGGCACAACCCGAAGTAGCGCGTTGGTGACACAGTTGACGTAGGCGATTGTTTTTTTGTCTGTGCTAATTTTTTCTTTTTTCTTCAATTCATCAAAGGCTTGTAATCCCATGGCAGCCATTTGTCGGCTGTCCGTAATGATAAACTGCTTTCGGCCTGTAGGTGAGGTTGCACAGGCAGTCATCAGACACATCATGCCGACAACTGCCATAGTCATAATCTGACGTCGTTTCATAGAATCCATCCTTCATCGAACGTTAGTAGCTAGCTTAGCATTGCTATGCGAGAGAGTTTACCGTTAATGTATTGAAGTGTGTTTTTTATACAGGGAGAAAATCATTGGCCATTTGGAAGAAAGAAATATCATTGAAGTCGCTGAATGAATCATCTGTCAACACTATTGTCGAACATATTGGCATACGCTTTACTGACTTTGATGACAACAGTATATCGGGTACCATGCCAGTCGATCACAGAACACATCAGCCTTTGGGTATTCTTCACGGAGGGTCATCTGTTGTACTGGCAGAAACTCTGGGCTCAGTGGCAGCCAACAAAGCTGCTGATGAGGGGTACTATTGCGTTGGACTGGATATTAATGCCAATCACGTTCGTGCGATTCGTTCCGGTCTGGTGATTGGCTGTGCCAAACCCGCTCATATTGGTGCGACTACACAGGTGTGGATGATTGAAATTTCAGACGAGAGAGGGCGGCTTATTTGTACCAGCAGATTGACGATGGCCGTTCTGAAGGATAAGAGAGAAAAAATTGGTCGTTGATATACCCGGTGGAAAACTCATTGTCACTGCTCATGAAGTTATGGTTAAACTTGAACAGAGTCGGATGACATTACGAGCACAAGTAGACGATATATCGCTTTTGAGCGGAGCAAAAATGCTCATTGCTAATGGTGGAAGCGTCAGCTGGAGCTTATCACTTCACAATGACGAACAACTCAAAGCAATCAGTGATGTTTGTGGGATAGCGATTAAATCGTAAGTTTTTCCTGTATTGTCGTTGAGGTTAAACAGATTTTTTACAAAGCTAAAAGAGAGTAAGAATAACTCCTAAAAAAAGCCTCCCTTAGAGGCTTTTTTATTATTTTTAGCTTGAGTGTTAAATGCTCTATTTCTTTTTCTACTCAGTCATATTTACCAATAAAGAAATGAGCCAATGAAAGGCTTTACCCTCATTTAAAGTCTTAGGCGGATTAAATGTAACGGTAAAGACAAAATCAGCTGTCTAGATAAATTTAAATTTTGAATGTATTTACCAACAATGGAGGTTGATTCAATTCTATTCAACATCGTAATCATCTATTAACAGATTGATTAGAACGAAACAGAGAAAGGTGATTACATTAAAGATGATTAAACTCAGTTTTTTTAATTTATATTATTAAACTATCACTTGCATGGTTAACTTTATACTTGATGTAAGTTATTTTTTCATCTGGTCAATGTTTTGCCAATTAATATAGACATCTTATCGATTTACACATCTAATATTCCTTGTTTTTTAAATTAAAATTATTTTTATCAATTGCCGTTAAAAATTAATTAGATTGATGATTTAAGTATTTTTACTAACGGCAACTCTTAACTAGAAACTATTTCATAATACTTAAGTTTAATTTTTTTCATCTTAAAAATAACGATAAATTAAATTTGTCATTTTTTTTAATTAATTTAAAGCTACATTTATCAATGGTTTGATTCTCAATCTTGATGTTTAAAACTTCTCTGTATTAGGTCTTTTTAATTTTAAATATGATATTTTATCTCTTATTTGAGAATTAAAATCTATAATATCTATTAGATTGGTTAAAGTATGACAAATAGATTAGGTTTTAGTTCATAGTGATTAAAGTTATATATAAAACACTATGCATCAGGATAGATTTTATATCGTATAAGGGAATATGAAAATTACTAATAAATAATAAAATACTAAATATATAAACGAGCTATTTAAACGTCAGTAAACAAGTTAAAGCACGATAAAAATAAACTCCCTTTCGGAGGTTTGTGGGTTAGGTGACTGGTTAAGGGAAAACGGAACTATGGATGTTAGTTTGCAAGCACTCAAGCTGGTCGCGAGTGTGCTTGAGGTATCTTTTTCAATCGAAGAAGTTAGCAAACGTTATTTCTCAGATGAAATGCATGACGAAAAAACACAGCTTGTTCGGGCGGCCAAATCTATTGGTTTGAAGGCAAAGTCTAAGTTTTTCAAAAATAAACTGCAGTTCATTAAAGTACCATCACCTTTTATTTTCTATACAAAGTCAGGCGATATACGTGTATTCCTTTCCAAGTCAGAAGACTATCGCTGTCTTATTCAAGATCCTTCAGCGTCTTGTCCAGAAATAATACCATTTGATGATTTGGTTCCTCAGATTCGTGGTGATGTGGTGATGTTTACCCGTCGTCACGCATTACTTTCTGAGGAAAACAAATTCACGATGAAGTGGTTCCTCACAGCATTTTCACGCTACAAAAAACTGCTATTTGAGATTGTGCTCGCATCATTTTTTATCCAACTGTTGGCTTTGGTGACGCCCATATTCTTTCAGGTCGTCGTAGATAAAGTATTAACTCATCATAGCCTGACGACGCTTGATGTACTGGCTATTGGGATGCTGGCCGTAGTCACGTTCGATGTGTTGTTGTCCTGGCTGCGAAATTATCAGCTTAGTCACACTGCACAACGACTGGATGTGAGTCTTGGCGCGAGGCTCTATCAGCATCTCATGGGCTTGCCAATGGCCTATTTTCTCTGTCGTCAGGTCGGTACGACCGTCGCTCGTGTGCATGAGCTAAAAAATATTCGAGAGTTTCTTACCGGGTCGACTCTGACTCTTTGTATTGATCTATTTTTTACTCTGATCTTCTTCATTGTTATGTATTTATACAGCCCAGTGCTCACCTACATTGTGCTGGGTTCATTAGTACCGTACATCCTTCTCTCTCTCATAATCACGCCCGTTTTACGTCGTCGACTCGACATTCAGTTCAAACGTGGTGCTGAAAATCAGGCGTTCCTTGTTGAATCGATATCCGGTATCGAAACCATCAAGTCACAGGCGATTGAAGGACAAATGGAAAGGCGATGGGATGAGCAGCTAGCTGGGTTTGTTACCAGTTCCTTCCGAACCCAGATGCTGGGTAATGGTGCTCAGCAAGTGTCTCAGTGGATAAGTAAAGTCACTATGTTGCTCCTACTTTGGGTGGGTGCTCGATTGGTCATTACCGGACAGCTTACCGTTGGTGAGTTAATCGCATTTAATATGTTCGCAGGTCAGGTCAATGCACCTATTTTGCGAATTGTTCAGCTTTGGCACCAATTTCAACAAGTTCGGCTATCAGTCAAGCGGCTCGGCGACATCCTGAACGTGCCAACAGAAGTGAACAAGAAAAAGACATACACCAATATCAAGCGCATCCGGGGTGAGGTTAGCTTTGAGAAAGTCAGATTCAGTTATTCCCCTGATGCCCCGCCGACAATTAACGATCTCGATCTACATATCAAACCCGGCGAAATTATCGGTGTGGTTGGGCGCTCGGGGTCGGGGAAAAGCACACTGGCGAAGTTACTTCAGAGCTTTTATCACATCCAGTCAGGGCAGATAAAGGTAGATGGCGTCTCTATCAATTCGATCTCACCGTCAGCGTTACGTCATCAAATCGGCGTTGTTCAGCAAGAGACGAATCTGTTCAATCGTTCTATCAGAGACAACATTGCGCTGGCTCATCCGGGAGCGAGTAATGAAGACATTCTAGAGGTTGCCAAGCTCTCTGGCGTTCATGATTTCATCGGTGATCTACAAGACGGTTACAACACCATTGTGGGTGAGCACGGCTGTTTGCTGTCCGGAGGACAAAGGCAGCGAGTAGGCATAGCCAGAGCGCTTCTCGGCGATCCACGTATTCTTATTTTTGATGAAGCAACGAGCGCGCTGGATTATGAATCAGAGGCAATTATCCAGCAGAACATGCAGGCAATCTGTCAAAACCGCACCGTGATCATCATTGCTCATCGCTTATCTACAGTCAGATGTAGCGATCGTGTCATTGTTGTTGATCACGGTCGTGTTGTGGAACAAGGCCACTGGGAAATGCTGCTGCGTCGAAAAGGGCATTACTCACGCCTTCATGATTTGCAGGAAGGGAGAACAGCATAATGGGCATTTTCTCAGACGACGAGAAAATCGATACTGGTTTTTTACCCGCTGTACAGGAAGTCGAACAGACGCCACCATCACCTGTTGGTCGCGTGATTGTATGGGCAGTGGTTTTCCTTGTCGTTGGTGCTGTTTCATGGGCGCACTTTTCAGAAATTGACATTGTTTCTGTATCCCGGGGCCAATTGGTCTTGAGCGGAAAAGGGCGCCCGGTTCAACCGGTTCTTGCCAACAAAATTGTCAAAATAGGCGTGCAAGAAGGTGACGTTGTCAGAGAAAGGGACGTACTTGTTGTCTTGGATCAGTCCAATATAGATGTCCGACTGAAGCAGACCAATGTAGCGCTGGAAAGCGTGGCAATAGAGTTAAACCGACTAAAGGCTCAGCTTGGGTTTCTCAACCGACCTTACGAAGCATTAGCAGAATACAACGCATCAGTCTCTGAACGACTTAAGACAGAACACCCTAATCTTTTCAGTTCTCAGGGGCACGTGCTCACAGCAGAGCTGAATCACTACGCATCGAAAACCTACGAACTGCGCAAGAGGCTCTTAAAGGCGGAAGAAGATTATTACGCCTACCAGTCTCAGTGGGAAAGTTCTAAGTCCATCCTGCCAATTATCCGAAAACAACGCAAAAGTATTCAGTCTCTTACCAAAAAGAAACTCGCGACAGCAGATGCCTTGTACGAAGTGAGGAAAACAGAGATCAACGCACTCCATCAGGTTAACTCCAGTGAGGCGATGATGAAATCTGCAAGCGTCGAGATAGAGTCTGTACAGGCGCAGATATCCGCTTACGAACAGTCTTTTCGCACGCAAATTGTTAATCAAATCAATGAAGCAGAGAGCATGCTCCACAGCTACAGCAGTGATTTAGGCGCACTGGAATTAGAAAAAAGCCAGCATTTGGTTAGAGCGTCAGCAAGTGGCGTTGTTCAGCAAGTGCTGCACAGAGACAAGGGGGCTTTCGTCAATCAAGGTGAAGTGTTGATGGTGATAGTGCCCCAGAACGAGCCGTTGTATGCCGAAGTTCTTGTTCAAAACAAAGATATTGGATTTTTAGAGACCGGGCAGGATGTGGCGCTGAAGCTTGACGCGTTTAACTTCACCCGGTACGGCAAGCTGACGGGCAAGTTAGTCAACATTAGCTCGGATGCAATTGAGCATGAGTCTCTTGGACCCGTTTACAAGGCAACTGTGTCGGTTCAGGAGAAAGCTCTGCTTGCAGATGGTAAGTCAAGAACCCTGGAACCGGGTATGTCTTTAACGGCTGAGATTAAGACGGGAAGCAGAGATGTTTTGAGTTTCTTCACGAGCACGATTGCTAGGCATTTAGATGAGGCTGTCACAGTTAAATAACCGCTGTGGCTCAAAAATATAGCCCTTTTCTCACAAGGAGAGTGAAGGTGCGACAGGAATGAATGGGGGAGAGAATATGAGTGTTCAAAATGTTGCGGCCGGTGTATTGGTGGATTTGACTGGCAAAGGTATCAACCTTCTTAGTATTCAGGATGCAAAGGTCAACTTTGATTGGAACGGTGATGGTTTTGCGACCCAAACTGCATGGATGGGTCAAGGAACAGCGATGCTGTTTTTCGACCAAAATGGGAACGGTATTGTTGACGGTACTAATGAGATTAATTTTGCAGCGTATACACAGCAAACTAAGGATACTGCTTTAGGCGGGCTCGCCTTTTTTGACCATTACTCAAATTCTCAAAGGCCCACACTTAACGGAAACAAAAATGGTTTCCTCGACCATGGTGATGGACTTTATGCCTCTTTTTATATCTGGCAGGACGCAAATCTTGATGGTGTTTCCCAATCTAACGAGGTTGTTTCACTGTCTCATTATTCTATGGGCGGGCAAAGGTACCCACTTACCTTCGCCAAATACTCTAACTTGCCCGCATCTGACACAAAGATAAATGATGTCCAAATATACCAAACCACCAAAATTTATGGACTCAACATGGCAACGGGAAAAGCTGCCTTCGGTTTGGATGCAATTGATGCCGCTTTTTACACGAACAGTCTTCGCTATGTAGCAGACGGTGTGTACGACAAGAAGGATCAATACGGTCTCATTCATCGCGATTACGACGCAAACGTCGCAGCTAATCTCAATATGGCCTCTGACGGTCTCTACAGCGTCAAAGCATCCAATCTCGACGATGTCATTGTTGCGGGTAAAGATTCAAGCGTCGAAATATTAGGTTTTGGTGGCGATGACCAGATACAAGGCGGCGGCGGAGATGATCGCATTAATGGTGGTGCTGGCGCTGACTCTATTTCTGCCGGCGGTGGTAACGACCTCATCGTGGCTGACAGCGAAGATATATTGATTGACGGTGGAGAAGGTGATGCGGATAAGCTGAGGTTTTCGGAGACTGGCGACGTTACCATTGATCTTAATGAATCTCATATTAAGAACATCGAACAAGTATTTGGCAACGAGGGCAGTGATGCTCTGACAGCAGATGATGGCGGCCGCCTGCTCTCAGGAGGGGCTGGCAATGATGTGCTGACTGGCGGGGAGGGCAGTGATCAACTGTACGGTGGTTCTGGTGCTGATAAGTTGTTCGGAAATGGCGGCGATGACAGTTTATACGCAGACAGTGACGATCTTGAACTCGACGGTGGGGAGGGTAAGGATACACTCTATTTTACTGGTTCTGAAGGGGTGAATGTTGATGCACGCTCTGACGCTATAAAGGGTGTGGAAACAATCGTAGGTACGTCGTCAGATGATACGCTCAGAGCTGATGACAGTGGCATGAAACTGGATGGCGGTGAGGGTGACGATACCCTGATTGGTGGTGCAGGTAATGATGCTTTTGTTATCGACAGTGCTGCAGACAGTTTTGAAGGGGGCGATGGCTTGGATTCTGTCCAATACAGCGGCAGTGACAGCATAACTATTGATTTGACAGGAACAGGCGTTGAAATAGCCAATGGTGGTGCCGGTGATGACATCCTGAAAGGCAACAAAGAGTCAACAAACGTGCTCAATGGAGGCGCGGGGGCTGATGAACTCACAGGTGGAGACTTCGCTGATACTTTATATGGTGGCGCCGGTAACGACACCCTCGAGGGCGGCGCAGGTAAAGATGTACTTTATGGAAACGCAGGCAGTGACACCCTCAAGGGTGGGGATGGCAATGACACCTTGCATATTGATGCGGACGATACCTTTGATGGTGGCGATGGTATTGACACCTTGGTCTATCAAGGAACCGACAATGCCAACATTACTCTGCAAGGGGATGAGAGCATTGAAATCGTACGGGGAGGAAGTGGTAACGACACGATCACTGGCGATGATAACTCCAATGACCTTTATGGAAATGAAGGTACCGACACTCTGTCCGGTGGCGGTGGTCAAGATACTCTTTACATTGATAGTGATGATACGTTCTCTGGCGGTGATGGTGTTGATACAGTCGTTTATCAGGGTGATGATGGCGGTGAAATCAGGATCCAAGGCACAGGTGTAGAGCGCGCAATTGGTGGTGACGGCAGTGATACGATCTATGGCATTGATAGTATTACGGGCGAGGTTCCGACCACAATTATTGTCGACGGGAAAGAAATTGAATATACCCCGGGAGGCTACCTTCACGGAGGTGCGGGCGACGATACCCTTATCGCAGGTAATATGAACCACTCACTCATCGGTGGTGAGGGTAAAAATAAGCTTATCGGCGGCGCAGGTAACGACCGTTTGCTTGTTGACAATGATGATACTTATCAGGGGGGTGCGGGCACTGATACCGTCGAGTACGGTGGCACCGGAAACGCCAATCTTTCATTGCAAGGTACCAACATCGAGTGGGCTATCGGTGGGCAAGGCGATGACGTTATTACGGGAAGCGACCAATCCGACAAAATGTCTGGCTTGGGCGGAAAAGATACGTTCAATGCTGATGTCAGTGACCAGATTGATGGCGGAGATGGTTATGACACCGTCAATTTTGTTGATGCAAATGGTGTTGACATAAACCTCGGCGAATCGAGTAATTACAACAGTATTGAGCAGTTTAACGGGACAGACAGTGCCGACAAGATTGTAACCAGTGGAAATGGCAACATTGTCTACGGCGGTGAGGGCGATGATGAACTGACAGGTTCGGGTGGCAATGATTTCCTGTCTGGTGGGGCGGGTGCAGATAAGCTCCACGGTGGTGCGGGTAACGACACCATCGTTATTGACTCTGATGATATTGAGTTCAGTGGCGGGGACGGCGTAGATACGCTGAACTATATTGGCAGCGAAAACTTCACGTTCAATCTTGGAAACAGAGGCTTTGAAAAAGCCTCCGGTGGTTTGGGCAATGACGTGCTCACAGGAGATGAGCAAGCGAATGACTTACAGGGGTCTGATGGTAATGATGTCCTCTCGGGCGAGGGGGGGAACGACATCCTTACAGGGGGGCAGGGTGCTGACACCTTAAAAGGTGGTGCAGGTGACGATACCATTTACTTCGATAAAGCTGACACCATTGATGCTGGAGAAGGGACCGATAGTGTCATTTACGCCGAGAACGATAATTTAACATACTCCCTCGCTGGTACAGGAGCAGAAAACCTTGGGGGCGGCGGTGGTGATGATGATCTGACGGGTGATGACAACAATAACCGAATTTTTGGTAACAAAGGTGACGATACATTACGCGGCGGAGCTGGCAACGATATTCTTGTTGGGCACCGGGATGGAGATGATGTGGAGTCAGGTAAAGATCATCTGATTGGTGGCGCTGGCGACGACCAACTCTATGTTGACAGTCAGGATACTTGGGAAGGCGGGGACGGCACTGATACCGTTATTTACACTGCAGCAGAAGATGCAAATATCTCTCTTCAAGGCACCGGAGTAGAGGACGCTATCGGTGGTGCAGGTAAAGACACTATCACGGGTGATGCAACTAATAATAAGCTCCTTGGTCTAGGTGGAGATGACACGCTGAAAGGTGGTGAGGGAGACGATGAGCTCAGCGGCGGACTCGGTAACGATTATCTGGACGGCGGGGCAGGTGCTGACCAACTTGAAGGCGGCGATGGCAATGACACCCTGGTTGTTGACTACAACGATTCTTTCTCAGGTGGTGAGGGTATCGATACCGTTGTTTTTGCTCTGGATGAGAGTGTTGTTCTTGAAACTGGTGAAGATGTAGAAAACGCGACTGCTGGCGGAGGAGATGACCAAGTCCGTGGTAACGAAGGTGCAAATATTCTTCGTGGCGGAGCGGGTAACGATAGCCTTTCTGGTTTTGGTGGCAACGATACGTTATACGGCGGTGAAGGTAACGATATTCTGTCTGGGGATGAGGGCGAAGATACCCTTTACGGTGGTGATGGTGACGACCGCCTTTTCACAGATGGAAATGACACACTCGTGGGCGGGGACGGTTTTGATACAGCTGTCATGACTCAGAACGAGTCTGGCGTATCGTTTACCCTTGATGAAAATGCAGATATCGAGGCGATAGAGGGCAATCGCCACAATGATACGTTAACCGGTAACACTGAAGACAACCGAATCAGCGGAGTGCAGGGCAACGATACACTTTATGGCCTGGAGGGTAATGACACGCTGATCGGTGGCGAAGGCTCTGACTCTCTATACGGGGGCGCGGGCGACGATACCTTTGTCTTTGAAGGAGATAATGCGGTCGTTGACGGTGGCGAGGGTAACGATACGGTATCGGCCGCCAACGCCACGTCAGGGGTGACGGTCAACCTTTCAGATACTGCCTATACCTCTATCGAGTCTATTGAGGGCTCCACTTCTTCCGATATCCTTCGCGGTGACAGCAATGATAACCAGATCTCAGGTGGC
>NZ_LYBM01000024.1 GCF_001707825.1 Veronia pacifica | reverse complement strand
CATCGTACTGCCCGGCGGCGTCGAAGGAGCCACCTGTCTTGGGGATAGCGCACTGGTGGTTGAAATGTTAAAGCAACAGCAGTGTGACCAGAAATGGGTAGCCGCGATCTGTGCAGCGCCGGCATTGGTACTGGAGAAAAACGGGCTATTCCCCGATGCGTATAAAAGTTGTCATCCTGCTTTCATTGAGCAGATACCGGAGGCCAAACGAAATACCCGCCGAGTTATGAATGACAAAGACCACAAACTTATCACCAGCCAAGGGCCGGGAAGTGCATTGGAGTTCGCAGTCGAAATTGTCCTCACATTGGCTGGTAAGGAAAAAGCGGCTGAAGTGGTTGCGCCTATGACAGTGATACCGAACCTCAACTACGACAAAAAGTTTGCGGTTCTCTAAATTATTTACGGTTCTTTAAATTAAAGACAGCTATCAGTGAACACTGAATAAAAAAACCGGCTGAATGCCGGTTTTTTTATATCTAATAAGAGATTACGGGCGATATACCTTGACGTTATCGTAACCATTCTCTTTTAAGTACAAGGCTTGAAGACGGCTCATTACACCTCGATCGCAATAGAGCAGATAGGTTTTGCTCTGGTCGAGGTCACCGAATTTAGTCGCCAGCCTGAAAAATGGAATATGGGCGATAGAGACACCTTTAACACTAAGCGGTCTCTCGTCCTCTTCTTCTGGGCTTCGGATATCCAGCACAATATGGTCAGAGTTGATCTCTTCGACCATCTCAACTTCAGGTGCCTGCTCTTGGCTTCTCTTAGCTATTTCACGAATATCAGTGATACGAGCGTCGTAAATCACTTTTTCCAGCACACCAAAATCAAACTTGGCTTCTTCTGCTTCCAGTTTTTCTTTTGCCGCTTTCACCGTTGGGTTACGTGAGATCACGCCGCAATACTCAGGCATTGTCTTAGCGAAGTCTGCAGTACCAATTTCGCGGGCAACATTGATAATGTCTTCTTTATCCCAGTTGATCAGGGGACGAAGAACAAGGCTGTCAGAGACATTATCGATCATTCGGAGGTTAGTCAGTGTCTGGCTTGAGACCTGCCCAAGCGCTTCACCCGTGACAAGGGCCTGAATACCGGTTTTTTCGGCAATCATAGATGCAGCACGCATAAACATACGCTTGAGAACCACACCCATCTGACCGTCATCAACATTCTCAAGAATTTCAGCAACCACTGGCTCAAAGTCAACAGAGATGAATTTTACTTTGGCTGAAGAACCGAACTTATTCCAAAGGTAATAAGCCGTCTGCTGCACACCAATTTCATGAGCTGCACCACCAAGATTGAAGAAGCAATAATGCACCTTGCTGCCACGTTTGATGTGTAGATAGCTGGATACACCAGAATCAAAACCGCCAGAGATCAGGCTAAGGACATCTTCTTGGGTACCTAAAGGCATGCCACCTAAGCCATTATGACGGCGACGGACTACATTGAGTTTATCGCGATCCACCTCAAGGTGAACCGTAACTTCAGGGTTTTTCAGCTGAACTCTGGCAGACTCAAGTTTGTTTAATCCACCGCCGACATACCGCTCAACTTCAATCGATGTAAAGTCATGCGAGCCGCGACGTTTTGCACGAACACAAAATGTCTTTCCCTCAACCTGATCACGAACGGCTTCGAGTGTGATCTCGAAGATATTGTGCAGGTCAGTGAAGGGAGTCTGCTCCACTTCAAGCACATGGTGAATACCTGGAGTATTGGTTAGCACTTCAAGAGCGATCTCGCGATCGGTGTCGTGCTTTAGCGAAACCTCGATGTGGTCACGACGATTAAACACCGCCATGGAGCAGGACTTACGCTTGAGAACATTACGGATGTTACATTCCAGAATTTTCGTGAAGCGTTTCCTTACAGACTCACTTTTGACCATCACTTCAGGATGAATTTTAACGATAAATTTCATTTCAGGTTTCGCTACAACTACAACAAAGCCGCGGATTATACATGAAGCATACAACATCTGAAACCGGATAAACGGACAAAAAAACAGCACCATGGGTGCTGTTTTAAAATCCTCATTAAATTCATGGTATTCTCACTCACTCAATTAAGAATCAGGTTCCATTGTCGCCGTCTCAACCTCTTCAGATTCCATCGCCTTACCTTGCATTATGGAAATCTCGACCCGGCGATTTAATGAACGATTCTCGGCAGAATCGTTAGGCACCAGCGGTCTGGATGAAGCGGCTCCTTCAATACGCAGTCGTGATGCATCAAATCCCTCCACTTTCTCCATTTCAAGAGAGACAGAAACGGCTCTCTGGGCAGATAAATCGAGGTTTGAACGATACAGTTCTGAATCAAGCGGCGTATCATCTGTATGACCAGAAACGCGGATCTCACCCGGTACATCTTTTATGATCCGAGTTATTTTCTGAATCATCGGCCTAAATTTGGGCTGGAGAAACGCAGAGCCTGTTGGGAACATCCCCTTTTCTTTGATCCGAATGACAAACTGCTGACCCAGATTTTCAGCATCAATGGCCCCTTCTTCAATCTCCTTCTTCAATGCCTGCATCATCATCTGCGCGGCACTGGAAGACTGGGAGGCGCTTTGGGCATCTTCAGCATCTTTCAGCTTTTCTGACTGAGTAGCCATATCCGCTGTTGCACCACCTGAGTTATCTCCTTCAGCATCCCTTTGTGTACCACCAGAGCGATCAGACTCCCCCTCCTGAAATGTGAGAGAGCGTTGCGTCATGTCTATGGTTTGCTGCATGATAACTTCAATCGGTGTCGGTTCAGGACGGCCGGGACGGAACTCCTGCGCAATCACACTGGTTCCCTTTGGAATATCTTTAACCTCAAGCAGATTCTGCACACCAAAGGCAAACTTCATCGAACCGGCAATCTGACGGAACTTCATCACATCCATCTCTGAGAAAGACAGCAGAAGTACGAAGAAGCACATCAGCAGTGACATCAGATCCGCGAAGGTTCCCATCCATGCGGGTAGCCCGGGGGGGGGACATTTGCATTCTTCTTCCATACTCAGTCCCTACCCATCAACGTCAACGGTGCGTTTTTTCTCGTTGAGGTAATTTTTCAAGTAACTGTCCAATACACGCGGATTCTGTCCATCCTGAATTGCCAACAGTCCGTCCATGATCAAAAGACGGTTCATTTTTTCCTGATCTTTACGGAGCTTGAGTTTGTCCGCAATAGGAATAGCGACCATGTTTGCTAGCATCGCACCATAAAGTGTGGTCAAGAGTGCAACTGCCATTGCAGGACCGATAGCTTTAGGGTCATCCATGTTCGATAACATCGCAACCAGACCAACCAGAGTACCAATCATACCCATCGCAGGTGCTACGTCGGCAAGGTTGGTATAAAAACTGGCCCCCGAGTCGTGCCGCTCTTCTGTAAGCCCAATATCTTTTGCCAGTGTCATTCTGACAACTTCGCCGTCATGGCCGTCAACCAACATATCGACGCCTTTCTTCATGAAGGAGTTAGCCACCTCCATTTCTTCCAAAGCGAGGAAACCGCCTTTTCGGGCTGCGTCAGCCATTTCAACCAATTTTGCTATCAGTTCTTCAGGGTCGTCTGCAGCAAACATAAATGCCTTTCCCGCGATACCAAAAGCACCGAGAAATTGAGGCAAGGTAAATTTCATCATTACTACGCAAAGGCTACCGCCAAATACGATAAGTGCGGATGGTGCATCAGCAAACATGCTTAATTCACCACCGAGCAACATTGCCATCAGTACGAATGCAAACGAACCAAGGACTCCGAGAAGTGTAGCCAGATCCAAAGCAATACCCCTTTACAAAACAAATGTAACAAAAAAACTAAAGGTGTTGAGAAACGCGAAGAGTTTATCAGTTAAAAGATATATCGGCAGTATAGACAGGAGATTTAGTGCGCAAAAGTAACACAAGAAAAATCCCTGCCATACACATTATTTCATGCTAGGGTTTGACCCCTATCTGGCACTGCGTTAACTTCACAGCCAAATTAGGAAAAACAAGATTACTATGGCAGCTAAGAAACCTGAGAAGATGGCATTTGAGGAGATCCTCAAAGAGCTTGATACTATCGTACAAGGACTGGAAGGTGGCGAATTACCTCTGGATTCAGCGTTAAAACAGTTTGAGCGGGGCATAACGCTTGCACGTCAAGGTCAAAAAACGTTGACTGACGCCGAACAACGCGTTCAGATCCTGCTCAGTCAGGATGATAAAGGCCCATTGACAGAATTTTCGCCGGAAAACGATGACTGACCTCTCTTCGATGCTGACAAAGTGCCAAACGCGGAGTAACAAGACGCTTAGTGATTGGTTAGATAACCTCCAATTTCCTGAACAACGCCTAATAAAGGCGATGAAGCATGGAGTATTGCTTGGCGGCAAGCGGGTCAGACCCTTTCTGGTTTACGCGACAGGCAGCATGTTTGGCGCGTCAGAGCCAGATTTAGACACGCCGGCCGCCGCCGTAGAATGCATCCACGCTTACTCATTGATCCATGACGATCTTCCTGCGATGGATGACGATGCACTGCGCAGAGGGCAACCGACCTGTCATGTCGCGTTTGACGAAGCAACCGCGATTCTTGCAGGCGATGCCCTGCAAACACTGGCTTTCACTATTCTCTCTGAAGGGCCACTTTCAGTTGATGCAGAACCGCATCGTATCGCGATGGTACGCGAGCTAGCTGCCGCTTCAGGTGCCAGTGGTATGTGTTTGGGTCAGGCGCTCGATTTGGCGGCAGAAGGTAAATCTGTTGATCTGAATACCCTTGAGCTGATACATAACAATAAGACAGGTGCACTAATTAAGTGTGCCGTTCGTATTGGAGCTTATGCTGCAGGAGATAGAGGGATTGCATGCCTGCCTGAACTGGATCGGTTTGCTGATGCAATTGGCCTCGCCTTTCAGGTGCAGGACGACATTCTCGACATCACAGGTGATACCGCAACACTGGGTAAACCCCAAGGATCTGATGTTGCCGCAGAGAAAAGTACTTACCCTGCCCTGCTCGGTCTTGACGGTGCAAAGCAAAAAGCAGACGAGCTATACAAGGAAGGGCTACACGCATTGCAGTCAATACAATACAATACAACACAACTGGAAGTTTTTGCCCGATATATCATCGAGCGCAATAGCTAATTATTCTTTACGCGCCGAATCCCTATATGACTTTGGATATATCAAAATACCCGACACTCGCATTAGCAGACACACCAGACGAGCTGAGAACCTTACCCAGTTCCATGCTGCCAAAGCTTTGTGAGGAGTTGAGGACTTATTTATTAAACAGTGTCAGCCACTCGAGCGGACACTTCGCATCAGGACTGGGAGCAGTAGAGCTCACTGTCGCTCTTCATTTTGTCTACAACACGCCCTTTGACCGTCTCATCTGGGATGTCGGTCATCAAGCATACCCTCACAAGATCCTGACAGGACGCCGAGAAAAGATGACGTCTATCCGCCAGAAAGATGGTTTACACCCCTTTCCATGGCGTGGTGAGAGTGAGTACGACGTATTGTCGGTTGGTCACAGTTCGACGTCCATCAGTGCAGCGCTTGGTATGGCTATTGCGGCCGAAAAGGAAGACAAAGGACGGCGAGTAGTCAGCGTAATTGGCGATGGTGCTATTACTGCAGGTATGGCATTTGAAGCCATGAACCATGCAGGTGACGTGCACAATGACATGTTGGTGATCCTAAACGACAACGAAATGTCGATTTCGGAAAATGTTGGGGCACTTAACAATCACCTTGCTCAATTGCTTTCAGGCAACCTCTACACGTCAATCCGTGAGGGCGGTAAGAAAGTACTCTCTGGCACCCCGTCAATCAAAGAGCTGGTTCGCCGCGCCGAAGAACACCTCAAAGGCATGGTCGTACCCGGCACCTTGTTTGAAGAACTTGGTTTCAACTACATCGGACCGATTGACGGCCATGATGTCGAAGAGCTGGTCAAAACAATCAAGAACATGCGTAGCCTCAAGGGCCCGCAGTTTCTGCATGTTATGACTAAAAAAGGTAAAGGTTACGAGCCTGCAGAGAAAGATCCGATTGGCTACCATGCTGTACCGAGATTTGATCCGTCAGAAAATACCTTACCGAAAAGCAAAGCAGGCAAACCAACGTTCTCTAACATCTTTGGCGATTGGCTTTGCGATATGGCCGAGCAGGACGAAAAATTGTTGGCAATTACCCCAGCAATGCGTGAAGGCTCCGGCATGGTGCGTTTTTCAAAAACGTATCCGAAACAATATTTTGACGTGGCGATTGCAGAGCAACACGCGGTGACGCTGGGCGCAGGTATGGCAATCGGTGGCTACAATCCCGTTGTCGCAATCTATTCAACCTTCCTGCAGCGAGGCTATGACCAGCTGATTCACGATGTTGCCATTATGAACTTACCTGTCATGTTTGCGATTGATCGTGGCGGATTAGTAGGTGCAGACGGTCAAACCCATCAGGGAGCCTTTGATCTGAGCTTTATGCGCTGTATTCCAAACATGGTCGTGATGACACCGAGTGATGAAAACGAATGCCGTCAGATGCTGTACACAGGCCATAAACATCAAGGTCCCTCTGCTGTGCGCTATCCTAGAGGTGCTGGCTGTGGGGCCAACATTGAACCTGAGATGACAGAGCTGCCCATAGGTAAAGGTGTGATCCGTCGTCAGGGCGAAAAGGTCGCTATCTTGAACTTCGGCACCTTGATGCCAGGTGCTATGAAAGCCGCTGAGGCACTGAATGCCACTGTTGTCGACATGCGCTTCGTCAAACCACTCGATCAGCAACTGATCAGTGAGCTGGCCGAGGCACACGACGTTCTGGTTACAGTCGAAGAAAATGCGATTGCGGGCGGAGCGGGTTCAGGGGTGGTTGAATATCTGATGCAGACCCGCCAGGTTAAACCAGTATTACAAATTGGCCTACCCGACAAATTCATCCATCAAGGGACGCAACAGGAACTCCATGCCGAACTGGAGCTGGATGGCGAGGGTATCGAGACGCAAATCCGTCGTTACCTTGATTAGTTAGCCCAGTTAAATAAGCATAAAAAACGCGCATATTGCGCCGTTTTTTTATGCTTGACGTTTAAGCCAGTAGCCACCAATGATTGACCAGCCAGAGTGACACCATGGCCATGAGTCCGGCGACAATATCATCAAGCATGATCCCGATGCCGCCATGCACCTTTTTATCCAACAAGTTGATTGGCCACGGTTTAACCATATCGAAAAAGCGAAACAGCAGAAAGCCTGCCATCACTACCTGCCATTGTGTCGATGGTACCAATAACATGGTGATCCAAAAGCCGACAAATTCATCCCAGACAATACTGCCGTGATCATGAACTCGCATATCTGAGGAGGTTCTGCCGCAGAGATAAACACCCAAAACGCTACCTGCCACAACAGCGAAGAGCAGTGTCCACCAGCCAAATTGCATCAGGAGAAAATAAAATGGTACTGCAGCCAAGGTTCCCATGGTGCCGGGAATAACTGGCGACAGACCAGAGCCAAATCCGGTCGCCAGAAGGTGAACAGGATTCGACAACCGAATTAAAGAAGTAGGATTAGTCACTCATTACTCCGAAAATGGTCCCAGCCAGCCAGTGTCCAGTCAACGGTTTCACCCTGCCAATTGATAGCCAGCTCTTTGCCTGAGCGGACCTGTCCCACGCATACCGCCTTAGTACCACAATGTGACAGAGCAGTATCCACCGCTCCCCTGTGGCTTTCAGGTACAGTAAAGCAAAGCTCATACTCTTCACCACTGGTCAGGGCTATTTTTGCCGCATTAACGGGGTCACTTTCTAATGCCTTAAGCGCGTCAGAAACGGGTAAACAGTCAGCTTCTAGGACGGCACCCACGCCACTGGCTGAGAGAATGTGCGGCAAATCAGCGACCAGGCCGTCAGAAATATCCAACGCGGCGGATGCAATACCTCGCAAAGATTGCCCAGCAAGCACACGAGGCTGACGATAATAGTGCCGATGGACAAACTCACCTGCCCCCGCCACAGACATTTCTCTTTGCCCAAGAATAAAATCAAGTCCGGTGGCACTGTCTCCAAGCTCACCCGTCACATATATCCAGTCACCCACTTTTGCACCGCTGCGCGTCAGTGCCTGTCCCGAAGGAAGGTAGCCCTGCATCGTTATCGTAATGCTCAGTGGCCCTTTGGTCGTATCACCACCCACCAATTGAACATGAAAATATTCTGCCAGTGCATAAAAGCCTTTGCAAAATGAAGCAACCCATTGTTCATCGCTGTCAGGCAGGGTCAGTGCCAACGAACACCATGCTGGCATCGCCCCCATGGCAGCCAAATCACTGAGGTTTGCGGCAAGTGCCTTGTGAGCAACCCATTCAGGATTGGCACCGGCGAGAAAATGAACACCAGCAACCAGCGTATCAGTTGTCACAACTAACTGGCAGTTTTCAGGAACCGTAATAAGTGCAGCGTCATCACCAATGCCCAGATCCACATCGTGTCTTGAGACAGGCTGTGTGGAAAAGTAGCGGCTGATGATATCAAACTCATTTCCAGACATATCCGTATCCGATTTCATTCTTAGATAACTAAAAAGGCCAGCATGGCTGGCCTTTTCTATATTAGTGTGTGTTCTTATTTCTTACGAAGCGTTGGAGCCGCTTTGTCGAGAACACCATTCACAAACTTGTGGCTATCTTCAGCACCGAAGCGTTTCGCAAGTTCGATGGCCTCATTGATCACCACTTTGAATGGGACATCTTCCCGCTTTGCCATTTCATAAACAGCCAGGCGAAGAAGGGCATGTTCCATTTCATCAAGATCCTGAAGCGGACGCGACAGATAAGGACGCATTTTGCTGTCCAATTCCTGATGACTCAGTACAACACCAGAGAACAGATCACGGAAATATTCAACGTCCGTATCAGGCTGACGAAGACGTGGCTCGTCGGCTTGATGCTCTTCTTCTTCATAGTTTTCGGCAGCCAGAAACTGAGCTTCAATTTCTGCAATGTTGCCGTGTGACAGTTGCCACGAATAGATCGCCTGTAATGCAAAGTGGCGTGCGTTACGCCGTGCGGCTGGTTTCACGATAACCCCCGTTTAGGATTCGATTTGGGACAGGACATTGACCATTTCAAGCGCGCTTTGTGCAGCCTCTGCCCCTTTATTACCAGCCTTGGTACCAGCGCGTTCGATAGCTTGTTCAATGGTATCTACAGTCAGCACACCGAAAGCAACAGGAGTATCAAACTCCAGTGCAACCTGTGCCAACCCTTTGTTACATTCTCCGGCTACATAGTCAAAGTGTGGCGTGCCGCCGCGAATGACAGAGCCAAGTGCAATGATGGCGTCATAACGATCGCTTTTTGCAACACGCTGGGCAACAAGTGGTAACTCGTACGCGCCAGGACAACGAACCACGGTGATGTTTTCTTCACTCACCTGGCCCTGACGTTTCAGTGCATCGACTGCACCTTCCAGCAGGCTTTCATTAATAAAGCTGTTAAAGCGAGAAATAACGATAGCAACTTTAGCGTTGGGTGCTGCAAATGCACCTTCGATCACCTTCATGGGCCTTCCTGTGACTTAATTTATCCGGATTGAAAAACCGCCGGATTCTAACACACTTTTATCAGCCAATCCCAGTACAACCTTGGGTAATGAATGACTAAGACGGTAACAGACCATGTTACTGACCTATCTGGCAGACATCAGGGTATCGCAGCAGTTTTCTTCCATCAGTTAAAACAAAAAACGCGGCAATATGCCGCGTTTGACAATATTGTTGACGTTCGGTTACTGGCTAACGTACTCAACCACTTTCAAACCAAACCCAGATAGCGCATGGTACCGCTTGTTTGGCGAAGACAGCAAGCGCATTTCTGTTACGTCAAGATCAGCCAAAATCTGGGAACCCACGCCAACCCGACGAGAGGTGCCTTGCCATTTTGCACCCTTTGGTCGTTCACCTTTATCCTGCGCACCAAACACACGCAACTTTTCAACCAAGGATTCAGTGCTTTCCTCTTTACCCAAGAGCACAAGCACGCCGCCTTCAGCACTGAGTCGTTTCATTGCATCAGTCAAAGACCAGCTTCGCTCGGCTGCTCTGTCAGTATGTAACAGATCGGTCAGTGTGTCTTGCAGGTGAACGCGAACCAGAGTTGGTTGGTTATCAACCTCACCTTTACGCAACGCGTAATGCAGCTGATTATCAATGGTGTCGCGGTAAGCAATCAGGTCAAACTCACCAAACTCTGTCGGTAGCTTACACTCAGCAACGCGCTCTATGGTGGTCTCATTGTTATTGCGGTATTCGATCAGATCCGCAATGGTTCCCAGCTTGATACCGTGTTTCTCGCCAAACTTTTCCAGATCAGGACGACGGGCCATGGTGCCATCTTCATTCAGGATCTCGACAATCACGGCAGACGGACCAAAACCACCCAACCGGGCAAGATCACAACCTGCTTCAGTGTGACCAGCGCGGGTCAGTACGCCGCCCTCCTGAGCCATCAGTGGGAAAATATGACCGGGCTGAACAAGATCAGCGGCCTTGGCATCGGGAGCCACGGCGGCTTCAACGGTGCGTGAGCGATCGGCTGCTGAAATACCGGTCGTGACGCCTTCAGCCGCTTCTATCGATACGGTGAAAGCGGTTGAAAATTGTGCATTATTGTCTGACACCATTAGCGGCAAACCCAGCTTCTCGCAGCGGTCCTGCGTCATGGTCAGACAAATCAAACCCCGGCCATAGGTGGCCATAAAGTTTATCGCTTCAGGGGTGATTTGCTCTGCGGCAATGATCAAGTCACCTTCATTTTCGCGGTCTTCATCATCCATCAGGATAACCATTTTACCCTGACGAATGTCTTCAATGATTTCTTCTGTACTGCTAATCGCCATTTGTCTGCTCTTCAATGAACTATTTTAAGAAACCTGATTCAGCAAGCTTAGCCATAGTAAGACTACTTTGCGCAGGTTGGCTGGCCTTATCCCCCAAAACCAACCGCTCCAGATAACGGGCAATCACATCAACTTCGATGTTGACTGTCTGGCCTGCCTGATAATGCTCTATCGTCGTTTCAGATGCGGTATGAGGCACTATAGTAAGCCTGAAGCGCGCGCCGTCAACGGCATTCACTGTCAGACTGATACCGTCAACGGTCACAGAGCCTTTTTCAGCCAGATATTTCGCTAGAGAGGCAGGTGCCTCAAGCCAGAATTCAATCGCACGGCCACTTACCTGACGAGAAACCACAGTCGCAATGCCATCAACATGACCGGACACTATGTGGCCGCCAAATCGGGTGGTCGGTAACATAGCTTTCTCAAGGTTCACTTTCTGGCCCGGCTGGTAATGGGCAAACGCCGTTCGGTTCAGTGTTTCGCAGGAAAGGTCTGCAACATAGCCCTTGCCAGTCAGTGATACCACAGTCAGACACACACCATTGGTGGCGATGCTGTCGCCAAGCTTGACATCTGACATGTCTAAGCCGTGGCTATCAACGGTCAGAGATATGTCCTGACCTTTTGGGGTTACAGCCCGGATCACTCCGACTGTTTCGATAATTCCTGTAAACATAACTTCAATTCGTTCTGTTAGTGCTTGCGTTGCCGCAGGATGAGGCGGATATCGTTACCTATGCGGGTAACATCGTCGAGATCAAATTCTGGGATATCAGCCATAGAGGTCAGTCCGCGCATGGCTAACAAAGGCCGTCCATCTTCGCCGATCAGTTTAGGCGCCTGATACACAATGAGTTCATCAACCAGGTTTGCTTCAAGCAGTGCACCCGCTAATGTGGCTCCTGCTTCAACCCAAATGTGATTGATTCCCTTTTTTGCCAATGAACGCATAAGCTGTAAGAGATCAAAGCCAGTTTCCGACGCAGAACTTTGAATCTGTTGCACGTTGTCCCCGGTCAGTGTCGTACTTTGTGTCTGGTTGACCAAAATAATCTCACCCGGCAGAGAGAACAGCTGTGCTTGTGGTGTCACTTTATTGCTACGGTCAAGGATCACACGTATTGGTTGGCGAACTTTTTCTTTGTCGTAAACCTGCCGATCTGGCTCCGGCAACTGCTCCCAACGGACATTGAGTGATGGGTCATCATCAAGCACTGTCCGGCTTGTAGATAGCACAGCACTTGCCTGTGCCCTGAAACGCTGAACATCAGATCTGGCATCAGGACCAGTGATCCACTTACTTTCGCCATTTGCCAAAGCGGTTCGGCCATCGAGTGTTGAGGCAAGCTTCAACTGTACGTAGGGCATACCCGTGGTCATCAACTTGATGAACGGAGCATTCAAGCGCTCGGCGGTTTGTTGCAGTAAACCAACATCAACCTCAATCCCCGCTTGTCTTATGCGCTCAATACCTCGGCCAGCGACATCAGGGTTAGGATCAACCATGGCGCATACCACGCGTGATACACCAGCTTTAATCAATGCATCAGCACAGGGTGGTGTTCGGCCATAGTGAGAACAGGGTTCAAGTGTGACATAAGCCGTTGCGCCTGCCGCACGTTCACCTGCATCTCTCAGAGCATACACCTCGGCATGCGGTTCGCCAGCGCGCTGATGGTAGCCTTCGCCAACCACTTCCCCATCCAAGGTGATCACACATCCTACTTTGGGGTTAGGTGAAGTGGTAAAACGTCCGCGTGCTGCCAAATCCAGAGCACGCTCCATCATTTGGCTGTCAAAGTCTGAAAATATGGCCTGCATGATCACTTCTCAAGACGGGCAATTTCTTCCCCGAACTCCCGAATATCTTCAAAACTATGATAAACGGAAGCAAAGCGGATATAGGCAACTTTATCGAGCTCTTTTAGGGCTTCCATTACTAGATTTCCGACCATATTGGAGGACACTTCTCTCTCCCCTGTGGCACGGATCTTCGTTCTTATCGCGTTTATAGCCTTTTCAATATCATCGGTACTGACAGGGCGTTTTTCCAACGCGCGCTGGATACCACCGATCAACTTGTCTTCATTAAACGGCTCACGGTTACCATTATTTTTAATAATACGCGGCATGACCAGTTCCGCCGTTTCAAACGTCGTGTAGCGCTCGCTACAGGCGATGCACTGGCGACGGCGACGCACCTGGTGGCCATCAGCCACCAGTCTGGAATCTATGACTTTGGTGTCATTTGCACCACAAAATGGACAGTGCATTATTCCTCCTTAGCTACATTGGCATCAGTGTAACTCATTTGGCGATCAGGGGCAGTTCATAATGGGGTAACGAGGCAAAATTCTGGCTGTCTTAACAAAAAAAGACACCCTGAGGGTGTCTTTATGTTGTTTCGTTTTTTACCTGATTTGTCTGAGTGTTACGGATACACAGGCAGACGGCTGCAAATTTCAAGCACCTTGGCTTTGGTCGCCTCAATAACGGCAGCATCTTCAATGTTATCCAGCACGTCACACATCCAGCCAGCAAGGTCACGAGAGTCCTGCTCTGTGAAGCCACGACGGGTGATCGCAGGCGTACCGATACGGATACCTGATGTCACGAACGGACTGCGAGGATCATTCGGCACGCTATTTTTATTTACGGTAATGTTCGCTGCGCCCAATGCCGCATCTGCTTCTTTACCAGTGATGTTTTTCTCAATCAAATCAACGAGGAACAGGTGGTTCTCCGTGCTACCTGAAACGATGTTGTAGCCACGGTTAAGAAACTCACTGACCATCGCCTGAGCATTATCAACAACACGTTGCTGATAAGCCTTAAATTCCGGCTCCATTGCTTCTTTGAATGCTACAGCTTTCGCTGCGATAACATGCATCAGCGGGCCACCCTGGCCACCCGGGAATACCGCTGAATTGAATTTCTTGTACAGGTCTTCACCCGCATTTGACAGGATCAGACCACCACGCGGGCCAGCCAATGTCTTATGCGTCGTCGTTGTGACCACATGCGCGTGTGGAAGAGGCGTCGGGTAAACACCTGCAGCAACCAGTCCAGCAACATGCGCCATGTCTACTAACAGGTATGCCTCGACTTTATCAGCGATTTCACGCATACGTGCCCAGTCAACAATTTGAGAGTAAGCAGAGAAACCACCGATGATCATCTTAGGTTTATGTTCCAGTGCCAACGCTTCCATCTCGTCGTAGTTAATTTGGCCACTCTCATCAATGCCATAAGGGACGACATTGTAGTGTTTGCCGGAGAAGTTGACCGGAGAGCCATGTGTGAGATGACCGCCATGAGCCAGACTCATTCCCAGCACGGTATCGCCCGGATTAAGGAGTGCCATGAAGACTGCACTGTTTGCTTGTGACCCTGAATGAGGCTGAACATTGGCATATTCACAGTCAAATAGCTGGCAGGCACGATCAATGGCCAGCGCTTCTGCTTTGTCGACAAACTCACAGCCACCGTAGTAACGCTTACCCGGATAACCTTCAGCGTATTTATTCGTCAGTTGCGAGCCCTGAGCCTCCATGACACGAGGACTGGTATAGTTTTCTGACGCAATCAGTTCGATGTGCTCTTCCTGACGGGCCGTTTCTTCCTCGATCGCGGCGAACAATTCCGGATCATAATCAGCGATATTCATATCACGCTTTAACATCTGTCTCTCCTGCCTCAGATTTATTCTCAGGCTCAAGGTCACCCGAGAGCCACTCTTTGTGTGAGTGGCGGTAAAAAACCAGTTTTCACGCCAACGCAAACGTTTACGTCACCCGTTTAATCGCGAAATGCATTCTACAAAATATGTTGGTGATCAGATAGCACAAATCTCCTGTTTGACTAATTTCAGTCAAATGCACATCAAAAAACCAAAAAAACCACCTGTCGTGTAACAAAGACACAACAAAGTGTAAATTAACGACTTTACGTTTTGTAAATATCAAATTACACAGAGGATGGTTCGTTCGCAAAAATGTAAAATTATCGATATTATTAGCGTCACTTCTCACTTTTTGGCAAAAACAACGATGTCCTTAAGTAAGGAGATATGTCATTTTCTTTCAGTTTGGACACTATTGAGCGTTTCAAGGAGTAATAAGGTTGAGTAGTAGCATTAAACACAGCTGGCAGGAAGATCTGGTTGCCATTCTCGCAGGTACTTTTATCGTCGCTCAGGGAGTCATGTTTTTAAAACAGGCGGGCCTATTATCTGGGGGCATTGCGGGACTTGCGCTTCTCGTCAACCAAGTGACTGATCTTTCATTCGGCACCTTATTCTTTGTTCTAAATTTGCCTTTTTATCTGATGGCATGGCAGCGGTTTGGCCGTCAGTTTGCAGTGCGCAGTTTAATTGCTGGTAGTCTGGTCTCAGTTTTTGCTGACATGATTGATAATCTTTTTGTCGTAAGTTGGCTTTCGCCTGTCTACAGCGCGATCATTGCAGGACTTCTGATCGGTGTTGGTATGTTGATAGTATTCCGTCACAATGCCAGTCTGGGTGGTTTTAATATCCTTGCTCTCTTCTGTCAGGACAAATTCGGTGTTAGAGCTGGAAATGTTCAGATGGCTATCGACTGTGCCATTTTGGTTGCCTCATTTTTTGTTGTCAGTCCGTGGCTTCTTTTCTGTTCTGTTGGCAGTGCCATTATTCTTAACCTGTTACTGACCATGAATCATAAACCTGAACGCTACCGGGTTGCACCTGCTCGCTGAGCAGCAGTTCATCAATACAGCTTCAAAAAATAACAGGTTTAGAGATAAAAAAAGAGCGCACTGGCGCTCTTTTTTGTTGTTACTCATTTGCACCACTAAATAGCGTTTTCGTCCTCTTCACCGGTACGAATCCGAACAACGCGCTCAATATCGGTGACGAATATCTTCCCGTCGCCAATTTTACCCGTTTGAGCAGTTTGCATAATAGTTTCAACGCATTGTTCAGCCACGTCTGACGCCACAACAATTTCCAGTTTCACTTTGGGTAAAAAGTCCACCATATACTCAGCGCCCCGATAGAGCTCGGTATGGCCTTTCTGACGACCAAAGCCCTTCACCTCCGAGACAGTCATCCCCGTGATACCTACTTCGGCCAGTGCCTCACGAACATCGTCGAGTTTGAACGGCTTTATGATGGCTTCAATCTTTTTCATTTCTTCATCCCTTTCGTTCAGGTCGGACACAATCTCCCGGTGCCACCTACTGTGATCTTATATTGTCATTGTAACCGCAACCTGACAAAAGCCCAGCTCCGGTGCTTCTTAAAAAAAGAAAACCGCTACAAGCGCAGCGGTTTTCATGTTTATAAGCAATGCGTTAGCCTATTTTAACCCGTGCATTTCGGAACATACGCATCCAAGCACTGTCCTCACCCCAGCTATCCGGGTGCCATGAATTGGCGACTGTACGGAACACGCGCTCTGGGTGCGGCATCATAATAGTGACACGACCATCAGGTGTCGTCAGGCCTGTGATACCGTTTGGTGAACCGTTAGGGTTCGCAGGGTAACTTTCGGTGACTTTACCAAAGTTATCACTGTATCTAAGTGCTATCGTGCCTGACTGCTCAAGACGCGCTAAATGATCAGCACCACTGACCTCGACCCGTCCTTCACCGTGAGAGACAGCTATTGGCATGGTTGACCCTGCCATTCCATCGAGGAACAAAGATGGGCTGGACTGTACTTCGACTAGGCTGAAACGCGCTTCAAAGCGCTCAGACTCATTTCGGACAAAGCGAGGCCAAAGCTCAGCACCGGGGATTAGGTCTTTCAGATTAGATAACATCTGACAGCCGTTGCAGACGCCAAGTGCAAAGGTATTGTCCCGGCCAAAGAAGCGTTCAAATTCGTCACGGGCCTGTGCATTGAACAGAATTGATTTTGCCCAACCTTCACCGGCTCCCAGCACATCGCCGTATGAAAATCCACCACAGGCAACCAGACCATGAAACTCTTCCAGTCCAACATTCCCTGACAGCACGTCACTCATGTGAACGTCTGTTGAATCAAACCCTGCACGGTCAAACGCGGCAGCCATCTCAACATGAGAGTTAACACCTTGCTCTCGAATGATAGCCATTTGAGGGCGAGCGCCCATGGCAATAAATGGCGCTGCGACATCCTGATGAACATCAAATGTCAGGTCGGCTTTTAAGCCCGGATCAGTCAGGTCAGCTTTGGCATCGAATTCTTGTTTGGCGCAAGACGGGTTATCACGCATCGCCTGCATCTGATACGTCGTTTCTGCCCAGATGCTGCGAAGTTCAGTCCGATTTTGCTCAATCACACACTCGTCACCGTTCCAAATACGAACAACATCTTCGTCCGATAAGGTACCGATAACGTGGCTGCATGTTTCAAGACCGTGAGAGGCCAGTGATGACAGTACCTGATCCAGATCGTCAGCTTTCACCTGAATCACTGCACCAAGCTCTTCATTGAACAAGGCTGCAAGACTGTCATGACACTCTCCGTCAGCAGACAGTGTATTGATATCAACCTCTACGCCAGTATGGCCTGCGAATGCCATCTCGGTCAGAGTGACATAAAGGCCACCGTCACCACGGTCATGATAAGCCAGCAACTTCTCTTCCCGCACCAGCCCTTGGACAGCATTGAAGAAACCCTTTAGTAAAGCTGGGTTATCAACGTCAGCAGGCTTATCTCCCAATTGCTTGTAGACCTGCGCCAGTGCGGTGGCACCAAGTCGGTTTTGTCCCTGTCCAAGATCAATAAGTACCAGAACAGAATCACCTTTATCAGTGCGAAGCTGTGGCGTGACGGTTTTACGAATATCTTCAACACGGCCAAACGCAGTAATAACCAGCGACAAAGGTGCCGTGTTTTCTTTGTCTTCACCATTTTCCTGCCAGCGGGTTTTCATCGACATAGAGTCTTTACCCACAGGAATGGTCAAGTCCAGTTCAGGGCAAAGCTCTTCACCGACAGCTTTTACTGCTTCATAAAGGCCAGCATCTTCACCCGGATGGCCTGCTGCTGCCATCCAGTTGGCAGAGAGTTTAATCCGGTTCAGATCTCCAATATCCGAACAAGCAATATTCGTCAGCGACTCGGCAACCGCCAGACGGGCAGAGGCTGCAAAATCTAGCAATGCTACCGGGGTGCGCTCGCCCATGGACATAGCCTCGCCATGATAGCTGTCATAACTTGCTGCAGTGACGGCACAGTTTGCCACTGGCACCTGCCATGGACCTACCATCTGGTCACGCGCAACAAGACCTGTCACTGAACGGTCACCAATGGTTACGAGGAAGGTTTTTTCAGCAACTGAAGGCAAACGAAGAACACGTTTGGTCGCCTCTTCAATATCGATACCTGTACGGTCAAGTGCAATACCCTCGACTTTCTTGCTCTCGACATCGCGGTGCATTTTAGGTGGTTTGCCAAGCAAAATATCCATCGGCATATCGATCGGCGTATTATCGAAGTGGCTGTCTTCCAGTGTCAGATGACGTTCTTCTGTTGCTTCACCCACCACGGCATATGGCGCACGCTCACGCTTGCAGATTGCATCAAATACATCCATATTCTCTGGCGCGACCGCCATGACATAACGTTCCTGCGACTCGTTACACCAGATCTCAAGTGGTGACATGCCCGGCTCATCGTTCGGTACGTTGCGTAGCTGGAATTTACCCCCGCGCTCGCCATCGTCTACCAGCTCAGGCAATGCATTGGAGATACCACCCGCGCCCACATCGTGGATAAAGGCTATCGGGTTTTCTTCGCCCATCTGCCAGCACCGGTCAATGACTTCCTGACAACGACGTTCCATTTCAGGGTTTTCACGCTGTACAGAGGCAAAGTCCAGATCTTCAGCAGACTGGCCTGACGCCATTGATGATGCAGCACCGCCACCGAGACCGATATTCATTGCAGGACCACCCAGCACAATCAGTTTCGCACCGACGGGGATCTCTCTCTTCTGCACATGCTCGTCACGGATGTTGCCCATACCACCAGCGATCATGATTGGCTTATGGTAACCACGGACTTCCTCACCATTGTGTGAAGTGACTTTTTCTTCATAGGTACGGAAATAGCCCAATAAGTTTGGACGGCCAAATTCGTTATTAAATGCTGCGCCACCCAGAGGGCCCTCAAGCATAATATCCAGTGCATTTACAATGCGCTCAGGCTTACCATAATTGGTTTCCCACGGTTGCTCAAAACCGGGGATGCGAAGGTTTGATACCGTAAAACCGACCAGACCTGCTTTAGGTTTTCCGCCAATGCCTGTTGCGCCTTCATCGCGGATCTCGCCGCCAGAGCCAGTTGATGCGCCCGGCCAAGGAGATATGGCTGTTGGGTGGTTGTGAGTTTCCACCTTCATCAGAATATGGGCATCTTCCTGATGGTAGTTATATTGACGTGATTCAGGGTCAGGGAAGAAACGGCCTACTTCAGAGCCCGTCATGACGGCGGCATTATCTTTGTATGCAGAAAGGACGTGAGAGCTGTTCTTCTCATAGGTATTTTGGATCATTTTGAACAGCGATTTGCCCTGCTCAATACCGTCGATTGTCCAATCAGCATTGAAGATTTTATGACGACAGTGCTCAGAGTTTGCCTGTGCAAACATCATCAGCTCGATATCATTTGGATTTCGGCCCAGGCGGGTAAAGCTCTCAACCAGATAGTCTATCTCGTCTTCCGCCAGCGCCAGTCCCAATTCAGTATTTGCAGCCACAAGTGCCTCGCGGCCACCCGATAGAATATCAACTGGCGTAAGGGGCGCAGGTGTCGCTTCTGTGAACAGTTGCTGGGCGTCAGTTAGTTCGAGGAATGTGCTTTCCATCATGCGGTCGTGAATCAGACCTTTTAACGCAGTTTCCTGTCCCGCATTGAGGGGCTGTTCAGACTCAATATAAAAAGCCGTACCGCGCTCAAGGCGTTTGATTTGTGATAGACCACAGTTGTGTGCAATATCTGTTGCTTTGGAAGACCAGGGAGAGATAGTGCCTGGACGCGGCGTCACAAGGTAAAGCGAGCCGGTTTGTTGATGTTCCTCAATGGTTGGTCCATAAGTCAGCAGTTGAGATAACATCTCATGCTCTTCATCACTCAGCGGTGAAGCTAAATCGGCAAAATGGACGTATTCTGCATAAATACCAGAAACAGGCAGACCGAGTTCCCGGCAGCTTTCCATCAGCTTATTAATTCGGAATTCGGACAAAGCGGGGGAACCACGCAAAATTTCCATGTGCGTACATCTCTCGTTAGCGGTTGATCAAAGGAATATTGGCCTGACCACCTGATTGCGGGCTATCCCGGAGCAGATCAGGTCACGTCAATACCACTTTTTTTACCGCATTCGCACCTTGCGGGCGCCATTATAGGGTAAAAGTCCAACTGAGGTAACACCTGCCGCAACCGTTTGCGTGATTTTTTTATCTTGCTATAAAAATGCGTGCTCTGTCATTGTAACGCACAGATCAGAGGGGTGAACTTTCCGCAGCCCTGCCGCTCTGGTATAAATGGGGAAACAAAATATAAGTGAGCAACCTTTTTGAAGACCAGATCTCTCAACCATTTTTTTCATACACTTATGTTTATTTCATTGATTGCTGTTTTGACTGGCTGTCAGTGGGATTATGATGATCGAACGCAGTTAGAAAAAATCCGGGACCGTGGTGTGCTGCGTGTTGGCACGCTTAATAATCAGCTTTCGTACTACATAGACCGCGACGGCCCTACCGGACTCGACTTTGAATTGGCGCAACGCTTTGCTGACAGTCTGGGACTTCAGCTCGAAATGCAACCTGCCTATACCCTCTCTGGTCTTTTTCCTGCCCTTGAACGAGGCGATGTCGATATTATTGCCGCTGGTCTGACCGTCACTCGGGATCGAATGGATGCGTTTCGTGCCGGCCCTGCCTACTACTTTGTCAGTCAGCAACTGGTCTATAAAAACGGTCACTGGCATCCGAGGAAAGTCAAAGATCTGACCAAAGAGGGGACCAGTATTGCTGTGGTCAACAGTTCTAGCCATGAACTCACGTTGGAAGACCTTCAGCAGACCTACCCCAATCTGGTCTGGGACAGTGTGACAGACACCGACGATGATGAATTGTTGAAAAAGGTGTCAGATGGCAGCGTCGATTTTACTATCGCGGACTCAGTCGATATCGCCTTGATCCAACGTACCCATCCAAACATAGCTGTTGCGCTTGAACTTTCAGAAGATGAACCCATTTCGTGGTTCATGAAAAAACAGACCGACGATAGCGTTTACGCATTGATGATCGAGTTTTTTGGCAAAATAAAGAAAAACGGTGAACTTGCGCAACTGGAAGAAAAATACTTTGGTCATGTTGGTAATTTCGACTTTGTCGATACCAGAGCCTTTCTAAGAGCAATTGAGAAGAAACTGCCAAAGTGGGAACCTCTGTTCAAGAAGTATGCTGCAGAGTTTGACTGGCGCCTGCTGGCTGCACTCTCTTATCAGGAATCTCATTGGAATCCTCGTGCTGTCTCACCAACAGGTGTTCGGGGGATGATGATGCTGACCAAGCCAACGGCAAAAGATGTTGGCGTGAAAAATCGTCTTGATCCTGAGCAGAGTATCCGCGGAGGGGCGACCTATCTGGCAAGAATGGTGCGCAGGATCCCGGACAGTGTTAATGAAAACGAGCGAATCTGGTTTGCTCTGGCATCTTACAATGTCGGCTTCGGGCACCTTATGGATGCAAGAAGACTGACCGCCAGTCAGGGAGCAAACCCTGACTCTTGGCGGGATGTGAAAAAGCGGCTTCCGATGCTCGCTGAGAGAAAATACTACAGCAAAACCCGTTACGGCTTTGCCCGTGGTTACGAGACGCTGAATTATGTCGAAAATATCCGCCGTTACTATCAGAGTATCAGTGGTTATGAACAGTCCCAGCTGGCAGAGGCTGAGCAACCCGTTTCTACAGGCGATCTTGCCGATCTCAAGACCATTAATGTAACACCTGAAGAGGCGTCATCATTACCTGAAGTTGCTGCAGCTGCGGCGGCTGCCAAAGTGAAAGGTGAGATTAAGCAGGCTGATACCAAACCGACAGTGAAAAAGGCAAGCGGCGCCTCAGATACGAAGAAAGTGGCTAAAGCTGATGTCGAGAAGCAGCCCAAAGCGCCGAAAAAAGACAAACCGACTGAAAAACCAAAGGCGACAGCAGTAACCAAAGACAAAGCGAGCACTGCGACGAAAACCACGGTCGTTAAAAAATCGCCCAAGGCCGAAAGTAAAGCCCCGACAAAAGCTGAAAAGACAACTAAACCAGAAGCACAACCTCAGAAACAGCAGCAGAATACTGGAGAGGTCGGTGATCAACTTAGCCAGTCTCTAGACATGGACGTTGAAGCCAACGGCAATTCAGAAGTGGCCCAAGCAGAGCCTGTTATTAAGAAAAGTGACCAGAAACCAACGGTCCGTAAGTCAACAGCTAAGGGAAGCAGTTACAGTTCTGCTCCTCCAAAATCACCACTGAAAAATCAACAAACGAAACAGAATAAAGCGCCACCGCTACCCGATAGGTGATTAATCACTCTGTCGAGCTTGGCATCACATTAGGGAGTACTGAAAAACGCAGTTCCCTCATTTTATAAAACGTTTTCGCTTAACCTTGTGACCTTCTGTTTATTGCCTTGATATAACGTCAGTACTGTCATGATTTAGTCACAGGCCATGAGTATAAAGTGAAAGAACGTTAACCATGCAGGAGCGCTTAGGCTCTCGCTTTGACAAATGGAACCCGAGCTATGTTCTCATCCCGAGGAAAGACCAGATCCAGTTTTAACCGAAGCTCGATGATGGCGGCAAATCGACGTAAGAGAATGCGCTCGAATATGCACAAAAAAGTCTTGTGGCGTCAGCGTACTTATTCTCTCAGAGAATTTGAAATGCTTGATAGTGGCTTCTAATCACACAACCATATTGGCTAAATATCACCGCTCTTAGCTTTCCTGGCCTGCTTTTCTGCTTTTTTTTCTGCCCGGCGTCGTTTGAAAAAAGCTTGTAGCTGATGACGACATTCCTCCTCAAGCAGGCCTCCCTCACTCTCAACATGGTGATTGACGCCATCATAGCTGAGTAGATTCATAGTACTTCCTGCCGCGCCTGTTTTGAGGTCTGGTGCGCCGAAATAAACCTTACCAATTCGGCTATGCACCATTGCACTGGCACACATAGGACAAGGTTCAAGCGTCACATAAAGTTCAGCATCAAGCAGACGATAATTGGACAATACTTTGCCCCCTTGGCGGAGAGCCATCATTTCTGCATGTGCAGTTGCATCATGCTGACCAATCAGACGGTTCCAACCCTCACCAATCACCTTGCCTTCATGTACAAGAACGGCTCCTACTGGAACTTCACCTTCGGCCTCTGCCTTTTCGGCCAGCGCCATTGCATGCCGCATAAAATGCTGTTTTTGTTCTATGTCCGTCACTCGGTTCACCATCTAACTTGAAACGGCATGGAGTATATCACTTCCAGATTCATTTAAACGCTGGGCGAAAAAGTCGACCAATGCCCTGACACGTCGTGGTTGCAATCGCCGGTGAGGAAACAATGCCCATATGCCCTCTTCATCATCCTGATAAGACTGTAAAACGTGAGTCAACTCGCCAGATTGTATTGCCGAATCCACATAGTAGTCAGGCAATTGAATGATACCGAGACTATTTTTCGCCGCATCACACAGTGCAAGACCACTGTTACAGCGAAGACTGCCAGAGACACGAATATTTCTCTCAGTTCCGTTTTCACGAAAACGCCAGTACTCTCTGTAGCCACAGAGACAATTATGTAGATCAAGCTCTGAGATTGTATGTGGTGTTCCCCGCTGAGCGAGATAATGAGGTGACGCACAAGTGATCAACCGGCGGGTTGCCAGCTTTTTTGCCACCATAGAGGAATCTGTCAATCGTCCGAGTCTGATAGCAATATCACACCCTGTCTCAACTAAATCCAGCGGCTTATTCGACAGGACAACTTCGATACTGACATCCGGGTATTGACGCATATACTCGACAACCATAGGCATCACCACCTGCTCTCCATAAGTCACTGGAGCTGTCATTTTGATAGATCCCGACGGTGTCTCCTTCAAATCGCTGAGCATAGTTTCAGCTTCCTTGAGGCCTTCAACCAACACCCTGCAGTGCTGATAATAAGCTCGCCCCTCAGGAGTAAGAGACACACTGCGAGTGGTCCGCATAAAGAGCCTTACATTGAGGCGCTCTTCCAGCAAACTAATTTGCCGACTGACGTGTGCTGTCGATGCGCCAACCCGTTCAGACGCTTTGGTAAAACTGCCTGCTTCAGCTACAGCGACAAATTCATTAACACCTTGCCATGTAACCATTATTACCTCTGAGTAAAAGTGAATTGACAATATAGGTAATTATCATCTTATGAGAAATAAATATACTTAAAAGATACAAACACACGCATATCATTCTGTGTCAAAAACGGAACAAAGCGGGTAATAATTTTAAGCTAGTGTGAACAAATATGTATCACCGTATCAATACAGCGAGCACAAATCATGACTGAACAGTTTATAAAATCCAAAGCTGCAATTGCATGGGAAGCGGGCAAGCCACTGAGCATCGAGGAAGTCGATGTTATGTTACCCAAAGCAGGAGAAGTGCTGGTAAGAATCGTTGCAACAGGGGTGTGTCATACTGATGCATTTACCTTATCTGGTGATGATCCCGAGGGTATTTTCCCCGCTATTCTCGGTCATGAAGGTGGCGGCATTGTTGAGCAGGTTGGCGAAGGCGTGACAAGTGTGTCTGTCGGTGATCATGTTATTCCTCTTTACACACCTGAGTGTGGTACCTGTAAGTTCTGCACATCAGGTAAAACCAACCTGTGTCAGCGCATACGTGAAACTCAGGGTAAAGGTCTGATGCCAGACGGCACCACCCGTTTCTACAAGGACGGTCAGCCTATTTACCACTACATGGGATGCTCAACGTTCTCTGAGTATACTGTTCTGCCTGAAATTTCACTGGCTAAAGTAAATAAAGACGCACCGTTGGAAGAAGTCTGTCTGCTGGGTTGCGGCGTCACAACCGGTATGGGTGCCGTATTAAAAACAGCTAAAGTAAAGGAGGGCGACACTGTTGCCATCTTCGGTTTAGGTGGTATCGGTCTGTCAGCCATCATTGGTGCCACCATGGCAGGTGCCAGCCGCATCATAGGTGTTGATCTTAACGAAAGTAAATTTGACCTAGCGAAAAAACTTGGCGCAACCGACTGCATCAACCCGAAAAACTTCGATAAGCCAATTCAGGATGTCATTGTTGAAATGACTGACGGTGGTGTTGATTTCTCCTTCGAGTGTATTGGTAATGTGAATGTCATGCGCTCTGCGCTCGAATGTTGTCACAAAGGCTGGGGGGAATCTGTGATCATTGGGGTTGCAGGAGCCGGTCAGGAGATCTCTACCCGCCCCTTCCAGCTAGTCACCGGACGTGTGTGGCGCGGCTCTGCGTTTGGTGGTGTAAAAGGCCGCTCCGAGCTGCCTGAGATTGTTGACCGCTATATGGCTGGTGAGTTTAAGCTGGATGATTTCATCACACACACCATGGAACTCGAAAACGTCAATGAAGCTTTTGACCTGATGCATGAAGGAAAAAGTATTCGTACTGTGATCCACTACAATGTATAAAACATAAATTTCGGGTGGGGGCAATCGCCCCCGCCAGACTTGAGAATAAAAAGTTATGAGTTTAGAAAGTACCAGCAGTAACCGTAGCTTTGGCGGTTGGCACAAACAGTACGTTCACACGTCCAGAACCTTACACTGCAACATGAGGTTCGCTATCTATCTTCCGCCGCAAGCCTCAGAAACCAATAAAGTCCCCGTTCTCTATTTCCTATCCGGTTTAACCTGCACCGACGAAAATGTCATGCAAAAATCAGGAGCACACAGGATTGCTGCTGAACTGGGTATTGCTATTGTTGCACCAGACACCAGTCCGCGTGGTGACAGCATTCCAGATGATCCGGAAGGCGCCTATGATTTTGGCATTGGCGCGGGCTTCTACCTTAATGCAACGGAAGCGCCATGGAATCGCTTCTACCACATGTATGACTACGTAGTAAAAGAATTGCCTGTTGTGGTGGAATCTCACTTCCCTGTGAGTCATGTAAAAGCGATTACTGGCCATAGCATGGGTGGACACGGCGCTCTGACCATTGCATTAAAAAACCCGGAAGCATATAAATCTGTATCCGCTTTCGCGCCCATTGCGAATCCAATGAATGTGCCTTGGGGACAAAAAGCCTTTACCAATTACCTTGGCGAAGACAAAAAAAGCTGGGAACAGTACGACAGTTGCGAATTGATTAAAAAGGCCGAAGGCCACCTCCCCATGCTTGTTGATCAGGGTGATGCAGACTCCTTCCTCGAGGAGCAGCTGAAACCTGAACGCTTGCAAGCGGCGGCGGAGATGGCTGGATATCCGGTGGAGATCCGTATGCAGCCAGGCTACGACCACAGCTACTACTTTATCTCCAGCTTTATCGAGGACCACTTGAGGTTCCATGCAAAGTATTTGCTGGACTAAGTGGAGACAAATAAAAAACCCGGCGTCGTTTGCCGGGTTTTTTATTTCTGACTTCCTAGAAACCCAATGGGATTTCAAAGGTAAAGAAGAAAATTAACAGGGTGGTCCAAACCGTCAGGAATGCAGCCGAGTATGGAACCATCATTGCAATCACATCACCAAAGCTCAGGTCTGGCTTATATTTGCGCATGAATGCAAGGATAACACCTGCATAGGTCATCATTGGTGTGATGATGTTAGTCGATGAATCCGCTACACGATAAGCTGCCGCAACCATGTCAGGCGTCATATCTGGATTAACCTGATACAGCATAGGAATGAAGATAGGCCCTAATAGCATCCACTTAGACGTCAAGCCACCAACAAACAGGTTGATCAATGCTGTTGTCAGAATGAAACCAATGATAAGTAATACAGGATAGTTTTCTAATCCCAGTGAGCTCAAGCCCGTGGCACCAAGATAAGTGACATACACACCCAGACCAGAGTAGCTCAGGACAGCAAGAAAGTTATTACTGAAGAAGGTCAGAACCAGAATATATCCCATGGTGTTCATCTGCTTCACCATAGCATTCACAACATCCTGCTTGGTTTTAAACTTGCCTGTTGCAAAGCCATAGAACAGGCCCGTTACAGCAAACACCATCGCAATCAGTAGGATCACATTATCAAGATATGGTGTCACTTCGCGACCAGCATCGTTGACATAAGTTGCCAGAGGGCCGACTGCCAGACCAACAATCGCCGCTGCGGATAACAGCAGACCAAGTCCTGCACTGCGTAGACCCTTACGCTCATTGTCCGTGACTTTGAACTCACCAACATCGAGATCTTCTGGCAGTTGATAAGACATCGCATCAAGACGTGGCGCAACAAAACGTTTGGTTACCCAAGCACCCAGTCCAGCCAACATAAAGGTCGAAACAAAGATAAACGTATAGTGCATGGTCGCTGGATTAAGAGGTTCACCTTGTGCATTAGTGAAAGGAACGCCCTGTGCCTCAGCAAAAATGCGTGCGTTCATACCAATGATCACGTCAATAGGTGTAGCGGGTAACAGGTTGGCACTAAACCCTGCAGATACACCTGCAAATGCCGCAGCCATACCTATCAGTGGGTTTTTACCCACGCCAGCGTAGAGCATCCCCGCCAGAGGGATAAGCACCAGATACCCCGCATCGGTCGCAATTGAGCTCATGATACCAAGGAAGACCAAAAGCATAGGTAACCAGCGTGCATTTAGGCGAAGACCAAGGCTCTTGATCACCGCACCCAAAAGACCTGAGTTTTCTGCAATGCCCACACCCAGCATGACAATCAAAATCACACCTAATACGCCGTGACCAAATGCCAGCCAGTTGGTCAAAATCGCGTTGCTGAACATCCAACGAACATTTTCCGTGTCCAGCATATTTTTCACACTGTGTGTGACTGCCTCTCCACTTGCACTGACAGTCTGAAATTCATGTCCGCCAATAAATGCTGTCAGTCCCAGAGCCACAACAAAAAGTGACATAAAAATAATGACGGGATCCGGGATTTTTTTTCCTACTTTTTCGATGAATGCAATCGCACCCCGATTCTTGGGTGCGGCATGGGTCATTTCACTCATAATCGTACTGCCCTCTCGATAGAGTTTACTGTCGTCCTTTCAACTGAAACTAGCAAAAGCAGGGGTTAGAGTAAAAGAGATAAAATCAAAAGTGTTAAGATTTATATATTTATAATAGATGATAAATTAGCATTTAAAACTATATATTAAATATATATCAAAATATAAAACCAATTAAATCTATCATTAAGAACTATTATGTTAAATTTATATTAATCTTTAAATTAAACTTAAATAAAAATAATGTTTTGCAAATTGTTTCAAATGATAAATATTTGCACTTTGCTGGGTGGGATTGTTAGCCTTTTGTGCCTCTTTGGTTTCTCTATATTTAAACCGATGTAACCTACCCTCGATGCCAAATTTTTACAGTTTATAAAAAATACGTAAGTGAATTTACTGACACTTAAACGGCTCACCGCTGCATTGATAACAGGAAGTGACAGACTGCCATGACGAGATATCAGGCAGAATCAGGGCGGTTGTATTTGCCTGATTATCTTTTTAAAAAAAACGGGGAAGAGGAAACCTTTACACGGGGAATGATGTTCAAAAAGACAGCCGAGAAAGCCACCTTGGTATGTAGGTAGTTTTGAAAGGAAACGGGCAGTAAAAACAATGGCTTTCACATACCCGATCTTCTAGCTATCCAGTTCGACTGCCTCAACAGTATTTCACGCTCAAATGGCAGCCGAACTTAAACAAATTGTGGGTTTTATTCCCACTCAATCGTTGCAGGTGGTTTACCCGAGATATCGTAAACCACACGGCTGATACCATCGATTTCATTGATGATGCGGTTGGATACCTTACCAAGGAAATCATATGGCAGGTGTGCCCAGTGCGCAGTCATGAAGTCGATAGTCTCAACAGCACGCAATGAAACAACCCAGTCGTACTTACGACCATCGCCCATTACACCGACAGAACGCACAGGGAGAAAGACAGTAAATGCCTGAGATACCTTGTTGTAAAGGTCTGCATTGTGCAACTCTTCGATGAAAATAGCATCAGCACGTCGGAGAAGATCACAGTACTCTTTCTTCACTTCACCCAGAACACGTACGCCCAGACCTGGTCCCGGGAACGGGTGACGATAAAGCATGTTGTAAGGCAGGCCTAACTCGAGGCCAATCTTACGTACTTCATCTTTAAACAGCTCTTTCAGCGGCTCAACCAGTCCCATTTCCATGTCGTCAGGCAGACCGCCAACGTTGTGGTGAGATTTGATCACATGCGCTTTGCCCGTTTTCGATGCAGCTGATTCAATGACGTCAGGATAGATGGTGCCCTGAGCCAGCCATTTAGCATTTTTCAGTTTCTTCGATTCTTCATCAAAGACATCAACAAAAACGTGACCAATTTTCTTACGCTTAGCTTCTGGGTCTGAAATACCCTCAAGCGCAGACAGGAAACGCTGTTCCGCATCAACGTGAACAATGTTCAGACCAAAGTGGTCACCAAACATATCCATAACCTGCTCGGCTTCGTTGAGTCGCAGAAGGCCGTTGTCGACAAAGACACAAGTCAGACGATCGCCGATTGCGCGGTGAATCAGCATCGCAACAACAGATGAGTCAACACCACCTGACAAGCCGAGGATCACTTCATCGTCACCCACTTGCTCTTTGATACGCTCAACCGCATCTTCAATGATTGATGCTGAAGTCCACAGTTTCTCACAACCACAGATATCAATGACGAAACGCTCCAGCATGCGCAGGCCCTGGCGAGTATGCGTCACTTCTGGGTGGAACTGCACGCCGTAAAAACGTTTCTCATCATTTGCCATTGCGGCAAATGGACAAGTATCTGTTGAAGCAACCGTATGGAAGTCAGCTGGGATCTCAACCACTTTGTCACCATGGCTCATCCACACGTCCAGCAAGGCTTTACCGTCATCAGCCAGAGCATCTTCAATACCTTCAAACAGACTACCCGGCTTATGAACAGTCACCTGCGCATAACCAAACTCACGCTCATCAGAACCTGATACTTTTCCGCCCAGCTGCTCTGACATGGTTTGCATGCCATAACAAACGCCCAATACTGGAACACCAGCAGTGAAAACGTATTCTGGCGCACGTGGCGAGTTGTCCTCAGTCACACTCTCAGGGCCACCAGAGAGAATAATACCGTTCGGATTAAAGTCACGGATATCCTGCTCGTCGACATCCCAGCTCCAGAGTTCACAATACACACCAATTTCCCGAATACGGCGGGCAATCAGTTGTGTGTACTGGGAGCCGAAGTCGAGGATTAGAATTCGTTGATCGTGAATATTTTTGGTCATTTCTGCAGTTCTCAATTAAGAATTGATGAAGAGGCGCATCAGATGCGCCCCTTTAAAATTAGGTGTCAGTAGGAGAGTTACTGACCCAGACGGTAGTTTGGTGCTTCTTTGGTGATAGTCACGTCGTGGGCGTGTGACTCGCTCATACCCGCACCAGTAATGCGAACAAACTCTGCTTTGGTTCTCAGTGCTTCGATGGTGTCAGATCCTGTCAGACCCATACAAGAGCGCAGTCCACCCATCTGCTGATGAACAATCTCTTTCAGGCGGCCTTTATAAGCAACGCGACCTTCGATACCTTCAGGAACAAGCTTGTCAGCAGCATTATCGCTTTGGAAGTAACGGTCAGATGAACCTTTAGACATGGCACCCAGTGAACCCATACCGCGGTATGATTTGTATGAACGGCCTTGATAAAGCTCAACTTCACCCGGCGATTCTTCCGTACCGGCAAACATTGAACCCACCATCACACATGATGCGCCAGCAGCAATTGCTTTCGCCATATCGCCAGAGAAGCGAATGCCGCCGTCAGCGATAACAGGAATATCGTATTCATTGGCAACCGCAGCAGCGTCAGATATCGCCGTGATTTGCGGAACGCCCACACCCGTCACGATACGCGTGGTACAGATAGAGCCTGGACCGATACCTACTTTTACTGCGTTTACGCCAGCTTCGATTAGTGCGCGGGCACCCTCTGCTGTTGCGACGTTACCGCCAATGATTTGCAGGTCAGGGAATGCCTCTCGGGTTTCACGTAGACGTTGCAGAACACCCTCAGAGTGGCCATGAGAAGAGTCAACCAGCAGGACGTCAACGCCAGCTTCAACCAGCGCTTTTACACGCTCTTCGTTACCTGCGCCAGCACCAATGGCTGCGCCGACACGTAAACGGCCTAACTCATCTTTACATGCATTAGGTTTGCGTTCTGCTTTCTGGAAGTCCTTTGCCGTGATCATGCCACTAAGATGATGATCCGCATTCACTACCAAGATTTTTTCTACCCGGTGTTTTTGCATCAGTTGCTGAACTTCTGCATGGCTTGCGCCTTCCTGAACGGTCGCCAAACGGTCTTTAGGTGTCATCACTTCCTCAACCGACTTGCTCAGGTCGGTAACAAAGCGAACATCACGGCCTGTGATAATACCGACGAGTTCATTAGCGGCTGTTACCACTGGGAAACCGGCGAAACCATGTTTATGTGTCAGTGATTTCACTTGTTCGATGGTTTGATCAGGGGTCACAGTCACAGGGTTAGAGACGACACCGGCCTCAAAGATCTTCACCAGACGAACTTGCTCAGCCTGTTGTTCAATCGACATATTTTTGTGAATAAAACCGATACCACCTTCCTGTGCCAGAGCAATAGCAAGACGCGCTTCTGTCACTGTATCCATAGAAGCAGACAGCATAGGAATATTAAGCGTGATGGTTTTTGTCAGACGCGTGCGAAGGTCAGCAGTGTTAGGCAAAACGGTGGAATGTGCAGGGACGAGCAGAACGTCGTCAAAGGTCAAAGCTTCTTTAGCTATTCGTAACATCGCAATATCTCACGCCAATTGATTGTTTAAGGGGACTAAAATATTGCCGCCGCATTATACTCATGGCGCAAACGTTTGGCTATACATTTTTACGAAAACGTTTGGCATAAAAAATTCAGCTAAGTAACATGCACCTATTAACAGCAAATTTCGGTTTTTAGTCCTCGTGAATACTGACAGCAACAGCCGCATATATACGGTTTCTCACCTCAATGCAGAAGTGCGTAGAGTCCTCGAAAATGAAATGGGTATCGTGTGGCTGGTTGGTGAAATCTCCAATCTGACCATTCCCACTTCAGGTCATTGGTACTTCACTTTGAAGGATAGTCAGGCACAGGCTAAGTGTGCAATGTTTCGCGGAAATAACCGTCGTGTGACGTTTAAGCCAGCCAACGGCAGCCAGGTACTCGTGCGGGCGCGCCTCTCTTTGTACGAGCCGCGAGGCGATTATCAGCTCGTTATTGAAAGCATGCAGCCTGAGGGCGAAGGACGTCTAAAACAGCAATTTGAAAAGCTGAAGATGAAGCTAGCCGCAGAAGGGCTTTTTGCTGCCTCGGAAAAAAGCACTTTGCCTGAGCAGCCAAAGTGTGTCGGCATAGTGACATCAAAAACGGGAGCTGCCCTACACGATATTCTTCAGGTGTTGAGGCGTCGTGACCCTTCCTTATCGGTCATTATTTATCCCACGTTGGTACAAGGTGAAGGAGCTGCGATTGAAATCGCACAGGCTATCGGCAGAGCAAATACACGTAATGAGTGTGATGTGCTGATTGTTGGCCGTGGTGGAGGCTCGATGGAAGACCTATGGTGCTTTAATGAGGAAATCGTTGCCCGTACTATCGCTGCCAGTCAAATTCCTATTGTAAGTGCGGTGGGCCATGAAGTGGATGTTACCATAGCCGATTTTGTCGCCGATGTCCGAGCCCCAACCCCTTCAGCAGCGGCTGAATTGGTCAGTCGGGATACCGGAACAAGAATTCAACAGTTACAACAACATGTTGAGGCATTGGAATTTTATACTGAACGCTACATTCAGGAACATAACAAACACCTGACCCAGTTGCAGCATAGACTGGCTATGCAAGACCCAAAGAAACAGATTGAACGTCAACAGCAGCAGGTGGATACACTCACGATGAGGCTGGAGCGTTCAATACAGCAACGCATGCAACGTGAAACACAGCACATTGAACGAAGTCATCAAGCACTGCTTCTCCATTCTCCAGCGAATACTGTTCAGCAGCAGCACAGTAAATTAGCCTTGATACAGCAGCGTCTTCAAGATGCAATGAACAGAAAGATGACCGCTGAGCGCCATGCACTTTCTTTAAAAATGGAAACCTTAGATGCCGTCAGTCCACTTGCAACCTTATCCCGCGGGTTCTCGGTGACTCAGTCTGCAAAAGGCAGTGTTATTCGTTCGGTCAATGATGTATCAGAGGGGGATACATTAGTTTCTATACTTCCTGATGGGAAAGTAAGGTCAAAAGTACTCTAAACGATACTTTGTCCTGTTTGCAGTATTTGGTACTTCTACACAATTTCTCCCTTTCACCTCAGTTTTTTAAGTGATTACGTCATAAACTCTTTGTGTTTATGACGATTTACTGTGCTCTTTTACCAGCAGAAAAAATGTGACATGCATTAACAGGATCATCGATGGATCCCTCGATCCAACCCGTTAATGCCCAATGTTCAGCGATCTCCCCTCAAAAGAATATTTATCAACACATATGCCGAAAGCATAAGTTACATATTCTGCATTTGGATTTTTAAAAGGATAAAAAACTAATTTTTAGTTTTTAAAAGCCACATTTAAGCTTTTTATAAATTGAAGTGATGAATTCAGTGATGATAATTTCAACAACTTAAATGCTGGTTAAAAGCTCCCGCAACAAGATCCTTTCGTATCACAACAAAAGTGATATAGATCACTTTAAATTGTAAATGACACTTGCTGATCTTTGATATTTTCGATGATTCTTGCCGTTTTCTCTCTTTAGATACAAAAAAGCCCGGCATAAGTGCCGGGCTTTCGTCGAATATTTACTTTTTATTTCGATTTTTTACCATATCCATCATGCGTTTTCGCTGACGAGTCTGAGAAACAGTCAGTTTTTCTTTTTTGTTCTCAAATGGATTATCACTACTCTGGAACTGAATACGAATCGGCGTACCAACAATTTCCAATGATTTACGGTAGTAGTTCATCAAATATCGTTTGTACGAATCTGGCAGTTCTCTCACCATGTTGCCATGAACAACGACGATAGGCGGGTTATAGCCACCTGCGTGTGCATATTTGAGCTTCACACGTCGGCCACGAATCATTGGAGGCTGATGATCATCCTGTGCCATTTTCATGATACGGGTCAGCATCGCAGTTCCTACGCGCTGAGTTGCCGATTTATACGCTTCCTGAATAGATTCAAACAGGTGACCGACACCAGTACCATGTAGTGCAGAGATAAAGTGAATACGGGCAAAGTCAACGAAACCTAAACGACGGTCCAGCTCAGACTTCACGCGGTCTTTTACATCACTGTCGAGGCCATCCCACTTGTTAACCACAATGACAATAGAACGTCCCGCATTCAACGCAAAACCCAAGAGGCTCAGGTCCTGATCGGAAATATTTTCACGTGCATCAATCACCAGCAATACGACGTTGGAATCTTCAATCGCCTTTAGCGTCTGGATAACAGAGAATTTCTCAACCTTATCGCTAACCCGCTTACGTCGACGAACACCCGCAGTATCGATGATGACATATTCTCGGCCATCTCGTTCCATAGGAATATATATAGAGTCGCGGGTAGTGCCCGGCATATCGTAAACAACAACGCGATCTTCACCGAGAATTCGGTTGGTCAGTGTTGATTTACCCACATTCGGACGGCCAATAATGCCAAATTTGATAGGCTGGTTCTGGAGACGTTGCAGGGCGTCTTCAGCCTGCTCTTCTGTTAGAACCTCGTCGTCGGTACCACTGTCACGCTCTGAGGTTAAGTCAATCAGACCATCCTCTTCGTCATCACCTTCTGACATCTCGTCAGCGACGGGCTTGAGTGCACGGTCGATCAATGCCGCGACGCCACGGCCATGAGCAGCAGCAATCTGGAACATATGCTCCATACCCAGTTGCCAGAATTCTGCACTGGCTGCATCAGCATCAATGCCATCAACTTTGTTGACGACGAGAAACGTGGTTTTCTCTCGTGACCTGAGATGCTGGGCAATCGCTTCATCCGATACTGTCAGGCCAGAACGACCGTCAACCATAAATAAAACGACATCAGCCTCTTCAATCGCAGCCAGCGACTGTTCGGCCATTTTGGTCTCAACACCCTCTTCTGTGCCATCAATACCTCCTGTATCGACAACAATGAATTCGTGCTCACCCAGATGGGCTTTTCCGTATTTACGATCCCTTGTTAATCCCGGAAAATCTGCAACCAACGCATCACGGGTACGCGTCAGTCGGTTGAAGAGTGTCGATTTCCCAACATTCGGACGCCCGACAAGGGCAACTACAGGAATCATAATGACCTCTAAATTCTTTACTACTTATGAATAACATCGGCTCCTGACCTTCACAGTCAGGAGCCGAACAATTTTATCGCCACTGGCTTTTCAGGTTATGGCGTCTGGAATTTTTTAAGCTTACCGTTGCGGGTCATCGTCAGATAACCATCGTCAAGAGCAATGGGTGCTACCGCAATACCGCTGTCATCTAACTTCTGCTGTGCAACAAAGTCACCAGAAAACGGGTCCAGCCAATGCAGATAGCCTTCGCTGTCGCCCACCACAATATAATTATCAATCACGGTTGGCGCTGTCAGCAACCTGTATTCCAACGAGGCATTTTTCCAGAGTTCGTTCCCACTCCGAGCATCTACTGCCACGATATGGTCTTTGGCAGTGATCAGAAAAATACGGTTACCTACGACGGTAAAATTGGTTGCAGAGCTGTAATTTCGACGCCAGCTAAGCTGCCCGTTAAGGATGTCCAAAGACACCAGCTGCCCATTGTAGCCAATTGCGAATAATCTATCACCTGCAATCACGGGTGAAGCATCGACATCAACAAGGCGGTCAATTTCTGTTGCACCTTTAGGCACGGCAATTGACCGCTGCCAGGCAACCTGACCTTGTGCAGATTGTGCAGCGGCAATACGACCGTTTGCCTGCCCCCACATCACGCCACCTCTTGCAACAACAGGCGCACTGTTGCCGCGTAGCGTCAGTGTCGGTACCTCTGATGGAATTGTCCATCTTACCTGGCCTGACTCTTCACCAACCGCGGTCAGTGAACCATTACTGGAATTGACAATCACCAGACCGCTGTCAATATCATAGGCTGGATGAGACAGGAGCTCGCCGCCGATATTAGCCTGCCACTTTTGCTCACCGGTTTCTTCATCTAAAGCAACCAGCACACCACGCTCGGTACCGATATAAACAGCACCGTCCGCAATGAGTATGCCACCAGACAGCAATGCTGGCTCACTATCGCCAAGGTTTACAGACCAGAGCACCTTACCACTTTCAGCATCCAGTGCTTTTACCAGACCGTCACGGTCCGCAGCAACAAGTTTACCCTCATCGAAGGCAGGGCTGAGTTCGCTGAAATAGTTTCCAACCCCTTCTCCTACCGATGCAGACCATTGCAGAGTCGGCTCGAAACGACTGTCCACCAGTGGGAGAGGGGCCATCTGGACAGCTTCCTCTTCACCTGCACAGCCTGCGAGAATACCCGTTAGCAGAGCCAGAGCGGCAATACGTTTAAATCCCTTACTCATCATGGTTTGACCTTATTGGGTGAGGTTGTCCAGCTTCATCTGAACCAGGGTGTTGTCAGCTGCTGCGATTGATGCAGCATAGGCATCACGTGCGCCTGCCAGATTTCCTTTTTTGACAAGGATATCACCGCGTAATTCGGCAACGTTGGCTTTCCAGCTATCAGCCGTTACTTTATCAAGCTCCGCCAGTGCTTCATCAAAGTTGCCTAACTCCGCCTCAACACGTGCCAGACGCGACGTTGCAACGGCTTTTAAAGCATCATCACCAGAGGACTGCACAACACGTAGTTGATCGGCAGCAGCAGTTAGTTCGCCCTTTTCAACTTGGCTCTTAGCCAGCTGCAGTGCTGCCAACGCCGCATAGGCCTGACCTTCATTTTGCTTGATAAAGTCTTCCGCGGCTTGCTGGCCGTCCCCTGCTGTCAGAGCAGATATCACCTTGTTGTAAGCATCAGATGCTTGTTCTTGTGCTGATATCGTTTCAGCCTGGTAATAACGCCAGCCATAAAGACCACCCAGACCCAGAACGGCGCCAAGGATCACAGCCTTTCCGTTTTCCTTGAACCACTTTTTAATCTCTTCGACTTGTTGTTCTTCTGTGGTATTGACGTCCACGTTTTGTCCTCTTTAAACCAATTGAGCCAGTTTGCTGGCTACTTCATCCTGTGAAATGGTCTGTTGCTCGCCACCTTTCAAATCTTTGAAAGTGACTTCACCATTAGCGACTTCGCTCTCGCCCAATACCAGAGCAACCGAAGCACCGACTTTGTCAGCACGCTTAAACTGCTTCTTAAAATTGCCACCACCGAAGTGGGTCATGACGCGAAGGCCTGGGACACTTTCTCTCAGCGTCTCAGCCATAGACATACCTGCTTTGAGTGTACCCTCGCCCATGGTGACAACATACACATCGACTGCAGGTCTGGTCTGATTCAATTCAAGCTCTTCAAGCATCAACACAAGGCGCTCAATACCTAAACCAAAACCTACACCCGGGGTTGCTTTCCCGCCGAGTTGTTCAACCAGTCCATCATAACGACCACCTCCGCAGACGGTTCCTTGAGCACCAAGGCTCTCAGTGATCCACTCAAATACGGTGCGGTTGTAGTAATCAAGGCCACGAACCAGACGCTCATTCACCTGATATTCGATACCTACATTGTCAAGGAGTTCACATAAACCTGTAAAATGTTCTTTAGACTCGTCATCCAAATATTCAGAGAGCTTAGGAGCATCAACAAGAACAGCCTGTATTTCTGGATTTTTAGTATCCAGTACACGTAACGGATTAGTGTGCATTCGGCGTTTACAGTCGTCATCTAACACAGACTCATGCTGCTCAAGGAATGCAATTAGCGCTTCACGGTAGTTTGCTCGTGCTTCCGGCGAACCGATTGAATTAAGTTCCAACCGGACATGCTTTTCGATACCCAGCTTACGCCACAGACGCGCTGTCAGCATGATGATTTCAGCATCGACGTCAGGCCCATTGAGACCAAACACCTCAACACCAAACTGGTGGAATTGACGATAACGGCCTTTCTGAGGACGCTCGTGACGGAACATAGGTCCCATATACCAAAGACGCTGCTCTTGATTGTAAAGCAGGCCATTTTCTATACCAGCACGCACACAACCCGCTGTACCTTCAGGTCGCAATGTCAGGCTATCGCCATTGCGATCATCAAAGGTATACATTTCTTTCTCAACAACATCGGTCACTTCACCGATGGCACGGCAGAACAGATGGGTTGATTCTACGATCGGCATGCGAATTTCGCTGTAGCCATAGGCACCGGCCACATCTCTCAATGCTATTTCTACTTTCTGCCATAATGGCGTTTGGCTTGGGAGGAAATCGTTCATTCCTCGGATTGCTTGAATTGTTTTCGCCACGTTTACTCTCGAAACCGATCTGTTTAAAAGGGAAAACGGTCGTCAGGGTCGACGGCCGTATTTGTTATTTCTGGGATATATCAATGCGATTGGCTGTATCCAGCATCGCTGCCTTGGCGCGAATCTTCGCTTCCAATTGATCAATAAGGTCGTCGTTAGTAAACCGCTCTTTCTGGCGTTTACCATCGTCATAATAGGCACTGCGCTTGTTACCACCCGCAACACCTATGTGAGAGACCTCAGCTTCACCTGGTCCGTTAACCACGCAACCGATAACAGAGACGTCCATCGGGATCACCACGTCTTCCAGACGCTGTTCCAGCTCATTCACTGTACCAATGACATCAAATTCTTGGCGTGAACATGTTGGACAGGCGATGAAATTAACTCCTCGGGAGCGGATCCTGAGCGACTTTAGAATATCAAAACCAACTTTGATTTCCTCGACAGGGTCGGCGGCCAGGGAGATGCGGAGAGTGTCACCGATACCTTCGCTGAGCAGCATACCTAAACCGACTGCAGATTTCACAGACCCGGCACGGGCACCGCCTGCCTCAGTAATACCGAGGTGCAAGGGCTGGTCAATTTTCTTTGCCAACTGTCGGTATGAATCAACCGCGAGAAAAACATCAGACGCTTTTACGCTCACCTTGAACTGGTCAAAGTTCAATCTATCAAGGATATCAACATGGCGCATGGCCGATTCGACCAAGGCTGCAGGCGTTGGTTCACCGTATTTTTCCTGAAGATCTCGTTCCAGCGAGCCGCCATTGACACCGATCCGAATAGGTATATTTTTGTCTCTGGCAGCATCAACCACTGAACGGATGCGTTGCTCATTACCTATATTGCCGGGATTGATACGTAAACAGTTAACCCCATATTCAGCCACTTTGAGTGCAATGCGATAGTCGAAGTGGATATCAGCCACAAGAGCCATATCTGTCAGCTGACGAATTTCTTTAAATGCCTCTGCGGCATCCATCGTAGGCACAGAGATACGCACTATATCAGCGCCAACTTTCTCGAGTGCTTTAATTTGTGCGACAGTCGCTTCAACATCCGTTGTTCGGGTATTTGTCATCGACTGTACTGCTATCGGAGCCCCACCCCCGACAGGAACATCACCGACATAAATCCGGGAAGATTTTCGGCGCTTTATTGGAGATTCTATGTGCATCAATTTACTCTAAATTACTTCGGAAGGCTGAACCGGGCTACCTTACCGGCAGGGAAACTGTTCATGTCGACCGATTTGCCATCGAAGGTCAGTTTCACTGCTTTGGGTGCACCCAACACCAATTTGAATGGTGGGGTTCCGGCCAGCTCAAGCGTATCTCCAGGTGATTTTATCCCTGTAGCAAGACGTTTACCACTGCCGTCACGTACTTCAATCCAGCAGTCTGCACTGAATGACATCACTAGCGGTGTCAGCCCGGATGTCTCAGATGAAGGCGTCTGACTCGCTGACTCATCACTTCCTGAGTTCAATACGCTTGATGTCTCATTTTCGTTCTGTGTTCTTTGTTCATCAACAACACTGGCTATTTCATTATTGTCAGCACTTGTGTCTGTAACAACAGCCGCATCCTCTTTGACAGCGACAGACTCTGCTTCGACTGAATCAGAGACTGGGATAGCAGAGATGCTTTCACCTGATGTCGTGTCTTCTTCATTCACACTGTCTGTTGACGGTGATGTCGGCTCTATACGGGTAACAGGCAGGGCAGATTCGCTCGGTTGTTCAGATTGCTCGTCTTTTGCAATAGGTTCCTGAGAGGTTATTTGCGATGCGGAAGCGTCTGATGCCTTGGCATTCTGATCTTGCCACCACCAGTAAGCTGACAAGCCAATAACAGCAACGAGAATAATCCAGGTAAGTGTCATCAGATGAGTATCTGATTTTTCCATTTTTGTTTTTCTGGAAAAACTCTGCATTTGCTGAACGTCAGGCTCAGCTGATTCATCACTGACATAACCCGACAACAGCTCATCAGCGTTAAGGCCAAGTAATTTTGAGTAGGAGCGAATGTAGCCGCGGGTAAAAGTTGGGATTTGATTGTCTGTATCTGTATTACTTTCCAGATCTTCGATCACTTTAACTCGAAGTCGTAGCCTATCTGCCACATCCTTCACCGAGAGTCCCATCGACTCCCGTGCATTTTTCAGAACTGTCCCCGGATGAGGTACATCCAAATCTATATCGTTGTTTTCGGTCTGTTCAGTATTCATTCGCTAGATACAGCCTATATTCTTTTGATTCCGGATATTGGCTAGCCAGTACTTTTGCATATTTTTCTACCTCCAACAGCCGATCCTGAGCAGATTCAAGCTTGATAGTCAGGTACAAACTGTCTGCACGATAACCATATCGCTTGTGAAAGTAAAAAAGACGCGATCTTGCTTGGTTATATTCACCATCCTTCAGCTCAAGCCTCACCAACTGAAGCGTTGAGACGACCCGATTCGGCTCATGTTTGAGTGCCTTATCAAACATCTCTTTGGCTTTAGCAACATCGCCAGCTTTCATCGCACATAGTGCCGCGTTTTCGTAACTTCCTGATGTTTTGTAATAGTATGGCTGAGCAATGGCTTTGGCAAATGCTGCCTGCGCTTCGTCATACCTTTTATAACGACATAAAAAAACGCCATAGTTATTCTGCACGTCTCCGTTTTTCGGCGAATAACGTAGCGCTTTCTTGTACTGCTTCTCTGCAAGTTTGATATCACCTGTCTTCTGCAACAGGTAAGCATAGGTCAGCAAAGAACGGTAATAAGTGGGAGCATGCTTCAGTGCCAACTCAATATTTTGTCGACCCTGCTGCCACTCTCCCGCTTTAAGATACCCCAAACCTAGTGAAATTCGGGATTCCGCTGCCTGAATGTTATCAAACTCTGGTTTATTTTGCTCTTCCTTAACTGTGACACACCCAGTCAATACTGAAATGATAAGAATCAAATAAACCCGAGTACGAAGCATAGCTTCTCCCTAATTAATCAATCTAAAATTCAGACTGACTTTACAGGGATTTGTTCCTTCATAGTCAGTCTGGTTTGCGTGCGTTTGGTTCGGTCTATGACCTCACCCACCAGCTGACCACATGCTGCATCGATGTCGTCACCCCGGGTTCTTCTCACTGTCACCGTGTATTCGTATTTCATCAACGTCTTCATAAATCTGTCGATGCGAGAGTTACTCGGTTTCTTGTATGGTGAACCAGGATAGGGGTTAAAGGGAATCAGGTTTATCTTTGCAGGCGTATCTTTTAATAGCTCTGCGAGCTGTCGCGCATGCTCCATGTCATCATTAACATGATCAAGGAGTATATATTCTACTGTCACTCGACCCCGGTTAGCATTTGACGACGCGATATAACGGCGAACACAGGCTAAGAAAGTATCAATATCATACCTGTCATTAATCGGCATGATCTGACTACGGAGGTCATCGGTCGGTGCGTGAAGAGAAATCGCCAGCGCAACATCAATGTTGCCTATCATTTTCTCCAAGCCCGATACCACACCTGACGTTGATACTGTGACGCGACGTTTTGAAAGACCAAAACCAAGGTCATCCAGCATCAAGTTAAGGGCTGGAAGCAAGTTTTTCACATTGAGGAGTGGCTCACCCATCCCCATCATCACCACATTAGTGATAGGACGGCGACCTGTTTCTTTTTCGACGCCTATCTCTTTGGCTGCACGCCAAACCTGACCAATAATTTCGGATACTTTGAGGTTTCGGTTGAAGCCTTGCTGAGCTGTTGAGCAAAACTTACAGTCAAGTGCACAACCAACCTGCGAAGAGACGCAAAGAGTGGCGCGATCATCATCAGGAATATAAACAGTTTCGACATCCTGATTACCAACACGCATTGCCCATTTAATGGTTCCATCGGAAGAGTGTTGTGCTTCGCTGACGTAAGGTGCGCGAATTTCGCAAACGGCTTTGAGTTTTTCACGAAGCTTCTTGTTCAGATTATTCATCTGATCGAAATCATCACAACCAAAATGGTAAATCCACTTCATCAGTTGATCAGCACGAAACGCTTTTTCGCCAAGCTCTTCAGCAAAGAAGGTGCGAAGTGCCTTTCGATCAAAATCAAGTAGATTAATTTTTTCCGTTGTCATCGGATTGCCTCGTGAAAGATAGTATTTGTTGGAAACAGACGTAATGCCGTGATGAAGGCGCGAAATTGTACAGCCTTTGTGATCGGGATGCCACCTGTTTACCTGAGTCGTTTTATACCCCGAATATTGAATAAATACAAAAAAGGGGAGTAAATACTCCCCTTAGTAAAGATTAGCCTGTCTGAGTTCAGTCTTCTCGGTCGCAAAGCTCGTCGGCTGCGAAAAAGTAGCTGATCTCGCGTTGTGCTGATTCTGGGCTGTCAGAACCATGAACAGAGTTGAACGTGTGGTTTACCGCGTAGTCAGCACGTAATGTGCCACGCGCTGCTTCTTCAGGGTTAGTTTTACCCATAAGTTCACGGTAACCAGCAATCGTATTTTCGCCTTCTAAGACCTGAACCATAATTGGCCCTGAGGTCATAAAGTTAACCAGTTTCTCAAAGAAAGGTTTGCCCTGGTGTTCTGCGTAAAAGCCTTCGGCCTGCTCACGCGTCAGGTGCAACATCTTTGCAGCAACGATACGGAAACCAGCATTCTCAATGCGCTGATAAATTGCGCCAATCAGATTACGCTGAACAGCATCTGGCTTAACGATTGAAAAAGTGCGCTCTAACGTCATTCTTTTTTCCTGCTTTCTATTTTTTCGGTGCCGCTACTCTATAGAATTACGGCAAAGTACCTGTCGCCGAAAGGTTAACAGAAGTCCCGCTATTGTCCCTAGAAGAGGATAGCGGAACCGTTAACTGGGTAAAAAATTGTATCAACGTACTGATTCATCAACCAGCAAACGTGCCAATGTCTTTACGCCCATGCCCGTCGCACCAACAGACCATTTATCATTACCTGCTTTACGATAGGTGCCTGAACAGTCAAAGTGCATCCAGCCATTTTTATAATTATCGACGAAATATGACAAAAATGCAGCTGCTGTACTTGCTCCCGGCATATATTGACCACTTGAGACATTCGCAAGGTCAGCAAAGTTAGATGGCAGCATATTGCGGTGAAAATCAGCCAACGGAAGTTGCCAGAAGTTTTCATCTTCCTGTTCCGCTGAAGCCATCAGTCGTTGCGATAACGCTTGGTCAAAGCTAAATAGTGCATGATAGTCATTACCCAGCGCCATTTTGGATGCACCAGTCAGCGTCGCACAGTCAATGATCAGAGATGGGTTTTGTTCACTTGCATAGAGAAGTCCATCCGCCAATACCAAGCGTCCCTCTGCGTCTGAGTTAAGCACTTCGACTGTTTTACCATTCTTATACGTGATCACATCACCCAGTTTGTAGGCGTTACTGGAGATCATGTTCTCAGCACAACACAGGATAAGCTTCACACGCTTGTTTAACCCACGACAGATAGCTAATCCAAGACTGCCCGCCGCCATGGCAGCGCCGCCCATATCTGCCTTCATAGATTCCATAAAACCAGAGGGTTTGATGCTGTAGCCACCTGAATCGAAGGTGATACCCTTACCGACAATACAGGCAAATACATCAGCATCGGCGTCGCCTGTTGGGTTATAGTCCAACTGCAACATAACTGGCTTCCTTGCAGAACCGCGACCAACGGTATGTACACCATTCCAGCCCTGCTCCAGCAAATCATTACCACTGACAATTTTGTAAGTGACCATGTCAGGGTTTTCAGCCAGTGATTTGACAAATTCTGCTGCACGGGAAGCCAGTTGTTGCGGGCCAACCTCTTCTGCAGTCTCATTGATGATGTTGCGAACCCAGTCGATAGTGCGGATTCGATCGTCCAACTCTTTACTGTCTGCCGCTTTTAATTTGGGTAACTCGACCGAGGAACCACTTTTTGTAGTGCGAAAACCTTGGTAGAAAGCCCAACATGATTCAAGTCCCCAATGCTTACCGCTCAGTGATACCTGCTTGATACCCTGCCCATTCAGTTTGCGGGCGGCTTTCTGAATAACATCCAGTTCATTGTCTTCATTCACGTGAACCGTAGCGCCCTTTCCTGAGAACGAAACAATGGCTTTTGCGCCCCAATGAGCAGCGGCGGGGTCAGTGGATAACGAGACAGACATCTTTTCAGTCATGAATAACTCCTTTTGTATCTTGCCCACAGACAATGCAGTGCGGCAAGCATTCGATCGGTACTTTCCGGCTAAGCAATTCGCGGGGCCGACCATCCTCAATGTATAATAAAGCGGGCATAGTGCCCGCTGTAGTAGTTGCTGATTACTCTGCCTGTAAATACGCGTTAAAACAAGCGCTTCACCCTGCAGTTAATCCATTTCATCCATCCAGCACAAAATAATGGCTTCAAGGATTTTTTCATTTGAACGATCTGGGTCGTCTGAAAAATCATCCAATTCCATTACCCAACGGTGTAAATCGGTGAAACGTACCGTCTTAGGATCGAGTTCTGGAAACTTGTCGACCAGTTCGATAGCAATATCACGCGAGTCGGTCCATGTCAGGCTCATTATTATTCTCCGATGATCAGTGATTTTCTGAAGCGTGGTTCAGGGTATAACGTGGGACTTCGACAACCAGATCTTCATCTGCAACCACAGCCTGACAACCGAGGCGTGATTCAGGCTCTAATCCCCATGCTTTATCAAGCATATCATCTTCGAGTTCAGTACTTTCTTCAAGTGAATCAAAACCTTCACGCACAACGACATGACAGGTCGTACAGGCACATGACTTCTCACATGCATGTTCGATATGGATGCCATTTTTTAGCGCAACATCCAGAACACTATCACCTGGACTTGCTTCCAGCACCGCGCCGTCTGGGCACAATTCTTGGTGCGGTAATACAATAATTTTTGGCATGATTAAACCTCATCAATCGAATGACCTGCCAGTGCTTCACGGATAGATTTATCCATCCGACGTGCAGCAAATTCCTGGCTAGCTTTATCTGTATCTTTAATCCCACGCTCTATTGCTGAGCCATCATCTTCGTTTCGCAACGCGATCAGACCTTCAATAGATTCGATCAGGGCTTTCTGCTCTCCATCTGACAGCAGCTCGTCACCGTCTTGCTGAATCGCAACAAGAAGGCCCTCAATTACCCGATCTGCCTCAACTCTCTGTTCAGCAAGGTATCGGGCATTTTTGTCATCTTCCGCATGGGTGAAAGACGACTTGATCATATTGGCTATTTCATCATCACTCAGGCCGTAAGATGGCTTCACCTGAATTGATGCAGCAACTTCAGTACTCTTTTCCATCGCAGTGACAGAGAGTAGTCCATCAGCGTCTACCTGATAAGTCACGCGGATATGTGCAGCACCAGCCACCATGGGAGGAATACCTTTCAGACTGAAATTAGCCAGCGAACGGCAATCATCAACCATTTCTCGCTCGCCCTGCACTACATGCACTTTCATGCCAGTCTGCCCATCTTTGAATGTCGTGAACTCCTGAGCACGGGCAACCGGGATCGTTGTATTGCGTGGGATAATTTTTTCTACCATTCCACCCATTGTTTCGATGCCCAGTGACAGCGGAATAACATCCAGAAGGAGCATTTCACTGTCAGGTTTGTTGCCGACAAGAATATCAGCTTGTGTCGCAGCACCCAAAGCAACCACTTTATCGGGGTCAAGACTTGTCAGAGGTGTTCTACCAAACATCTCGCCCACTTTTTCACGGACCAGAGGAACACGGGTTGAACCACCAACCATGACAACTTCGAGCACGTCCTCTGCCATCACACTCGCATCTTTCAATGCTCTGCGACAGGATAAGAGTGTCTTTTTGACCAGTGACATGATCAGAGAGTCAAATTCGCTACGCGTGATCTCACCCTGCCAACCAAGCACGTCAATGTTAGCGCTCGGAGAGTCACTCAGCGAAATTTTAGCAGCAGCAGCGGCGTTTAGTACCCGACGATAATCATCACCACTTAAGCTATTAAAGCCAGCCCTCTTAGCAATCCAATCCGCTACAAGATGGTCAAAGTCGTCACCACCCAATGCGGAGTCGCCGCCGGTCGCTAATACTTCGAATACACCTTTGCTGAGCTGAAGGATGGATATATCGAATGTGCCACCACCCAGATCGTAAACGGCAATCACACCTTCCTGACCGGAATCTAAGCCATAGGCAATTGCGGCCGCCGTTGGCTCATTGAGCAGGCGAAGTACATTTAATCCGGCAAGATTAGCGGCATCTTTGGTTCCAGCTCGCTGGGCGTCATCAAAGTATGCCGGAACAGTGATCACGACACCTTCAAGTTCGCCACCCAATGAAGCCACTGCACGTTCCTTCACTGTTGTAAGGATGTCAGCGGAAATTTGAATCGGGTTCTTTTGGCCCGCTCGGGTATTGATAAGAGGTAAACCGTTTTCAGACGCTTTCAGATCGTAGGGCAGCTGTTTGTAACGTGCCTGAACATCTTCCAACGAACGTCCCATCATGCGTTTGACTGAGACAACTGTGTTTGCACTGTCTGATTCGCTGAATGCTTTTGCTTCATTACCGACAGTGACAACATCATCACCATAGTGAACTATTGAGGGAATCAGTGCCTTACCAGCCTCATCGGTCAAGGTTCTTGCACTTCCACTCTGTACCGCTGCAACCAGCGTATTGGTTGTACCCAAGTCAATACCGACCGCAAGCTTATGCTCGTGCGGCGCGGTACTTTGGCCGGGTTCTGCAATTTGTAACAGTGCCATGTTTAATCCTGTTCTATCCAGTTGCCTTTATTATCAAAGCAACTGATCTTCAATGCGTTCAATTTCTTGCTTAAGCTTAACCACAAACTTGAGCTTTCGGACCTGATTAGCGGCATCTGGCCAGCGCTGCTCAGTTAATAATTGAGCTAGTTCGGCCAATAACTCACGGTAAAATGCCGCTACCTTGGTGTCAAAATCAAACAGGTCTGATTCTGGGTCTGAAGCATGAGCGATATCTTCTAGCTCCTCACGCAACTCCATTTGTTGCATCAGAAACTCGGGATCCTGCATGGTTTGTTGTTCGTCTTTCAGATCTACGCCATTCAAAGAAAGTAAGTATTCTGCCCGACGAACGGGGTCATTAAGAGTATGATAAGCATCGTTAATCTGCGCGGCCTTTTGTACCGCCAACAAACGATCTTGCTCCGAGGCCGTCACGAAACGGTCTGGATGAAACTTTCGCTGAAGTTCGCGAAAGCAGGAAGAAAGAGAGCTACCATCCAGCTCAAACTGACATGGTAGCCCAAATAATTCGAAATGATTCATGTCATCTCACGAGTTAGACGTTAAAGCTCTCGCCACAACCGCATTCACTGCTGACATTGGGGTTATTGAATTTGAAGCCTTCGTTCAACCCTTCTTTGGCAAAATCAAGTTCTGTACCATCCAGATAGACCATGCTTTTGGGGTCAATGATTACTTTCACGCCGGATTTTTCGAAAATCTCATCACCGTCTTGAAGCTCATCGACAAACTCAAGTACATAGGCCATCCCTGAACAGCCGGATGTCCGCACACCCAGACGCAATCCAATGCCTTTGCCGCGATTATCGAGATAACTTTTAACACGAGACGCGGCAGCGTCTGTCATGGTAATGGCCATAAATATCAATAACCTCTTTTACGTTTTATGCCTTGTGCTTGTTTTTATAGTCACTGACTGCGGCTTTAATTGCATCTTCAGCCAGAATAGAGCAGTGTACCTTTACAGGTGGCAACTCTAGCTCTTCAGCAATCTCTGCATTTTTAATACCAGCCGCCTCGTCAATTGACTTGCCTTTCACCCACTCAGTAACCAGTGAGCTAGATGCGATTGCCGAGCCACAACCGTAGGTTTTAAACTTCGCATCTTCAATGATGCCATCGTCATTTACCTTAATTTGCAGCTTCATTACGTCACCACAAGCAGGTGCGCCAACCATACCGCTACCAACATTTGGGTCATTTTTATCAAAAGACCCAACGTTGCGTGGGTTTTCGTAATGGTCGATTACTTTTTCGCTGTAAGCCATGATCTTATCCTCGAAGTCCTACAACTGCTTAGTGGTGTGCCCACTCAACAGTACTTAAATCAATACCTTCTTTGTACATATCCCACAGAGGCGACATGTCACGCAGCTTAACAACTGCTTCTCGAACTTGCGCAATAGCATAGTCCACTTCTTCTTCCGTGGTGAACCTACCAAATGAGAAACGAATCGAGCTATGAGCCAGTTCATCGTCAAGACCCAGAGCACGAAGCACGTACGATGGTTCAAGGCTTGCAGATGTACATGCAGAACCAGATGATACCGCCAGATCTTTCAGAGCCATCAGCAGAGATTCGCCTTCAACGAATGCAAAGCTGATGTTGAGGTTACCTGCAACGCGTTGTTCCAGATCACCATTCACATAAACTGCTTCTAAGTCTTTCACACCTTCGAAGAAACGCGTGCGCAACGCCAGAGAGTGAGCCTGGTCTTTTTCCAAGTCCTCTTTAGCAATTCGCATTGCTTCACCCATACCTACGATTTGGTGAGTAGGCAGGGTGCCAGAGCGCATTCCACGCTCATGACCGCCACCGTGCATCTGTGCTTCCAGACGAATACGTGGCTTACGACGTACATAAAGCGCGCCAATGCCCTTAGGGCCATAAAATTTGTGCGCACTCATAGAGATCAAGTCGACTTTGATTTCTTTAACGTCCAACGGCAACTTACCAATTGACTGAGCTGCGTCAACATGGAAGATGATTTTACGCTCACGACATAGTTCGCCAATTGCTGCTATGTCCTGAATCACGCCGATTTCGTTATTCACATGCATGACAGAGACAAGTACTGTGTCATCACGCATCGCTTCAGACAGCTTATTCATATCAATAAGGCCATTCGCTTCAGGCTCAAGGTAAGTTACCTCATAGCCTTCACGCTCAAGCTGTCTGCATGGATCTAGTACTGCTTTGTGTTCTGTTTTGCAGGTAATGATGTGCTTGCCCTTCTTACCGTAGAAGTTAGCCACACCTTTAATTGCCAGATTATTCGACTCAGTAGCACCTGATGTAAAAACGATCTCTCTCGGATCACCATTCAGATAATTTGCAATGTGTTCACGGGCTGTATCAACAGCTTCCTCCGCCTGCCACCCGAAACGGTGCGAGCGTGAAGCCGGATTACCGAAACATCCGTCCATGGTCATGTACTGAACCATTTTGTCTGCCACGCGCTTGTCAATCGGGCAGGTTGCAGAATAATCAAAATAAATAGGCAATTTCATTTGTTTCTCCAATGACTCCATCACGTCGTAAATTCAGGAGCGAAAGTCAACACCGACGATTTGGTGCTGTTCCTCGCTGCCGTTGGAGCTAAAACCATGTCGAACAGATGACGAGTTTTCCAGAGACATGTCCTGGCGCCCTGCGACCTGTTTGACTTCATTATCTTTCATCAGCTCACCGAGCGTGATGTCGTTCAAAAAGCTGCTGATTCGTGCACTCAAATCACGCCATAGCGTGTGCGTCAGACAGCGTGAACCGCCCTGACAGTCAGATTTACCCTGACATTTGGTCGCATCAACAGACTCATCAACAGCGGCAATGACCATACCCACTGCGATTTCACTTGCTTCCAGACCCAGTCTATATCCTCCACCCGGTCCTCGTACACTAGAAACTAGTCCAGCTTTACGAAGACGGGAGAATAACTGTTCCAGATACGAAAGTGAAATGCCTTGTCGCTCAGAAATATCTGCCAAAGGCACAGGCCCAAGATCAGAATGTAACGCAACATCAAGCATTGCAGTGACGGCATATCTGCCTTTAGAAGTCAGTCTCATATCACAGTACCCGCAGGAAAATTTATGATTTGAGTCTGACATACCCGACCTTTTTGGTCAAGTATTTACCTTACTAAAACAGTCAGGTTTTAATTTTTACATTTTACCCTTAAACAGTTTATCTACGGACGATAAAATTCCCCGTAAGATATTGAGTTCTTGGCTCTCTGGACGAGCCCGGTTGAACAAACGACGAAGCTTCGCCATCACCATTCCGGGATGCTGTTTGTTAATGAACCCGGTATTGTAAAGAACCGACTCAAGGTGAGTGTAAAAACGCTCAAGGTCTTCAGTTAGTGGATAGGGCTGCTCCTTAACCTCACCTTGGTAGGCTTGCGATGCCAACCATGCCATTCTCACCTCGTAACTCAGGATCTGCACTGCCATCGCCAGATTCAGTGAGCTATATTCGGGGTTAGCGTCAACCGCAACATGAAAGTGACAACGCTGTAATTCTTCATTGGTGAGTCCGGTGCGCTCGCGACCAAACACAATAGCAACTGGATAGGATGTTGACTCTTGTACCGCCTTTTCGCCGCATTCACGAGAGTTAAGCATCGGCCACTCTAAAGTACGGCTACGCGCACTGGTCCCTACGACCAAACCACAGTCGGCCACTGCCTCCCCGAGGTTGCTCACAACACGCGCATTATTGGCGATATCACTGGCGCCTGCAGCGAGGGCGATGGCTTGACCGTCAACAGTACACTCGGGTGCCACAAGAACCATATTCTTGAGTCCCATTACTTTCATTGCACGAGCGGCCGAGCCGATGTTGCCGGAATGCGTGGTTCCGACCATAACAATTCGGATATTTTCTAACATTGCTAAACCAGAGTTGTGTGCCAGTTTCGTGAGGCAGGATTAAAAACGGCAGGATGTTATCATAAAGGCGAAAGTTTTGCCTGATTTTGCTCTCTACAGCACCAACAAACGAGCAAAAAATAACCGCTTCCCTTTTGGTTCGAGTTTGCCTATACTCCCCCCGCTTTTCGTTCTTTAACATCCGTTGGGAAATTTGTATGCATCCAATGCTAAACATTGCCATTCGCGCCGCGCGAAAGGCTGGCGACTTTATCGCAAAATCTGCTGAAAACACTGATAACGTTGAAACGTCTCAGAAAGGAACGAATGACTTCGTTACCAATATCGATCAGGGCGCTGAACAGATCATCATCGATGTGATCAAAAAGTCTTATCCTGAGCACAATATTATTGCCGAAGAGTCTGGCGTTGTGTCTGGTAAAGACGCAGATTACCAATGGATCATCGACCCACTGGATGGAACGACTAACTTCGTTAAGAGCTTGCCTCACTTCTCAGTTTCTATCGCTCTGCGCATCAAAGGCCGCACGGAAGTTGCCTGTGTCTATGATCCAATCCGTAATGAACTCTTCAGTGCTCAACGTGGCGCTGGTGCTCAGCTTAACAGCAAACGTATCCGCGTTGGCGTAAGCAAAGACCTTGGCGGTACCATTCTGGCGACTGGTTTCCCGTTCAAAGCGAAACAACATTCAGAAAGCTACGTAAACATTGTTAGCGCATTGTTCGTTGATTGTGCTGACTTCCGCCGTACAGGCTCTGCAGCACTGGACCTTTGCTACGTTGCTGCCGGACGTGTTGATGGTTTCTTTGAGCTGGGACTGAAGCCATGGGATATGGCTGCTGGTGAACTAATTGCCCGTGAAGCAGGTGCTTTGTGTACTGACTTCTCTGGTGCAACTGCCTACATGCAGTCTGGAAATATCGTTGCTGCAAATCCAAAAGTGCTGAAAGGCATTCTTGGTAAGATTCGTGAAAACGCGAACGAAGCAATGATGAAATAATTGGCTAGACCAGCCAGTAAGAAAAAAGCGGCTCATAGCCGCTTTTTTTGTGTCTTCAATTTGACGTTCAGCCTGATATTAAGGCATTGATTCAAACTCTTCACCCTCTTTTGTCACCTCTGGAACCAGCAGGTGCTCGCGGGTGATACCCAGTTTGAGCGCCAGTGCCGAAGCAACATAGATAGACGAGTAAGTACCGACGGTTATACCAATCAACAGCGCCATAGCAAAGCCATGGATCATCTGCCCACCCTGAGTGAACAGAGCAATAACCACAAACAACGTCGTTCCTGAAGTGATGAGCGTACGGCTCAGCGTCTGAGAAATCGAGGCATTCATGATCTCAGCCGGACTTCCCTTACGCATCTTGCGGAAATTCTCACGAATTCGGTCAAAGACGACAATGGTATCGTTCAGCGAGTAACCGACAACGGTCAACAGCGCCGCAACAATAGTTAAGTCAACTTCGACCTGTAACAGAGAGAAGATCCCAATCGTTATGATCACGTCATGCGCCAGTGCAAGAACCGCACCTGCAGCAAGACGCCACTCAAAACGAACAGAGACGTACAGCAAAATACAGATCAGGGAGACAAGGATGGCAAGCCCACCCGCCTCGGCCAGTTCATCACCGACATTCGGTCCAACGAACTCAATCCGACGCATTTCGACATTTTGACCAGTGCCGGATTTGATGGCTTCAATGATTTTCCCACCAAGCTCCTCACCATTCATGTTGTCACGTGGACGCAGGCGAACCATGACATCTGTTGCTGTACCGAAGTTCTGCACAACAGCGTCACCGAAGCCGTTTGCTTCAAGCGATTGACGAATCTGAGGCAGGTCAGCGGGTTGTTCGAAACCCACTTCAATCAGGGTACCGCCTGTAAAGTCCAGACCCCAGTTAAGCCATTTTGTCGATACAGTGGCGACAGCGGCAGCTATCATCAATGCCGAGAGCAAAAAGGCACCTTTGGACCAACGCATAAAGTTGATCGAGATGTCGTTCTTCAATAATTGAAACATTCAATCTACCCCTATATCGACAGCTTGTTGATGCGTTTGCCACCATACACCAGATTTACCAGTGCACGGGTTCCAACGATAGCGGTGAACATTGATGTCAGAATACCGATAGATAAAGTTACCGCGAAGCCTTTAATGGCACCGGTACCCACAGCAAAGAGAATCAACGCAGTGATCAGCGTAGTGATGTTTGCATCCGCAATTGTACTGAATGCGTTACTGTATCCCTGATCGATAGCTTGCTGAGGGTTACGTCCCTCTCGAAGCTCTTCGCGTATCCGCTCAAAAATAAGCACGTTGGCATCAACAGCCATACCGACAGTCAACACAATACCCGCAATCCCCGGTAGGGTCATGGTCGCTCCCGGGATCATAGACATGACACCAATGATCAGAACAAGGTTTGCCAGCAATGCCAGATTGGCAAAAAGACCAAAGCGGCGGTAGTAAACCAGCGTAAACAACATGACAGCAATCAGGCCAGTGATACAGGCAGTGATCCCCATATCGACATTCTGTTGTCCCATAGAAGGACCGATAGTACGCTCCTGAACAATGGAAATCGGCGCAATCAATGCACCGGCACGGAGCAGTATTGCTAGGTTGTGCGCTTCTGCCTGACTGTCAATTCCTGTAATACGGAATGAACGACCAAGCGCGCTCTGAATGGTTGCCTGATTAATCACTTCTTCGTGTTTAGTCAGAATGACCTTGCCGTTTTTATCGCGCTTGCCAGAGTCTTTGTATTCAATGAACAAGGTGGCCATGAGCTTACCAACATTGTTCTTACTGAAAGCACCCATCTTGTTACCACCTTCGCTGTCTAGCGAGATGTTAACTTGAGGACGACCGTATTCATCGCGGCTTGAGCTGGCATCGGTGATATGGGTACCACCAAGGATAACGCGTTTCTTGAGGACAGTAACCGCACCATCACGGGTGTTCTTCACTTCGCTACCTGCAGGAACACGTCCAGCGGCTGCGGCTGCGCGGTCAGCACTTGAGTCTACCTCACGGAATTCCAGCGATGCAGTGGCACCAAGAATTTCCTTAGCCTGTGCAGTGTCCTGAACGCCCGGCAACTCAACAACAATACGGTTTGCGCCCTGGCGCTGAACCAGAGGCTCTGCAACACCAAGTTCGTTTACGCGGTTACGTAAAATCGTGATGTTTTGTGCCACGGCTTCATTGCGCAACTCTTTCATGCGATCATCAGTAAACACAGCAGTTACCGTGCGTTTTGACTCATCTGCGGTGAACAGCATGTCAGGGTTGAGTTTAGCGAGTTCTTTTTCCGCTTTTTCTACGTCTTCAACTTTACGCAGAACAACTTCAACACTTTGATCTTTGGTCGTGCGAATACCACGGTAACGGATCTTAGCTTCGCGTAATTCCGATCGGAACGCGTCCTCTTGCTGCCTGAGAAGTTTTTCCGTTGCCGCGTCCATATCAACTTCCATCAGGAAGTGAATACCGCCGCGCAAGTCCAAACCGAGTTTCATTGGACTGCCGCCGATGGATTCGAGCCACTCAGGTGTGGAGGGGGCGAGGTTTAACGCTACAACAGCCTCTTTACCCAAACCACGGTTGAGAATGTCGCGGGCTTCAATTTGGGTATCGGTGTCTTTAAAACGAATCAGGACTGTTCCGTTTTCAAGTGCGATTGATTTGTAGGTAAGGCCGCTCTCGGAGAGGGTCGCTTTGGCAGAGTCCAGAGTAGAGAGATCTGCCGAGGCGCCACGCGCCCCGGAGATTTGCACCGCTGGATCTTCGCCGTATATATTGGGAAGTGCATACAAAACGCCAACCGTAATGATCAGCGCTAACATGATGTACTTCCACAAAGGATATCGGTTCAGCACAGCTTTGATCCTTTATGGTTGCTTAATTACAGTGACTTCAGAGTGCCTTTTGGCAGAACGGCAGTCACAAAGTCCTTCTTAATAGTCACTTCATTGTTGTCATTCAATGCAATAACAATGAAGTCGCTGTCATCAGCGATTTTAGTGATTTTACCAACCAAGCCACCACCGGTTAGGACTTCATCGCCCTTGCCCATTGATGACATTAGGTCTTTGTGCTCTTTCACTCGCTTCGCCTGAGGGCGGTAGATCATGAAGTAGAAAATGACCGCGAACAGACCTAACATGATGAAAAGTTGCATGCCGCCACCCTGCGGAGCGCCTTCGCCTGCTGCGTACGCTTGTGAAATAAACATTCGTTTACGTCCTCGTTTATGTTTACGTTATTAAATTAATCTTCTTTCAGCGGTGGCACATCCCGACCACGTCGCGCATAAAAGTCCTCTACGAAGGCATCCAATTTACCCTCGTCGATAGCCTTACGCAAACCTTCCATCAGTAATTGATAGTGACGCAGGTTGTGAATCGTGTTCAGACGGGCACCGAGAATTTCATTACAGCGATCAAGATGATGCAAGTAAGCCTTACTGTAGTTGCGGCAAGTGTAACAGTCACACTCAGAATCGAGAGGGCTGGTATCGCTTTTGTGTTTCGCATTACGGATCTTGATCACACCATCACTGACAAACAAATGTCCGTTGCGAGCATTTCGGGTTGGCATCACGCAGTCGAACATATCGACACCACGACGAACACCCTCAACCAGATCTTCAGGCTTACCGACACCCATCAGATATCTTGGTTTATCTTCAGGCAGTTGCGGGCAAGTATGCTCCAATACACGGTGCATATCTTCTTTCGGCTCGCCGACAGCCAGACCACCCACAGCGTAACCATCGAAACCGATTTCTGTCAGACCTTTGACGGAGACATCACGGAGATCTTCATATACAGAGCCTTGAACAATACCAAAAAGGGCATTTTTATTTTCAAGTTTATCGTGATGAACACGGCTACGTTTTGCCCAGCGCAGGCTCATTTCCATCGATTTCTGCGCTTCATCATGTGTCGCTGGGTACGGCGTACACTCGTCAAAAATCATGACAACATCTGAGCCCAGATCGCGCTGAATCTCCATTGATTTTTCGGCATCCATGAAGATTTTATCGCCATTCACCGGGTTACGGAAATGTACGCCTTCTTCAGTGATTTTCCGAATATCGCCCAAACTGAACACCTGAAAGCCGCCAGAGTCAGTGAGGATAGGACCCTGCCAGTTCATAAAGTCATGCAGATCGCCATGCATTTTCATGACTTCCTGCCCAGGTCGCAGCCATAGGTGGAAAGTATTGCCCAGAAGAATCTGAGCACCGGTCTCTTTGACTTCTTCCGGCGTCATGCCTTTTACTGTGCCATAGGTGCCGACAGGCATAAATGCTGGCGTTTCTACCGTTCCACGTTCAAAAACCAGACGGCCGCGTCGTGCACGGCCATCTTTCTTGATTAATTCGTATTTCAAATTGCCTCCAATGTGCCAGAGAAACAGTCTGGCGGTCGGTTCAGACAGCAATACCTGCCTGTTATAATCCGGTGATCAAACGCCACCAGTTTTAAAAGTGGTCTTTATCCGTTCTTACGGGTAACAAACATTGCGTCACCATAACTGAAAAAGCGATATTGGCTATCGACTGCTTCACGGTACGCTTTCATTACATTGTCATAACCAGCAAAAGAGCTGACCAGCATGATCAATGTTGATTCTGGCAGGTGAAAGTTCGTGACCAAACAATCAACCAGTTGCCATTCGTAGCCGGGATAAATAAAGATTTGTGTATCGTCGAAAAACGGCTGAAGTTCGGTGCCCTGCTCTTTTGCCCGTTGCGCTGCGCTCTCTAATGAGCGGACTGAGGTGGTGCCAACAGCAATAACCCGTCCACCACGTGCACGGGTGGCTGCAATCGTATCGACGACTTCCTGAGAGACTTCTGCGTATTCGGCATGCATAACATGCTCGAGGATATTATCGACACGAACTGGCTGGAAGGTGCCCGCACCGACATGCAGGGTGACGAATGCAGTCTCAACACCTTTCTCTTTCAGTCTGGTTAAAATGGCATCATCAAAATGCAGACCTGCGGTAGGGGCGGCTACTGCTCCCGGCTTCTCATTATATACAGTCTGATAGCGCTCTTTATCAGAATCTTCATCTGGGCGATCAATGTATGGTGGCAGAGGCATGTGCCCCACCTCGTTCAGGATATCAAGTACCGCACGATCACCTTTAAAGCGGATCTCGAACAAAGCGTCATGACGGGCTACCATTTCTGCCTCGAAGTCATCTTTTTCACCGAGGAACATTGTCGTGCCCGGTTTAGGCGCTTTTGAAGAGCGGACATGGGCAAGGATAGAGTGCTCATCAAGTACCCTCTCCACCAGTACCTCCAGCTTACCGCCGGACGCTTTACGACCGAATACTCTTGCCGGGATCACGCGGGTATTATTGAACACCATGAGATCGCCAGGCTCAACCAATTCAAGGATGTCTGTAAACTGGCCATGATTGAGTGCGCCAGAATTGCCATTGAGCTGCAGTAAGCGGCTGGCAGTTCTATCCGGCTGCGGATATCGCGCAATCAGTTCATCTGGAAGGTCAAAGTGAAAATCGGTTACTTGCATTAAAAAAAGCCCCCTATAAAGCAGCTCGACAGTATAGGCCGATCGGCCGCAATATCAAGCCTAGGGAGCTTCGGGGGTCAGGTTAGGATGGTAATTTAAATGAACGGCGGCGCTGAAGGCCAAACAGCCCGATCAAAACAAAAAGTACCCATTGGATTGCACCCGCTGACTGGTTTTGGGGCTCAGACTGAACGGATAGGGGCGTCGATGGGTAATCCATTTCGTCAGGATCAAAGATATCAACGGTAAACCTTGATTCTGTAGACTGATATCCTCCCTCGATTGTCTTATCTATCCAGTTGAAGTAACTACTTACCTGTGTAAATACATCTTCCCGATAGGTGAGACCGCACCCCTCTGCGGAGCCGAAACTGACAATTCCGACAACTCGGTAACCACGGTCAGCGTCCGCTGTGTGGCTGGGGTCTTGCCAAACCAAAGGACCACCTGAATCTCCGCTGCAGGTTCCTGTTGCACGGCGGGGGTCACTGGCGCAGATATGCGCATATCCCGGGTAATCATGATCCATCCAACTACATTGATAATCTGGTATTCCGGTCAAGTGAGTTCGGTATAAATGGCCGTCGTTCTGCAAATCTGTTCCTGTTTTACCCCACCCAGAGACAAATAAATTTTTGGTTTTTCCAGACTTAAATTCACTATCCAGTTCAACCTGCTTGGAAGGTGGGAGTAGGCGGATAGGTTTCACACTCTCTGGTAACGATGTGGACAGTTTGAGTAAGGCAAGGTCGCCACGAAGATTGGCTTCCTTATAATCGGTATAAATATGAGCCTCTGACACTTGGTAACCACTGTTATTAAAGTTAACCGCTCCACGGTAAGTGAAGCCCGCATAGACTCTAATCCTACTTGGCTCGATAGCTTCTACCTTGCCATCTTTGTGGTTACTATCGACACAGTGGGCTGCAGTCAGAATATACTCCCGACTGATCACAGCACCACCACAGGTAAAGTTGCCGGCCACCAAATAGACCTGCCATGGTACCTCACCATTCTGTGCGGGTTTGCCCGCAACAATGTATGGGCTAACCGTTGGTGGCGTCATTTTATCAACTTGTTGTGTATTCAGTTCGGCATAGGAGATGCCACTAAGAACTACATTTAGCGCCAGAAAAACAGACAGGCTATAAACACTCATATTCTGAACCACTCAATAAAAACGTTATTGATAGTTACAATATTAAAACGAGTGTCTTATTAATTAGACTGGTTTTTATTTGTGACAAATGATCACAAAGATCTGGTGATTGATCTGATTAAGATCACAAAAAAGGTCAAAAAGGCTTTTAATGGTACTTTTTCCTCTCCATCAACGGCCGACATATTACAAAACGTGACGTATTTTGGCGTCATCACCCCTTCCGTAACGGAATAAAAAGAGCAATATCATAGCGAAACAATAGCTCCCGCCAGACTTTTCATCAGATAACGAGTTCTCATCGTTTGCAGAAAGAGCCGCTTTTTCTTGTCGGGGACAAGAGTTGACCGACTGCATACACTGACTGACCCAGTTGAGGTAACTGGATGTTTGGGTATAAACATCAGGCGCAACGCCAGAGCCACAAGGGTTCGCCGCTTTGTAGCTGACAATCCCCACCAGTGTTGCTCCTCTGTCTGTATCGAAAAGACGGTCAGGATCGAACCAGACGAGGGGGCCTCCGGAATCACCAGAGCACGAGCCAGTTCTCAGTGATTCGGCGCAAATAAAGATAGAGGAATAATTAGCAACAGATGTCATCGTTAGCCCCCAGGATGTAGCACAAACCTGATCGGAAACTAGCGAGAGATTCACTTTCTGGAGATAGGGAGAATACCCGCTACGTGACGGTAGCACACTCCCCCAGCCTGTGAGCTGCAAACTGTCATCCTCACTATCTGCTACCCGGTTATCGAGGGTCATTTGCACCCGGTTATCAGCGATTTTTATATTCTTTGCTCCTGACGCGGAAGAAAGGTAAAGCAGTGCAATATCATTACTCACCTGATCTGCACGGTATGCAGGGTTAATGAATATCTGATTTACTTCACTAATTTCACCGTCTGTCACTTCATAGAGATTGGGAGGTATATAGGTCGTTCCTGAAACCACTTGTATCGCGTTCGGCTCATACAAGGCACCAGAAACTTTGTGAAGACAATGCGCAGCTGTTAAAAACCAGTTGGGTGCGACAGAGACAGCACCGCACGAAAACGATCCATTTACGAAAAGTGCCCCTTGCCAAGGTGCATCAGATAACCTTGCGTTATCACCATTGATGACCCGAGGGCTCATATACGCACTTGCTCCAGTCGAAACAAGTAAGATGAAAAGTACCATGAGTCTTGCTAACGTAAGCATCTCTGATCCTTGATGAACGGCTTCGGTGAGACTGCCCAAGTAAAGCGTCTTCTCACCACAATCTCACTTGGTTCGGGAATACTACTCTCGCTATTCAGCAGAAACCCATGCCCTTCATAGTCATTACCATGGCTAATAAAGTGATCGATATGATCGACGAGAATGAGGGGCAGTGCTGTCATTTTTATGAGAAAATTTAATGAACTATCTTGCTCATCTTCACATTGCGCATCATTGCGGTAGCGAGTTAACTGGCAATCTGGCGGCTGATTTTATAAAGGGAAAACCGGATGGACGCTTCCCAAATAAAACGGCTGAGGCTATTTATTTACATCGGTTTGTCGATCGCCATATAGACCTGTTGCCAGAGAACAAAAAGTGCCGTCACGTATTCGATAAATCACTTTATCGTTTCAGCTCGATAGCCCTGGATATTTTCTGGGATCATATCCTAGCGAGAGACTGGGATGATTTTCACCCTTCCTCACTGGAACACTTTGTCAAAGAAAGCGAGAGAAGATGTCGTCTTGAGCAGAAAACGATTGCTGGCTTACCCGAAAAATACCTAACAATATCTGATTTGATGTGGCAACAGGAGTGGCTGCTCTCATACCAGTCATTTGATACAGTCAGTCATGTCCTTCAGCGTATGTCTGTTCGGAGCGCTCGCATGGGCCCACTTGCACTATGTCATGATGTGCTAGCCTCACACTATGACACTATCGCCGCTGAATTTGCGGTCATTTACCCCATGGTACTGAACGCAGCCAAGAATTTTTCAATTAGACCAGGTACAACGGTATAAATAACCAACATAAAAAAAGGCCGCATGAATGCGGCCCAATTACGTGTACTTGTCGTTCTTTTTATTCTCTAACCATTAACCGAACTGGTTCATGGTATTGTCTTTACCTGCTGCTTTCAGGGCCTGATCGCCAGAGAAGTACTCTTTGTGATCATCGCCCATGTCAGAGCCTGCCATGTTCTGGTGTTTAACCGTAGCGATTCCTTGACGGATCTCTTTACGCTGAACACCAGCAACGTATGCAAGCATACCCTCATCACCGAAGTAATCTTTCGCCAGATTGTCAGTAGACAGAGCGGCTGTGTGATAAGTCGGCAGCGTGATAAGGTGGTGGAAAATACCCGCTTCGCGAGATGCATCTGCCTGGAAGGTACGAATCTTCTCATCAGCCTGTTTGGCCAGTTCGGTTTCATCGTACTCAGTGCTCATCAGATTAGCTCTGTCGTAAGCAGACACATCATCACCTGCCTCTTGCATCGCATCGAAGATTTGCTGACGGAAGTTCAAGGTCCAGTTGAATGACGGTGAGTTGTTGTACACCAGCTTGGCATTAGGAATCACTTTACGGATTTCGTTAACCATGCCGCCGATTTGAGATACATGTGGTTTTTCTGTTTCGATCCACAGTAAATCTGCGCCGTTTTGCAGGGAGGTGATGCAGTCAAGAACACAACGCTCTTCACCAGTACCTTGGCGGAACTGGAACAAACCATTTGGCAGGCGCGCAGGTTTAACCAGCTTGCCGTTTTGTTTGAACACTACGTCGCCGTTCTCCAGCTTGTCAGCATCAACTTCTTCTACTTCAAGGAAGCTATTGTACTGGTCGCCCAGATCGCCTACTTCCTGAGTCACAGCAATCTTCTGAGTCAGGCCAGCGCCCAGTGAATCAGTACGGGCAACGATCACACCGTCATCCACGCCAAGCTCAAGGAAGGCATAACGGATAGCATTAATTTTTGACAGGAACTCAATGTGAGGAACAGTAACCTTACCGTCTTGGTGACCGCACTGTTTGACGTCAGATACTTGGTTCTCTATCTGGATACAGCAAGCACCTGCTTCAATCATTTGCTTAGCCATCAGATAGGTCGCTTCTTCGTTACCAAAACCAGCATCTATATCAGCAATGATTGGTACAACGTGCGTCTCGAAATTATCGATTTTTTCCTGAATAGCAGGCTTGTCAGCATCAGATGCTGCATCCAATTGACGGAACAAACCACCCAGCTCTCTTGCATCGGCCTGACGCAGGAAGGTGTAGAGCTCTTCAATCAGCGAGGCTACAGACGTTTTCTCATGCATTGACTGGTCAGGAAGTGGGCCAAATTCACTACGCAATGCAGCAACCATCCAGCCAGAGAGGTAGAGGTAACGGCGTTTTGTCGACAACAGATGCTTTTTAATAGAGATAAGCTTCTGTTGACCGATAAACCCATGCCAGCAACCGAGTGACTGAGTGTACTGAGAAGAATCGGCGTCGTAGTTAGCCATATCTTCGCGCATGATCTTTGCCGTGTAGTTAGCAATATCAAGGCCCGTCTTGAATTTGTTCTGCAATTGCATTCGCGCAACAAACTCCGGGTTGATAGCGCTCCAGGCACTGCCTTCGCGTTCGATTAGGTTTGCAGCTTGGTCAATTTTGGTTCTGTAATCAGTCATCTGTCGTCCCTTCTAACTCTATGACTAAGGCATTTGATGCCTTTTCAGTTATTGTGCTTCACATTCCAGAGGCTTCTGTTAATCAAGCAATTCATAACCCGGCAGGGTTAAGAAATCAGTGAGATCATCACTGGTAGTCAGTGACTCCATCATGGAAGCTGCCTGTTCGTAGCGACCATTGTTGTATTTCTCTTCGCCCAGCTCTTGCTTAAGCACCACCATTTCCTCTTCCAGACACTGTCTGAAGAAGTCTGCGGTGACGATTTTGTCGTTGCTGAGCGCTTTACCATGTTTGATCCATTGCCAGATTGAGGCGCGAGATATCTCGGCAGTTGCAGCGTCTTCCATCAAGCCGTAAATCGGTACACAACCATTGCCAGAAATCCAAGCCTCGATGTACTGAACAGCAACGCGAATGTTGTGACGCATCCCTTCTTCCGTACGTTCACCTTCGCTCGGCGCTATCAGCTCGACAGCGGTTATCGGTGCGTCTTCATCTCGTGATACGTCCAGCTGATTAATACGCTCGCCCAACGCTGCGTCAAAAACTTCTTTTGCTGTGTCAGCAAGACCCGGGTGTGCAACCCAAGTACCGTCATGACCATTATTGGCTTCAAGAGATTTGTCGCTTTTAATCTTATCCAATACCCATGCATTTTTTTCAGGGTCTTTAGACGGTATAAATGCTGCCATGCCGCCCATTGCCATTGCACCACGCTTGTGACATGTCTTTACCAGCAGACGCGAGTATGCGTTGAGAAATGGTTTATCCATAGTGACCACCTGACGGTCAGGCAGTACGCGGTCAGGGTGATTTTTGAAGGTCTTTATGTAGCTGAATATATAGTCCCAACGGCCGCAGTTTAACGCCACGATGTTATCTTTCAGCGCGTGCAATATCTCGTTCATTTCAAAAACAGCAGGCAGGGTTTCAATTAAGACTGTTGCTTTAATCGTGCCCCTTTCGAGCCCGGCGTGATCCTCAGCAAAGCTGAATACATCACTCCACCATGCCGCTTCTTGATAAGCCTGAAGCTTGGGTAAATAGAAATAAGGACCTGAACCATTCTCCAGAAGCTGTTTATGGTTCCGGTAAAAATACAGTGCAAAATCAAACAGCGACCCTGGGATTGGCTTACCTTGCCAAAGTACGTGTTTCTCGGTCAGGTGCAGACCACGTACGCGGCAAATAAGCACGGCAGGATCTTCATTGAGCTGATAATGCTTGCCGTTTTGTGAATTGGTGAAGGTTATGGTTCTGTTTATGGCGTCAGTCAGGTTTCTTTGGCCATCAAGCACGCCGTCCCAGGTGGGTGAAAACGAGTCTTCAAAGTCCGCCATAAACACCTTAACATTGGCGTTCAAAGCGTTTATCACCATTTTCCTTTCTGGCGGCCCCGTTATTTCAAGTCGGCGATCTTGTAAATCTTGCGGTATACCCTTAATCGTCCAGTCGCCATCACGAATTGATTGGGTTTCAGGAAGAAAGTCTGGCAGACCCCCGTTATCAAATTTTTCTTGTCTTTTAACTCTTTCGGCCAGTAAACCTGGCACTCTGTCAGCAAACTTTTCCACTAAAGCGGATAAAAATGTTAGCGCGTCCTCACTCAGTACATCAGTATGACTTTTAGTGATTTCTGGTTCTAACTGCAAAGCGTGACGGGAAGATACAGAATTTGTACCCATCGTTATTCTCTCCTTGACCAAATGTAACTTAATCACGACATTTATTATTTTTCACTGGGCAGCAATTCCATCACCCCCAGAGTGGTTAAATAGTAAACTGCCGCAAATATCGCAAGAAATCAATAGAAGAAAATTTTATGCTTTTACTTATAAAAAGTCTTAACCAATGAAAATCAAGTACTTAACTATTTTAGAGCATTAACTCAAAACGCTGAATTAAAACAAATTTTAGTGTGATGTATGGATAGGTCAATTTATAGCCAGAGAATCGCTTTTTGAAAGTCATTACGTAATAAAATTACAAATAAAGGTATAAAAAAACGCCTTTAATTAGGCGTTTTAAACTGGAAGTAAGATCACTAATATATCTTAAGGCTTTATTTAGTATGGTTATACATTAAATTAAATTTATCATTTTCTATCAAGATATTTAGTTACAGCCGAATTTTTAAGTATCAGACATTTGTAACTTGATAACCGAATTTGCTTTCATACTCTACGCGGCACTTTATATATAAAACGGAATTAAATATCGATATTTTTACTTTAAACCAGCTAATTATTCCAAGTTTTAGCTTTATATTAAAATGGTGACTCAGAGCAGCTCTTCTACCACACTAGCAAGTGCTTCGAATGTTCCACTTCTGCTTGACGTCGGACGCCAAACCAAGCCAATTTCTCGATACGCTTCTCTGCCCGGCGGGTCGACGACAACAAGGTCAAGGTTATCCAAAAGCCCGTGATCTATAGCCATTTGCGGAATGAAGGTTGTCCCAAGTCCATTTGCAACCATCTGTACCAAAGTATGTAGGCTGGTCGCAGCAAACGGATTAATTTTCTCATTACTGGTAAGCCTGCAGGCAGAAACAGCGTGATCAGTAAGACAATGCTCTCGATCCAGCAAAAAAACTGATTCATCGGGTAAATCGCGGTAGCGCATTGGAAATTTTAGCTTTTCAGCTTCTCGGCGACTCAGAACCATACGAAATTTATCATGGCCGACAATACGGCTGTCCATAGCACCAATATCCATGGGTAATGCCAAAAGCAAAATATCAAGCTCACCATGCTTGAGCGCATTCAATAAATTTGCAGTGGTGTCCTCTCTCAGCAACAAATTCAGATCGGGAAAGCAGTTATTGACCCGCTTTACCAATTCTGAGAGAAGGAAGGGAGCGATCGTCGGTATGCAACCCAAGCGGAGATTGCCATGCATAGGTAGTTCACTGACTTTTGTTATCTCTAAAAGATCCTGACTCCGAGCGAGAATTTCACGGCTTCTTTTCACCACATCTTCACCGATTGCCGAGAAAACCAGTGTTTTATTATCACGCTCAATCAACCGGGTTCCAATGAGGTCTTCAAGGTTCTGAATACCAGAGCTCAGCGTCGATTGGCTGACAAAACACAGCTTGGCTGCCTCACCGAAATGCCTTGTTTCGTAAAGCGTCACAAGGTAGTGTAACTGCTTGAGTGACGGAAATTTAGTCATCGTATTTTCCGATTACATTAATCTATTAATTCCACTTTTTTCAATCTAACAATTCCATTATAGTTTGTCCCGGAATTACTAATGGACTTGGGCACTTCTGCCCGATTTCTACATATTTAGGAGCTGAGAAATGGTATTAGTTGGCCGTCAAGCCCCAGATTTCACTGCAGCAGCAGTACTGGGCAATGGTGAGATCGTTGATAACTTCAACTTCAAGTCTCACACTGAAGGCAAGAAAGCAGTGGTTTTCTTTTACCCACTGGACTTCACTTTTGTTTGTCCTTCAGAGCTGATTGCTTTCGACAAGCGTTTCAACGACTTCCAAGAAAAAGGTGTTGAGGTAATCGGTGTATCTATCGATTCTCAGTTCTCTCACAACGCTTGGCGTAACACTGCTGCTGAAGATGGCGGTATTGGTCAGGTTCAGTACCCACTGATTGCTGACGTTAAGCACGAAATCTGTAAAGCATACGACGTTGAGCACCCAGAAGATGGTGTTGCTTTCCGTGGTTCTTTCCTGATTGACGAGAACGGTGTTGTTCGCCACCAGGTTGTTAACGACCTGCCACTTGGCCGTAACATCGACGAAATGCTGCGTATGGTTGACGCACTGAACTTCCATGAGAAGAACGGTGAAGTTTGCCCAGCACAATGGGAAGAAGGTAAAGCAGGTATGGACGCGTCACCAACAGGTGTTGCTGCATTCCTGAGCGAGCACGCTGAAGAGCTGTAATTTCGATATAACAGCTTTGAAAAATGCGAAAGGTCCCTTCTGGGACCTTTTTTATGTCTGAACGTAAGATACAACGGCAGCAGCGTTTACTTTAAAAGCTTTTCCATTTCTTCGCGATTGGTATGGCGAACATCCTTACCTTTAACGAAGTAAATGATGTACTCACAAATATTCTGACATCGATCCCCCACGCGCTCGATCGCACGTGCGGCCCACATAACTTTCATGACATTAGGAATTGATCGCGGATCTTCCATCATGTATGTCATCAGTTGTCGGACAATAGCTTCATATTCTCTGTCCAAGTCATCGTCGGATCGATAAACCTTCATCGCAGCTTCCACATCCATCCGCGCAAAAGCATCAAGCACATCATGTAGCATTCTGGCTGCTTTGCGTCCCAACGCTTCCAGCGAGACCAGAAAAGGTTGTTGTTGGTTAGTAAAGTTTTCCAGCGTAGTACGTGCAATACTGTCAGCCACATCTCCGATACGTTCGAGATCGGTAATGGTTTTGATGATGGCCATAACAAGCCGGAGATCGCCAGCAGTTGGCTGTCGTTTGGCAATGATTCGAGTGCAGGCTTCATCAATAGATACCTCCATTGAATTCACTTTGTGATCTTCTTTGATCACCTGCTTTGCCAAATCAAGGTCCTGATAGTGGATAGCATGCAGGGCATCTGTAAGCTGTCGTTCAACCAGTCCCCCCATCGCAAGTACATGAGTTCTTATCGCCTCCAGCTCAATATTGAACTGGCCAGAAATGTGGCGACTGATGTTATTGTTGCTCATGGGTTGTCTACCTCTATCCATATCGTCCCGTAATGTAATCTTCCGTATGTTTAAATTTAGGTGTTGTAAAAAGAGTATCGGTGTCAGCGTATTCCACCAGACGGCCAAGGTTAATAAAGGCTGTTTGGTCGGAGACTCTTGCTGCCTGCTGCATATTATGGGTAACAATAACAACAGTATATTTGTGCTTGAGCTCATTGATAAGCTCTTCAATGGTCAAAGTCGAAATCGGATCGAGCGCGGATGTTGGCTCATCAAGTAATAAAACCTTCGGCTCGATGGCAATCGCTCTGGCGATGACCAACCGTTGTTGCTGACCTCCCGACAAACCAAAAGCGTTATCATTAAGCCTGTCTTTGACCTCATCCCAAAGCGCCGCCGCCTGCAATGAACGTTCTGCGGCATCATCCAACACTCGGGGATCTTTGATGCCCTGTAGACGAAGGCCATATATGACGTTTTCATAGATAGACTTGGGAAATGGGTTAGGTCTTTGGAACACCATTCCCACCTGCCGTCGTAAGCTGGGGACATTTACATCATTGTCATAAATGTTTTTTCCGTTGAGTAATACCTCACCCTCTACCCGACAGCCGTCAACAAGGTCATTCATCCGGTTAATACATCGCAACAATGTTGACTTACCACAGCCTGACGGCCCGATAAATGCGGTCACTTTGCATTTTGGAACACGCATGCTGATCTCAGACAATGCACGAGTGTCGTCATAAAACAGGCTCAGCTTGTCAATCTCCAGCGCCGTGTCTTCGTCAGACAAGGAAGAGAGGTTAATGGGTTTAGGGAAGCCTGCACTGGCATCAAATGAAATCATCTCGTTACTGTCCTGCTATATATCCTGTTCCAGTGCCATGTACTTTTCTCTCAGCTGGTTGCGAACCGCCACCGCTAAAAGATTGAGACCAACCACAACGGTGAGAAGTAAAAAAGACGTCGCATAAACCATCGGCCTCGCTGCCTCAGTATTGGGGCTTTGGAAGCCTGCGTCATAAATATGGTAACCAAGATGCATGAACTTTCTCTCAAGGTGGAGATAAGGAAAATTTGCATCAAGAGGTAGGTTAGGGGCACTTTTTACGACCCCCACCAGCATGAGAGGCGCAACCTCACCTGCTGCACGTGCAATGGCCAAAATTAACCCCGTCATCATGGCAGGTGTCGCCATCGGTAACACTATCCTGAAAAGGGTCTCTGACTTTGTCGCGCCAAGAGCCAGTGAGCCATGTCTTACTGTTTGCGGGATTCGGGCTAGTCCCTCTTCGGTTGAGACAATAACAACAGGCAGAGTCAATAATGCAAGTGTCAGCGACGACCAAAGAATGCCTGGTGTTCCAAATGTCGGAGCGGGTAAAGATTCAGAATAAAACAGCTGATCAATTCCATCACCGACAAAATAAACAAAAAAGCCGAGGCCAAATACACCATAAACAATCGAGGGAACACCTGCCAGATTAGTGATCGCAATCCTAATGGTGGTCGTCAGCCAGTTTTTCTCCGCGTACTCATGAAGGTAGACGGCAGCCATCACGCCGAGTGGCATCACCAACACAGACATCAGCAATACCATGAGAACAGTACCGAAAATAGCGGGAAAGACGCCGCCCTCTGAATTCGCATCTCTTGGCTCACCAACAATAAATTGCTTCACTTTAGCAAGCCAATGCACCACTTTATCGGTCGTCGACATCGCATTTGGATACCAAACATCCATGATCAGAGATACAGGCACCGCGACCATTTCACCATGGCGATTTTTAACATTCAGATCATCGGCGGCCAATAGACCTCTGGCCTTGATTAATTCTGATTCCAGCGTTTTATACTGCTGGTTTAACTCTTCCTTTTCCTGCTTCAATGTTTCAGGAATCGTCTCACCCTGCTGTTCAAAGGACCTTTCCTCTAGCCTAACCTTCTCAAGCAAATAGTTGATACGACCAATCTGTCGCTTCTCAATATCTAGGATCTTATCAACCTGTCGGCGAGTCAGTTCCAATAATACTCTCAGTTCCTCATTGTCAAAGACCCGGCTATGCAGTTGACCATCATTAATGAAGCTTACTGGCTTTCCGTAAAGCACACTGCCACGGACACGCTCAATCACCGCCAAATCTTTTGACGCTGTCATCCGCACCAGATCCTGTTCAAGAACGGAAATAAAATCGTGGGCCTCGTTCCCTCGATCACCAATCCTGATCAGATAGCGTTTCTGCGAGGCTTCGTCAGGCGCAACAACGTCAATACCTGACTCGATGAGCTGTCGGGTGGGAACGGATGACTGCTGATAAATTTGCCCGTAAAAAGTATCAACTTCACCCTGATTATTTCGAACATCAAACTTATAAACACTCGCGGGCCAGAAATACTGCAACCCTTGCCAGCCAATCAGCAAGGTAACGCCGAGTAAAGCGAAAATACACAGACTGATCATGCCACCACTCAACCAAATCCAAGTGGGTGATGTTATCTTCCGGCTATTACTCATGACTTTTTTACCATCTTAGAGTGCACTGTATTTGTCGCGCATCTTCTGACGAACCAGTTCTGCTATCGTGTTGAAAAAAAATGTGAATGCAAATAGAGCCAGTGCCGTGAGAAAAAGTACCCTAAAGTGAGAGCTACCCACCTCTGACTCTGGCATTTCAATCGCAATATTCGCTGACAATGTTCGTAACCCCTCCAGAATATTCCAATCCACCAGTGGCGTGTTTCCTGTCGCCATCAACACAATCATCGTCTCGCCGACTGCTCGACCAAACCCCATCATCGCAGCGGCAAAGATACCCGGGCTGGCTGCCAGAAGTACAACATTTCTGAGGGTTTGCCAGTGAGTGGCACCTAGCGCTAACGAACCATTAGTCAGATGTCTGGGGACAGAGTAAATTGCGTCCTCTGCAATGGTAAAAATCGTCGGCACGACAGCAAATGCCATCGCAATTGCAACGACAAGAGTGTTTCTCTGCGTTAGGTGAATACCGAAGTGATTGCTGAGAAATATCTTGGCATCTCCTGCCATCCACACCCATTCAAGCCACTGTCCTAGGTAGAACAACAATGTTCCAGACACCGCAATCAGGATGAGTAGCAGGTATAAATGCTGATGAAGAGCCCACTTTTGACTCCATACCTGCGGCAGCTTTCCCCATACAAAGCCCGCCAAAACAAATGTTAATGGCAATCCAATAACCAAAAGCAGGACAGATAAAACATTTTGTTCAACGATGGGCGCTAACCAAAGACCTGCGAGAAAACCCAATATGACAGTGGGTAAGGCCTCCATAAGCTCTATGGTCGGTTTGATAACATTGCGCACTCGGGTCGGCATAAGATAAGCAGAGTAAATCGCCCCCCCGACAGCGAGGGGAATTGCCAACAACAGAGAAAAGAAAGCGACCTTAATCGTACCGAAAAGTAACGGAAAAATGCTTAGCTTGGCTTCTACATTATCGTCAGCAGACGTCGACTGCCAAACGAAAGCGGGTGCAGGGTAATTCTCGTACCATACCTTATTCCAGAGTGAGTGGATGCTAACATCAGGATGTGGATCATCAATCTTATATAACTGCCATTGGCCGTTTTGTTCCGAAACCAACACACGTGAAGATGTCGATAGGCCAATATGTGTGACACCTTTGAGTTCTGGAAAAGAGAAACGAGATAACACCTCACTCACGGTATGCCAAATAGAAAGCGTGCCAGAAGTATCGAGTCCAACCACAGCTTTATGGTGCGCCTCTGAAGATAACGCTGTCAGAGGTTTGCTATTCTCGCTCTTTCGAATCAGGGTAAGGCGTCGTTTACCGTCCTCCAGTACTTCAAACCATTGGCTGATTTGACCATCTGCAGTTTGAACCAGTAGCGAGCTGCCGCCAGAGAGCAATGAGAGATTTACAGGCTGTGAGTTCAGTGCCTTTTTAAGATTGATGCTGTCCGTCAGTGTTAGCCCGGAGTCTCTGACCGTAAACCGACGTAACTGGTCACCCGCCAGTGTGAATAATACGCTGCCATCCTGCGTGAGGAGGATCTTCGTGAACTTATCAGCATCAAGAACCTGAGAAAAAATATTGGTAGTGCCCGAGTTTCTGACAATGATGACTTGATTGTCGACGAGCCCCGCAAGAGTCAGACCACCGGATTTCAGTCCAAACGTTACCGCCTCGACTGCTTTTCCATCAGTGAGCTGGATAGAGGGGTAAGCGACGGCTGCTGTGGGAGCTGTCTTTTCGCCGGGCACAGGTAGCGATAAAGTATTGAACACCACACTGCCATCGCTCTGGCCGTAGGCTGTAATCGTTTTTTTACCGGGTAGAGCGAAGAAACTGGAGGCGTTATCAGACAAAGACAGCACTTTAACACTGGTCTTTGGATTCTTAGGGTCAAAAACTGACAGCTTGCCATTATCCGAGTAACGAAAAACAGAGGATTGAAGATTGTCTACACCAATGTGGACAGTGTTTCCGGACAATGCAAAGGTAAACTCGTCTTTTTTCTCGACAGACGCAGATTTCAACAGCGGCATAGTAACAGCGAACAGATAGACAAATATCAGTAAAAGTACTGCAAGCACTATTGTGCCGCCGACAGTGACAGTCAGTCCTGTCGCTTTGTCCTTCAACTGCCTGATGACGTCGCCCTGTATTGTGATGTCGCTGGCGCTTGCCATTGTTACCTCTGAATATGATTCAATCGTACTATATTATGACTTTTTGATGACACTCATGTTACAGGCAGAGTTATTTTATTGAATTCATCATTTGTAATAAAAGTGAAATAGAATAGTTCTACCCTTCGCGATATTGATGCAAAACACAGTTTAGCGCTCCTTATACGCGCAGTAGTAGACAGCTATTCAAGGGGCCTCAATAATGACTCTCTCAATGAATCAGATTGTCAGAGGTTAGCGATGAAACAGCTGGTTATAACACTTATTGGTCCAGACCGGGCAGGCTTGGTAGACCAGATCTCCAACATCATTTATGATCACCAAGCGAGTTGGCAAGCAAGCAGCCTCTCTAACCTCGCAGGCATGTTCGCTGGCATCATCTTAATTCAGGTTTCTGACAACCTGGTTACCCCTCTTCGAGATGCACTCTCTGAAATCAATGGACTTGATGTCGTGATCAATGAAGGAGAGAAGAGTCCGGAGTCTCAGGTCATGCAGCATCACCAGTTGTCAGTCACAGGCAACGACCGTCCGGGTATTGTTAAGGAAGTCAGCCAAGCGCTTGCATCGTTTGGTATCAACATCAATAAAATGGAAACCCACGCTCAAAGCGCAGCCAACGCCGGCACCATGATCTTTAATGCACAGTTCCATCTGGACATTCCAGAATCACTGTCGCTCAATGATCTTAGGGAAAAGCTGGAATCTTTGTCTGACGATTTGATGGTGGAATTCGACAACAACGAAAGTCAGTGATTAGGTAAATAAGTAAATAATGAGCGTCGACAAGTACTATATCGAGAAAGAATTAAGCTGGTTATCTTTTAACGAACGTGTACTGCAGGAAGCGGCAGACAAAACCGTCCCAATTATCGAAAGAGTGAGATTTTTAGGGATATTTTCAAGTAATCTCGACGAATTTTATCAAGTCCGCTTTGCCGACGTAAAACGCAGAATCATCATCAACGAAGAACAGGGTGGTGATGACTCTGCCAAAGTACTGCTGGGTAAAATGCAGGAGAAAGTTCTTAAGCTAAATCAGGACTTTGATCACCTGTACAACGATATCCTTCTAGAAATGGCCCGCCGTCATATCTTTCTGGTCAATGAGCGACAGCTCACCGAGTTTCAGCAAACATGGCTGAAAAAATTCTTCCGAAATGAACTCCTTCCACATATTACTCCCATCATGCTGACCGATGATATGGATGTGCTGTCTTTCCTCAAAGATGCCAATTCCTATCTGACCGTGACGCTGAAAAAGGAAGGGGAGCCGCCAAAATATGCGCTGATCGAGATCCCAACGGATGATGTTGAGCGGTTTATTAAAGTGCCGGAGCCTAAAGGACGTCGCCGCAGAAAAACCATTATCTTACTGGATAACATCATTCGACTGTGTCTGGATGAGATTTTCCGTGGTTTCTTCGACTATGACACGGTCGAAGCCTATTCGATGAAAATGACCCGTGACGCAGAATATGACTTGACCAATGAGGTTGATCACAGCCTGCTTGAGAATATGTCTGACAGTCTTGATCAGCGTCTGACCGCGCTTCCCGTGCGTTTCGTTTATCAGCGTGATATGCCAAAGCCGATGATCAAGAAACTGACGACAATGCTCAAGATCTCAGACTACGACAGTTTGCTACCCGGCGCTAGATATCATAATTTCCGTGATTTTATCGGTTTCCCAAACGTTGGCATGCGTTATCTGGAAAATCCGTCGCTCTCACCTATTGAGTCAGCAGACTTCCAGCTCAATGACAACGCGTTCGACGCGATCAGCAATCGTGATATCTTGCTTTACTACCCATATCATACCTTCCAGCATATGACAGAGCTGGTTCGTCAGGCCTCTTTTGACCCGAAAGTACGCAGTATCAGGATCAATATCTACCGCGTAGCAAAAAACAGCCGAATTATCAACTCGATGATTGATGCTGCAAACAATGGTAAACGTGTTACCGTTGTCGTTGAGCTTCAGGCGCGCTTTGACGAAGAAGCCAATATTGAGTGGGCCCGTGTTCTGACGGATGCTGGTGTTAAAGTGGTCTTCGGTGCCCCGGGTCTGAAAATTCACTCTAAGCTTTGCCTGATCACCCGACGTGAAGAAGGTGGTGTACGTGAGTATGCCCACATAGGTACAGGTAACTTCCACGAAAAAACAGCACGAATCTACACTGATTTCTCATTGCTGACGGCAGATCGAGCCATCACCACAGAAGTTCGTCAGGTGTTTGATTTTATTGAAAACCCTTACAAACCTGCAAAATTCCGCCACCTTATTGTTTCGCCACGCAACTCACGAACTCGCTTGTATAAACTGATTGAGCGTGAAATTGAACATGCTAAAGCGAAGCGAAAAGCTGGAATCACCCTGAAGGTAAACAATCTGGTCGATAAAGGACTGATTGCTCTGCTTTACAAAGCCAGCAGTGAAGGGGTGAAGATCCGGATGATCATTCGTGGCATGTGTTCGTTGGTGCCGGGTGTTAAAGGAGTCAGTCAAAATATCAAAGCTATCAGTATTGTTGACAGATACCTTGAACACCCAAGGGTATTCGCGTTCGAAAATGGTGGTGAGCGTGATGTTTATATCTCTTCAGCTGATTGGATGACCCGCAATATCGATAACCGTATTGAAGTAGCCACACCAATTCGTGATGAGCGACTGAAAAACAGGATTATGGATATCCTCGAACTACAATTTGCTGACCGCGCAAAAGCTCGTGTTATTGATAAAGATATGTCAAATAACTATGTCAAACGCGGAAATCGTAAAAAAATTCGTTCACAGATCGAAATTTACGATTACCTTAGACAAGTAGAGCGACAAGAAAAACGTCTGGCGGAAAAGCAGAGAAACAATGATCAAATCAACGACAACTGAACGACCACGCGAAATTGCTGCTATTGATCTCGGTTCAAACAGTTTTCACATGGTTGTCGCCCGTATTGTCGGGCAAGGCCTGCAAATAATCAGCAGGCACAAACAGAGAGTCCGGCTTGGTGCCGGACTGGATGATCATGACAACCTCGACAATGCCTCTATCACCCGCGGGGTAGAGTGTCTGGCGATGTTTTCTGAGCGTCTTAAAGGGTTTGAACCAGAGAATGTTCGTGTTGCCGCCACACACACACTGCGGCAGGCTGCCAATGCTCATGTTTTCCTAAAGCGGGCAGAAACTGTGTTCCCCTATCCGATTGAAGTCATTCCGGGCGAAGAGGAAGCGCGCCTAATCTATTTGGGTGTCAGCCATACCCAACCCGGTGAAGGTAAACGCCTCGTCGTTGATATCGGCGGCGGAAGTACTGAGCTGGTAATTGGAAATAAATTCGATTCAAAGCTTCTCAGCAGCAAACACATGGGTTGCGTTACCTACAACAAGCGCTTTTTTCCTGACGGCAAATTATCTGCAAAGCATTTTGCCGCAGCGGAACTGTCAGCCGAGGGCAAGCTTGAGAGTATCGCTCAAAGCTACATAAAAAAGGGATGGGAGTCAGCGGTTGGCTCTTCCGGCACCATTAAGGCCATCAAAGAAGTGATCATCGCTCAAGGCTTTGATGATGGCGACATCACCCGCAAGCGCCTTGAGCATATCATCGAAAAGCTGATGGCGTTCACAACCCTTGACGAGATAAAACTTCCCGGTTTACCCGAGGAAAGAGTACCCGTCTTCGCGGCAGGTGTTGCCATTCTGTCTGGTACTTTCAGAGCGCTGAATATCGACCGCATGGTGTTTTCTGATGCTGCCCTGCGCGAGGGCCTGCTTTACGAAATGGAAGAGCGGTTTCAACACTCTGACATTCGGGCAAGAACAGCAGGCGATCTGGCTTCCCGCTACCATGTCGATCTCGAGCACGCGGCACGGGTTCAACAGGTCGCGGCAAACCTGTATGCGCAATGTGAGCCCAACCCGGGTAACAGGAAAACTGAACTGGGTGTTCTGCTGAGCTGGGCAGCGCTGTTGCACGAAGTTGGCCTCAGTATTTCACACTCAGGTTTCCACAAGCATTCTGCCTATATTTTGCAGAACACGAACCTCCCCGGGTTCAATCAGGAACAACAGACAGTTCTGGCATCCCTGACAAGGTTTCACCGAAAATCACTCAAGCTTCAGGAAATGCCTGAATTTGTGCTGTTTAAACCGAAGCAGATTTATCCACTTATCCGTTCTCTTCGGTTGGCTTGTGTACTCAATGTACAGCGCACTGATGAGGAATTGCCGGATATTGAGCTCTCAGCGCATGAAAAGGACTGGTCACTGACATTTCCGGAGGGCTGGTTGAAGTCAAATCGGTTACTCGCTGCTGACCTTGAGACTGAAAAACAATACTGGAAGGCTGCTGGTTGGAGCCTGACCATTTCAGAGACTGACAGCGATAAATAGACGCTTTTGAATAAGCGCCCACAAAAAAGCCGATGATACCATCGGCTTTTTTTATTACTGCTCAAGGCCCAACTCTGCAAACTGCTGCTGAATTAACTCATCAGGCAAGGGAACCAAGCCTTCATCTTTAACAAGCTGCTGTCCAATAGAAGAAAAAAGAAGCTTGATAAACTCAGCTTCGATAGGCGGCAATGGCTTACCCGGCACTTTGTTGAGGTAGATGTAGAGGTAGCGCGATAAAGGATAGCGGTTGCTGATCACTTCGTCTCGTAAAGGCGCGATGTAAGGTCCTGAAGTATCTCTGGCGACAGGCACCACTTTGACACCCGCCGTCTTGTAACCAAACCCAGCATATCCTATCGCACCCAGAGAGGAGGCAATAGACTGCACGACAGAAGCTGATCCTGGCTGCTCATTCACATCTGCACGGAAGTCGCCCTGACACAGGGCACGACTCTTAAAAAAGCCGTAGGTGCCGGATACCGAGTTGCGGCCAAAACGCTGAATTCCTCTTGCACGCCAACTGCCCAGCATACCCAGATCTCCCCAGCGTTCGAGTTGATGATTACCGCCACAGCGCAATGTCTGAGAAAACAATCCATCGACCTGCTCAAGTGTCAGCCCTTTTAGAGGATTGTCCTGATGAACATAGATAGCCAGTGCATCAACAGCGACCTTCAGTTCAACAGGCGGGTATCCATATCGTTGCTCAAACGCTTCCCGCTCGCCGGCTCGCATCGGCCGGCTCATGGTACCAAACTGTGCGGTCGACTCGACCAGAGCAGGAGTAGCAGTTGATGAACCTGATGTCTGAATTTGAACATTCACATTAGGATAAATGCGCTCGAAAATAACCCCCCAGTTGATCACCAGGTTTGAGAGGGTATCCGAGCCAACAATAGTGACATTTCCATAGAGCCCTTTTACCCGGGGATACTCAATATTTCGGCTATGACTGGGCAACGACACCAGCATCAATGTGATCAGCAGCCACCTTAGAGTCAGCATCTCAAACGCTCCGGCAGAGTGAAGGAAAACATACTGCCCTGCCCCACAGTACTGGTGATCTCCAGATTTGATTCATGATGACTCAGTGCATGCTTAACAATCGCCAGTCCGAGACCACTGCCTCCGGTTTCACGTGAACGGGCTTTATCCACCCGGTAAAAGCGCTCTGTTAACCTGTCGATATGCTGGGGGGCAATACCTTCACCACTGTCAATGACCTCAAGACGGGGACCCGTATGCGAGTCAAACCATTTAACCGTTACTGCGGCACCTTCAGGTGTATGCTTAACGGCGTTGTAGACAAGGTTTGATATGGCACTGCGCAACTGATCATCATCGCCATAAACCTTCAGCCCGTTATCAATCTCAAAGCAGAGTTTATGATCACTCTCACCACTCAGCGTCTGCGCCTCTTTCTGCAGAATATCCAGCATCGATGGCACATCAACAATATGATCAAGCTCAAGCTTGGCAGAGGCTTCAATTTTAGACAATGTCAGGAGTTGCTCAACCAGAGATTCCATTCTGGTGAGCTGCTCTGTCATGACTCCATGTGCCTTATCCCACATCGGACCCACCAGCATGTCTGGATCTTCTGACATTTCAAGATAGCCACGTAATACTGTCATTGGTGTGCGAAGTTCATGAGAAACGTTGGCGAAAAAGTTGCGTCGCATACCTTCCAGCTGCTTAAGCTGGGTAACATCCCGGACTACCATGAGGTATTCACCCTCTGCATACGGCATGGTCCGAAATTCCAATGTTGAACTGGCATTCACAGGTGACCGCATTTCAAGGGCATGATCAAAATCAGAATCAGCAAGGTAGCTGATAAATTCGGGGGTACGAATAAGGTTACCAATGTATTGTCCGGCATCAGACGGCATACGGAGCCCAAGAAGCTCTTCAGCCAGTTTGTTACACCAAACGATAGAGCCGTCGTAGTCGTACACGACAACGGCATCGGGAAGCGATTCCGCGCCGTTTCGGAAGCGGCGGATTAAATTGACCAAATCCTGCCGGCGACGGCGATTCCGTTTTTGTAATCGGTAGATACCACTGAACAGGGGTACCCAGTTTCCCGCGCCAGATGGTGGGGTTAAACTGCGTTCTTTCCAAAGCCAGTCAGACAGTCTCAGCTGGTGATAAAAATTCCACAGCAATACCAGCACACTTGCCAGTAATAACCACCATGCCAAGTCCCCGACCAGCAGACCTATGCCAATCCAAGGCAAATAAAAAAAGCCAG
>NZ_LYBM01000023.1 GCF_001707825.1 Veronia pacifica | reverse complement strand
TATCATCGACAAAAAAGGGATTGATGCAGTTCTGACTGACATCCGTGCCCGCGGTGAAAACGTTTAAGAGGACTTAGAATATGGCTAAGAAAGGCGCACGTGAGAAGATCCGTCTAGTATCTACTGCTAACACCGGTCACTTCTACACAACCGACAAAAACAAGCGTAACATGCCGGGCAAATTTGAGATCAAAAAGTTTGATCCAGTTGTTCGCAAGCACGTTGTTTACAAGGAAGCGAAAATCAAGTAATTGATTGCCGTTTTCAAAAAAACCCAGCTCAGGCTGGGTTTTTTTATACCTGAAATTCACCGAATGCTGTCTGTTGACCGTATACTGTTCAGAATGGAAAGTGCGTTAAGCATACTGTTATTTATGGGTTTTTATTATGAGTAGAATGTCACGCAAGACATGGAACAATATTCTGATCATCAGCATTGTGTGTTTTGTTGGCATAATGTTTTTACCCGAATACTTCAGAGCTAAACTGGCTGAATCGGAAAGGCAGAATGCTCAGCCCGGTGTCATTGAATTACTGCCTGATACCGTTGATGTTAAAGCACTTAACTTCAGTGCTTTTCGCTTGTTTCTGGATGGAAATTGGCACTCTGATAAGCCGCTATCGATTTCTGCTGATGAACTGGCTCAACGCTGGCTGACCTTATCCGGTACTGAAATTAATCAGGGTATGCTTGAACAAATGAAGCCCGGTTTAACAAAACCACAGCGTTTAGAGGTTGTGATTGGCGCAGAACGACAGGCGTATAAGCTCACTTACTACAGGCTGGATAAATTTTGGTTACTACAAAATTGGCAAAATCGTTGGCTTGCGGTCTCGGTTGATCAACACTATCTCTTCCCTTTCTCTGACATCCGATGAGTTATGCCTGAATTACCTGAAGTTGAAGTCAGCCGTCTTGGCATTACGCCGCATGCAAAAGGCCAGACCGTTACCCGCATTGATGTTCGTCAACCTAAATTGCGCTGGCCAGTACCGGAAACGATCAAAAATATAGAAGGTCAGCCTATTACCGCTATTGAGCGCAGGGCTAAATATTTGCTGCTGCATACACCTGTTGGCTACGCCATTGTGCATCTCGGTATGTCAGGCAGTTTGCGGGTATTACCTAAAATGGCACCTCCCGAAAAACATGACCACGTTGATTTGCATTTAGCGTCCGGCAAGCTTATCCGTTATAACGACCCACGTCGCTTTGGTGCCTGGCTATGGCAAGAGGCTGGTGGCGAACATCCTGCACTGTCCAAGCTTGGGCCGGAACCATTGACCGATGCTTTTGATGCGGAATACCTCTTAGTGAAGGCCAACGGCAAGCGCACCGTAGTGAAGTCTTTCATCATGGACAATGCCGTTGTGGTCGGGGTGGGAAATATCTATGCCAATGAGTCGTTGTTCACGTCGCGTATCCATCCGCAGCGTCCGGCAGGCTCTCTGACCGCAAAAGAGGCAGACCTTTTGGTTGCCACCATCAAAGCGGTGCTCGACACGGCGATTAAGCAGGGTGGAACCACGCTGAAAGATTTTACTCAGACTGACGGTAAGCCCGGTTACTTTGCACAGGAACTTCAGGTATATGGCAAAGACGGAAAACCTTGCCCGGTATGCAGTGAGACCTTGAAGGGCGTGAAGATTGGTCAGCGGGCCACTGTTTTTTGTGAGAAGTGTCAGGTATAGACCGCTGATATCATAGCAGCCCGTTTGGGCTGCAGATATTCAGTCTTTGCCTAGCTTGGTTTTCAGTGCGGCAAGAGTGCTCGGCGCAACAAATCCACTGGTATCTCCGCCATGAAGGGCGACTTCTTTCACCAGAGTGGAAGAAATAAACGAGTTTTCTTCCGATGGAGTGAGAAAAACACTCTCCAGCTCCGGCATTAGCCTGCGATTCATGTTGGCTAGCTGAAACTCATACTCGAAGTCGGAAACCGCTCGCAACCCCCTGACCAGAATATTCGCGTCATATTGCTTGGCAAAATCGACCAATAGACCGGAAAAGCCAACCACTTTGGTGTTTTTTAGGTGGCTGGTGACGTCTTCCGCCATCTCGACACGTTCTTTCAGGCTGAACAGTGGCTTTTTACTCGGGCTGGCTGCGATACCAACGATCACTTCATCAAACATGGAAGCAGCGCGCTCCACCAAATCAAGATGTCCATTGGTGATTGGGTCGAAGGTGCCGGGGTAAATGACGCGGGTTACTTGTTTTTTGCTCACAGTACTTTCCTGCTCATACTATTTCTGGCGTCATCCTAACAGACTTCCGGCAACTTTTCTGAGCCTAGATGCGCTGTCGTGACATGGGCAGACAGTGTCTGAAAGTAACGACTCTGTTTCTGTCACTCTCGCATCTTGTTCTGGTTCAGGTATGATCAGCGCATTCAGGGTTCACATGGGAGTAGAAATGAAAAAAGTACTGGTTGTCCGCAACGATAAGATTGGTGATTTCATGCTGGCCTGGCCTGCATTCGCCATGCTCAAACAATCTATGCCGGGCACTGAGGTGACAGCTTTAGTTCCTTCATATACAGCTGATCTGGCACGTTTATGTCCGTGGATCGATCAGGTGATTGTCGATTGTGGAAAGCATGGCAGTCGAGAGCAGAAAAGTCAGCTACTCTCATCGCTCAAACTGGCAGGCTTCGACGCAGCAATCTGTATTTTTTCTGATGCTTACAACGCGAGATTAATCTGGAAAGCAGGCATTCCTGTCAGGCTGGCACCAGCAACCAAGATCTGGCAATTTTTATATAATCAAAGGATCGTTCAGCGGCGTTCCCGCTCAGAAAAACCTGAGTTTGAATACAATATCGACCTAATTCGCGCTTTCCTGAACAGCCTAGGAAAGGAGCCTGTATTACCCGAAGGACCCTATTTAACCTTCGATCCCTTATCGCTCGAGATTCAAAGAGAAAAGTTAGCGACGCAGCTCGGTCTCAGCATGGCCAGTAACTGGTTGTTTGTGCATGCGGGTAGCGGCGGTTCAGCCAACAACCTGTCACTGACCCAATATAGAGATTTAGTGGCGGGGATTTATGCCAAAGCCGATGTTGAGGTGGTGTTGACGGCGGGTCCCGGCGAAGAGGAAAAAGCAAGGGAGTTGAAAGCGCTACTTGCGGAGCAGGGTATCTCGTCAACGGTGTATGACAAAAACAGCGGCCTGCAGGATTTTACCTGTTCTCTGGCCTGCGCATCGTATTTTATTGCCGGTTCAACCGGGCCGCTTCACATTGCGGCCACAGTGAATGTGCCGACCGTTGGTTTCTTCCCGAATAAGCGCAGTGCGACGCCTTTACGCTGGAAAACCATCAATACTGAGGGAAGGCATATTGCGTTTGCGCCGCCAGCAGATGCGGATAAAGAGGTCGCGTCGGATATGTCCCGAATTTCTGTCCCCTCAATTTTGCCTGATGTACTGACCTTTATGGCTAAATTTATCTGATTTATTTGTTGGGTGTACTGCCCGGCAGATTATGACGGCTGTCATTATTGCGTACCCAAAGATCGGCATATTTCACAAACGTGGAGTGTGCCGACAGCAGGGCAATTAAGAACCCTTGTTTGCCATCAAGAAACCCACGCTTGAGTAGATACATTTTCAGGAAGCAACTGATGCCGTGGACTATGGCCTGCGTCAGACTACTTTTTTTCCCTTTCGCTTCCCGGGCATCTGCCCATGCTTTGGCATAATGTGCTGATTTCACCAGATAATGGTTGATGCTGCGGTACGAATAATGCAGTAAGTCGCCGTCGAGCACCTGCGTTTTCGCACCTTGTGGGCGGATAACACCCTCATGCACCAAGGCATCATCATAGCCTGTGTACTCGCGAGGGTAGATACGGACATGACTGTAGTACCAGCCTGAGTGACGCAGAAAGCGACCAAACACCCAGGTCAGTTCATTAACTTCAACCAAGGTGTTTTGCGGCGGATTTTCCAGCATGGTCAGGATACTTTGCTTAAGTTCAGGGGATACCACCTCATCAGCATCAATGGCGAGGATCCAGTCCTTGCTGGCATAGCTTTGTGCAAGCTGCTTCTGTTTACCAAAGCCCGGCCAGTCTGCATTCACATAGACCTTAGCGCCTGCCTGCTCAGCAATCTCAACCGTGCGGTCTGTGCTGCCTGAATCAACAACGATGATCTCGTCCACCCAATCCAGTGAACCCAGACACTCCGGCAGGATCTGCTCTTCATTTTTGGTGATGATAATGGCACTGATGGTGGCGCGGCTCATGGCTGCAGTTCCTTTTCTTCAATTAATCGGTCAAATGTACTGATCACGGCCTCGGACGGTATCCGGTTCATGGCGGTATTGTCTTTTACCCGTGTCCGCCACGCAAGTTGTGCAGGTGTTTTTCCCGTTTCATCGGCGATAGCTTGCTCGTAGACGCTGACAACGTAGTCACGCCAGAAATAGGGTCCGGTTCGCGCCGGGTTGTGGTGAGCATACAGCCCAATCACCGGCGTGCCGACAGCATTGGCAAGGTGGGCAGGCCCGCTGTCTGGCGCAATGACCAGCGCAGCCTTTTTTTCCAGTGCCATCATTTGCAACAGGCTGGTTTGTCCAATCAGGTTGCTGACGTCAGTATTGAGAAGACGCTCGATGGCCTTGCCCAACTCGATTTCGGTTTTTCCCGGACCGCCAGCAAGGATGACGTTAAAACCTCGTTGGCTTGCATGCTCTATCACGGCGGCATATCCTTCCGCTGTCCAGTTTTTAAAAGCCTTACTGGCAGCGGGTGCCACGATAAGTGTCGGTGATTCTCCAATGACTGAGTTTGCCCATATCATGTCTTGTTCAGGCAGTGTCAGCGTCCAGTTGGCTGGAGCCGGGTTCACACCCAGTGTCTCAACAAATGCCATAAAGCCATCAAGTACATGGAGGGAGTCAGGCGAGGGCACCTTGATATTGGTAAACCACTGTTGCAAATCGCTGACCCGGGTCGCATCAAAACCAAGCCGATAACGGGCTTTGATACCCAAAGACAGCGCACTGGCACGGATTGCTGTTTGCATGTGAAGCAAAGCATCAAAACGTCGGCCATTTAATACCCGCCAGACGTCACGCATTCCCCGCCATCCTGCTTTTTTATCAAAAGCGATGACTTCGACGTTGGGCAATAACGGAGAGAGCAGTCGCGCTTCCGCCACACCCCGCAATCCATGTCAGTTTGGTCTCTGGCCATTGACGGGCAATGGCCTGAACGGCAGCAATAGCATTACATGCATCACCAATTGCCGACAGGCGAAGGATGCAGATGGATTGTGGAGGTGAAGAAAACAGGGCCATGACTTTGCTTATCTGGTTTAAGAGCGACAGATTATGCAGTGACGTCTCTGCAATGTAAAATGCAAGACAATGTAAATCGATTAACCCATTTGGACGAGTGAATCACGGTGCAGTCATCAGCAAGCCATTCTGCAAATATTGTGCAACTGCAAGGCGGCAAAGGCCGTCTCTGGTATAACCCGCAACTGGCGAGTAGCCAACCTGAACGCTGCTTTGATATTGACTATTGGCGCGACCAAGGTGCCATTATTGGTTCAGCGCAGGGAAGAGGTACCACCTGGTTTATCCAACTGGATCAAGTGGCTGTTGCCTTGCGTCACTATATACGCGGTGGTCTTTTTGGTCGACTGGTAAAAGACTCATATCTGTTTACTGGCTGGCAAAACACGCGGGCTTATCGGGAGTATTCCCTGCTGGCGTCTTTGGCTGAGAAAGGCTTGCCCGTGCCTCGCCCTGTTGCGGCGAAAGCAGAGAGAAGCGGCTTGATGTACCGGGCGGATTTGGTCGTCGAGAAAGTGCCGGACGCCAGAGATTTGGTGGCGGTGTTGGAGAAATCGTCGCTGGATCATGAGGTCTATGTGCAAATAGGCCGCCTTGTCCGCCAGCTACATGATGTCGGCGTTTGTCACACCGACCTGAACATCCACAATATTTTACTGGGTGCAGACGATAAGCTCTGGCTGATTGATTTTGATAAATGCGGTGTCAAAAAGGGAGAGAGCTGGAAACAGGATAACCTTTCCCGGCTCAAGCGCTCTTTTATCAAAGAGCAGGGCCGCTTTTCTATCCACTGGCAGGAAGAAGATTGGCAGTCTCTGCTCTCTGGGTATCGCACCTGATTAGACTGTTTATAGATAAGGTTTCAGTACCTTGAGTGTGTTGGCGACAGCGCCACGATTGCGATTGACGATAGCCAGAGCTTGTTGCCCTCTGTGCTGTCGGTCGTCACTGTCATTGAACAGCGCGATGAGTGAGCGGGCAATATGTTCCGCATCGACTGGCGTAACCTGACAGGCTCCCGACTCTATTAACTGGTCACCGATAACCTGAAAGTTATAGAAGCTTGGTCCAGTGAGCAGGGGCTTCGCCAGCGAGGCTGGTTCTAACAGGTTGTGCCCGCCGACTTTGTCGCCAATCAGGCTACCGGCCATAAAAGCGATATCAGAGACGGAAAACAGTGTCATCATTTCGCCCATGGTATCGCCAAGGTAAACCTGAGTGGCTGCGGTAATAGGTTCTTTTTTGCTACGGCATACGACAGTGAGTGCTTTTTCTCTTACCTGTTCTGCGACATCTGAAAAGCGTTCTGGGTGACGTGGGACCAGTATCATCAACGCATCTGGCTGGTGTTGCAGTATCTGCTTATGCGCCTCAAGCAGGATGCCATCCTCCCCGGGATGAGTACTCGCCGCTATCCACGTGGGTCGATGAGTGATCATGGCCTTAAGTTCGTTTGCTGTTGGAGAGCGATGGTCAAACTCCGGCAGATCAAATTTCACTGAGCCAGTCACTGACAGTTGGTCATTTCTCAATTCGAGCTGAGAGAAACGGTCGGCATCTTCGTCAAACTGACAGGCAATATGATCTATATTGCTGCTAAGAAGGCGAAAGATAGGTTTGATTTTCTGATAGCGAACTTTTGAACGCTCCGAGAGCCTTGCATTGATCACTGTGACTGGAACACCCGCCTTTTTTACCTCACTTAAGGTATTTGGCCACAATTCAGTTTCCATTATCACCATGGCCCTAGGCTTAATGATATTGATAAAGCGCCTGACCGCGAAACCAAAATCAATTGGCATGTATCTGTGCGATATTCCGCTTCCTAACTTTTCTGCCAGTTCTGCGCCTGTTGTTGTTGTTGTTGTGACTACGATGGGAATATCTGGTCTTTCAGCCCGTAAGGCCAGCAATACGGGCTTTGCGGCAATGACCTCGCCAACGGATACTGCATGAAACCAGAGCGGGGAAGTCACATCCAGTGATGGGACGAAGCCAAAATGCTCACGCCAACGGCGACCGATATCCGGTTTACCCGGTTTTTTTTTGTATAAACCGAACAGTAAAAAAGGTGCTGCCAGCGCCAGCAGTAAGGTATAGATAAATCGCACAATATTGCCTTTGAGCTAAAAACTGAGCGTATGGTACTACAAAGGGCCCATAACCGGACCCTTTGCGATGGGTTTATGGCGAGGTATAGCCTAATTCACTGAGTCGGCTTTCAACCTGATTAACGTAGTCCACTTTGTAGGAGTACTTGTCGCTGTCGTTAGCAGCAACGAGGTTGACGACCAGAAAGAATCCGGCAATAAATGTGAGCGTTCGGGTGAACCTTCTCGTCCGCTCCTTTTGCCAGATATCGGCCTTTGCCAGCAAAGGAATAAGGGCAAGGGGATAGGTCAGGATCAGGTGCCAGTATGAAAAGGTAATAGGAGACAACATAGCGCTGATGACAATCCCAAACACAGTGGCAGCTGCGAAAAGCAATAACCAGTGGACATCGTCATCAATATCATGTCCCCGCAGTACTGTCGGTTTAATCTCCTTCCAGTAATGCCAGTTAAGCCTGGCTGATACCACTAGAGTGACGGCACCAAACACAAATAATATTGCCTGCCAGCAGTATTTCACCACCATTTGTAGCCAACTGACTGTTGTGACCCAATCGAAGCTGGCTTCAGTGATAATACGGTTTGAAAATAACGTAGAACTGTACCGGAGCCAATAAAGGATAGCTTTCAAGACCGGGTAAACGTGCACCAGACCGTAGCCGATATATCGGTCACTTTCGCGGCTGATGGTATCGTTCTTCGCATATTCAAGCGCATAAGGGATCAGTGATGCGATAAGAGCGGCGACCCCAGCAAACACCCCTGACCATGATATGACGATCATCCTTCGATAGAACAGATAGGCAGACATGACTGCCAGCACTGGCCATGAATAGTGGAGTTGCATCGCACCGCCGATGGCAAGAACATGCAGCGCACTGTAAGTAAAAGAGGCCTGATGGCGCATTTTAAATGCTGACCAGAAGTGCAAGGCAGTGAAAAAACACAGGTAAGAAGGGTTGTAGAGCAAACTATCATAGAGCAGCCAGGGATTGAGCCAGTAAAGGACCATAAAGGCGATTCTGACGGGCTGCGAGAACACGGCTTTAATTATTGAGTCAAAAAGGAAGAATGAAGCGAGGCGCAGTGCCAGCAATAGAGCAACAGGTGCCCAAGGGCTGTCCCAGATAACAAGTGGGCCCCCGATGATTAACGCAGACAGAGAGCCGGGAACATTTCCGACCGCGCTGGCGGCATTGCCAAATACCTGCCAGACACCCTGATAGGCGCCAAGATAGCCTTTGTCCAGCATCTGCGTTTGGTCGCCAGTGAGTATTTGGTTACTGGCGTAAAGTACAGCGAGAAGCAAGCCAAGCAACAGGCCTGAAAAATAGACAAGCCGGAAGTGGCGGTAAAAAAAATGTTCACTGTTCATGACAGTTAAGTCCTAATGTGGAGATGAGGGCTGTGTTACCCGGCTTCTGCGCCGTGCCGGTAAGTCCAGAATTTGTGAATCAGATAGGTAATTGCTGGCAGCATGATGACCACCATTAATACTCTGAGGTAACTGTTGGTGTCCTGAAATATTTCACTGATCAGTTGTGCAATCATCAGAGCCGAAAACTGGACAGCAAAAAAGCGCCTGGCATTTTTTAAGGTCAGATTTTGTTGAAAAACAAACAAGGACTGCATCAGATACGACAATAAAAACGCACAGCAAAATCCCATCACGTTGGCAATGAAGACAGAGTGAGTGAGAAATTTCAATGCACCAAAAGCTACAACGATATGAGTAAGAGTTGCCAGCCCTCCCGTCAGTACATAACGCAACAGACGGACTGACAGTAGGCGATTAAGCAGGTTATTCATCACTGGTGTCTTTCTCAATAATATAGACAGGGCGACGTTTGGACTCTATGTAGAGTCTACCGATATATTCTCCCATGACCCCGAGGCCAATAAGCTGAATACCGCCCAAAAAGAGGACCACAGTTAATAGCGATGGATAGCCCGGAACATCATGGCCCATGAAAATGGTTTTCAGAATAATGATGCTGCCATAGACGAAAGATATCGATGAAATGAATATTCCAAGATACAGCCAAACTCTCAGTGGGGCAGTGCTGAAACTGGTAATACCGTCAAGTGCAAAGTTCCACAGACGCCAGCCATTGAAACTGGTCTCTCCGGCGACCCTCGCAGCCCGTGTATAGTCGACCACTTTGGTGTTAAAGCCTACCCAGGAGAAAATACCTTTCATAAAACGCTGATTTTCAGGTAATAGCTGGATGGCTGTGACCACTTTACGCGTCATTAGGCGGAAATCTCCAACATTGTCTGGGATTTCAACCTGAGCGATTTGATTGTGGAATTTGTAAAACAGGCTGGCGGTAATTTTTTTGGCCCAAGAATCACTGCTTCTGTCTTTCCGTCTCGCCACGACCACGTCAAAGCCGTTTTTCCACTCTAGAAGAAAATCATGGATAAGCTCAGGGGGATCCTGCAGATCAGCATCGATAGGGATGATCACTTCGCCTCGTGCATGATCAAGACCAGCCGTCATCGCCGCTTCTTTACCGAAATTACGTGACAGGTTCAGAATACGGACATGAGGGTTATCTTTTTTGATAGTCTCAAGAACAGTTTGGGTATTATCTGTGCTGCCATCATTGATAAATAGCATTTCATAGCTGTATCCCGTTGTGACCAGTATTTCCGATACTCTTGTCTCGAAGGTTGCTAAAACTTCCTGTTCATTGAAGCAAGGACAGACAATCGAAATTACAGGTTTGTCTTGCATGCGGCTCTCCATGTCTAGGCATCATACCCTTGAGTAACTACCTATGATTCATTGGGTGATACGAAAGTATATCTATTTCCTTAAAAAAAAAGCACTTACTAAGAATTTTGTTACCGAATCAGCCCGATTTTTACATTAACGCATTATGAGAGATTGTCATTCAGACTTTGATCTATTTCTCAAAGATGTCGATTTTTCCTTCACGACTTTTCAACGAAAAGTTCGCCAAAATGATACTTACTCAGTTTACCGCAAAGGATTTATTCCGTTCTCATCTCGATATTATATTAGGTAAAACGAGATAGATGTAACGTATGTAAGTACCAATAATATATAGGTATTCTTCGAGTCTGACCGGGTTTCCGTGATATGAAAGTCTTCGTCAGGGTACAAAGTGATGATTTAACATTATCTTTTGATAGATGTTATTTGTACCTAATTAACACTTGAAAGTTCACCATATGCTTCCATCACCTGAGACGGAGGCAGGTCTTTCAAACATTTCAGATGTCCGAAAGGGCACTCGCGTTTGAAGCATGGACGGCAACCGATATCGGTATTAACCATTCGCACTCTTCCAGACAGAGGTGGCGTATACTTTGGCGAACTTGAACCATAGATGGCGACTATGTTGGTCCCAACAGCCGCTGCAACGTGCATTAATCCAGAGTCATTGGAAAAAACAGTATGGCAGGCAGCCAACAAGTCGATAGCATCAACCAGACTTGTTTCTCCCGCGAGGTTAAAACATTTGTCCTGAAGCGCGACTGGCAGCGCCTCCTTAATTGACTGCGTCACTTCCCGATCTTTTGGTCCGCCAAACAGTAGGATCTGGTTCCCCTCGAGAATCAGTTTTTCAGCAACATTTGCATAATGCTTCTCAGGCCATCGTTTGGCCGGACCAAATTCAGCACCGGGGCAAATACCAATCATTGCTTGCTGACTATCAACGCCAAAGCGTTCAAGACAAGATGCCTGATTGTTCTCATCGACAGTGAGAGAGGGAAAGTCGACAGTTTCAATCGAGGTTTTCTCTAACATGCTGTCGTTGGAGTAGGCGAGTCCGACATAACGTTCAACCATATACTGGAATACTGTTCTGTCAGCCCTGATATCATTCAGCAGGCCATATCGCATCTCACCTTTCCATCCAATGCGGTTTGGCACACCGGCAAAGAAAGGGATAAACGCAGACTTTGCTGACCTTGGCAGCACAAAGGCATGGGTGTATTCCTTTGACTTATAGCTCTTGCCAAGTTTCCATCTACCTGAGAAGTTAAATTCACCATGTCCAAATGGCATTTCGAGCGCTTCACGAACTTCTGGCATACGCTCAAGAACAGGCTTGCACCATGCGGGTGCCAGAACATCAATCTGACAGCCCGGGTGTAATGTATGTAATGTCTTGTAGAGGCTTTGCGACATTACCATATCGCCGACCCAGGACGGGCCGATAACTAATATCTTCATGTTTACAGGATTACTGGCCATTAATTACGTTAGAAAGTTAGCTTTTCATTCCAACTGATCCCTGATTTTACCTGCTTTGCAGGCATACCAACAGCGATAGAATGCTCCGGTATATCCTTTGTTACGGTGGAATTGATGCCGACGACGCTGCCGGAGCAACCTTACAGCCTTTAAGTACTGTGGTATTGTCCGCCAGCCAAACCTTGTTGCCTATGGTGATATCTGCTGCTTCGTTTATACGTTTCCCGTTCTGATAGATGTCATGCCCGTCACTGGTCATCAGCTTAACGTTGCGTGAAAACATACAGTTATCACCTATTGTGAGAGATGTTCCTTTCTCACGACAAGAAAAATAACAGCCCTCACCAATGACACAGTTTTTTCCAATGGTGAGTGTGCAGTCATTGCCAATCACTTCAATATGGACGCCCTTAAGGTTTGCGCCGTCCAAAAATATGACGCGATTATTATTGCCATGTATGTCGACCCGGCAGTAACGGATACGGTTTTTGTGACCGAATATCACCGTATTACCGGAATCAATACGAACTCTATTGCGCAATTTAAATGATATTGCTTTGAGGAATTCAGACATGACTTGGCTTCTCTTTGACTTTTCGAAACAGGTAGCCGCCAGTCAGTTTTCTGAATAAGCCAAATACATCCGTACCCGGATAAATACCGATGCGCCGAATCAGGTACGGGTCTTCATGAACTGCCAAAGGCCCGCTGTTTGTTGCTACAGCAAATTCATATCCACACCCTTTTACCAGCTCTACACTGTCCTGATTCCAGTCGCCATAAGGATAGGCAAAAGAGAGTAAATCTTTACCTAAAAGGCGCTCGAGTTTGGCTTTATTTTCAGCTATTTCTCTTTGTTGTTGTTCCCGCGTAAGGGAGCTCAGGTGAGGATGGGTAAGGGTATGACCACCAATCTCAACGTGCCCAGAATCGGCTAATGCTTTGAGTTCACTTTGTGTCATCAGCTCAAAGCGTTTTTCTGGAGTTTCGGGGTGTTCGACATCCCACTGATTATGGTCAGTATCGCTTACCGCATAGACCACAGCTTTCAAATCATATTTTTTCAGCAGCGGAAGCATTAGGGTGTAGTTATCTTTGAAGCCATCGTCGACAGTGATCATGCAATAGCGCTTGTCAGCCTCAAGACGGGAAATAAATCCCTTACCCCTGATGTCCTCGAATGTCAGCGTTTCATAACCCAACTTCTTGATAAGTTTGAGATGCTTTTCGAACATATCAATGTCAATGTACGGAGCCATGCGGCCCTGGGTTTCGGTGCTTTCAGAGAACCTGTGGTACATCAGCACGGGAATGTCTTTGCGCAAGGTACGGACATATACCGACTGATAGATATCCTCGACCTGAGTAACAATATTCTGCAGATCGTAACTCTCTTTAATTTTCTCGTTGACCTCGACCGGGCAGTGGGGTGTTGATAAAGCTTCCTCAATCTGCGCCGGGATAAGTGAAAAATCGATATCCAGGTCAACAGGGCCAATATCGCCAAAGTTGGTGGCCATTGCATGGTCGATGTTATCAAGGTTCACAGGACCAATAGAAATGGCCTCTCCAATAGCAAATGTTGGCCGACCACAGAGCAGTGACTCCATAGCGACGCGTCCAGCCCCTATGACCAAGTCTGCCTTGGCCATCATTGCCGGCACATCTTCTACGTAGCCAACAAAATCGACGTTGCCCCTGAATCGTTCAAACCTTTTTGTGGGCTCAGTGCCCGTAACAATCTTGACGTCGTATCTGTCGAGGTCGATACATTCATCCAGCAGTTTAAAACACAGATCGCCTTTGGGGCCGCTCAGTCGGCCAATGATTGCAATGACTTTTTTATCGTTATTTGGCGCATCACACCATTGGTAGCGCGCCGTATTGATGCCATTTCGGCTGATCGTCATGGTGTCAGCGGGTACACCAAGATCATCAATGAGTTGATGATAAATTGCCTCACACACAGGCATTGCCCGATTACCCATAGCATGGAATTTTTTACGGGACGCATGGACGGGTTGCTTGCCATGTACTGTTGTCACCATAGGTGTGCCAGTTATTTTACAGGCAACATGACAACTCCAGCTCGACGCCCGGGAATGAGCATGTACCAACTGGATATTATGCTTTTTTATGAGATAAATCAGGTAACCAACATGCCAGAAACGTCGAAAGATACTGCGTTTATTAAAACGGAGTGTGAAGAATTCGCCCTGATGTGGCTTGGTAAGGGTGTCTGAAACATAAAAGACCTGGTGGCCTCTCTCAGTCAGAATATCGCCGACTGTGGTGGCATATACTTCAGCCCCTGTAACTTCACGTTGGGACAAGGCCATGAGAATGTTCATTGTATTTTTCCTGCTAGTAAAGCTCACTGCCATCAGGTCGGGTTCGTAACAAGTTGATAATCCACATATATTGTGCAGGATCAGACTTAATGAAGTCCTCTAGGCACGCATTCATAATCTTTGCGTCTTGTTTGTCATCACCCGTTGGAAAGTTCTCCAGTGGTGGTTTGACGATCACCTCAAAGTTACCTGTTTCGCGGTTGTAGGCTGACATCAGGGGGACGACTTTCGCTTTGCCCAGTCTGGATAATTTCCCCAGCCCGGCCAGGGTTGCTTTTTCGGCGCCCAAAAAAGGCACGAAAACACTGTTGTCCGGCCCATGATCCTGATCGGGCAAATAGTAACCTAAAAAGCCCTCGCGGATCGACTTTAGAAAGGGTTTTATTCCTGTCGACCTCTCGTGAATACAGCCACCGTATTTCAGTCGCTGGGCGTTCATCAACCAATCATTGAGCGGATTAGACTGCCTTTTTACCAGCCCTACTATCGGTAGACCACGGGATGCCAACTGCACCGCTGGATAATCGATAGACCAGGTATGAGGGACAAGCAAAATGATTTTCTCGCCCTTTTCAACCAGGTCAGTCAGGATATGATCGTTTTTGAAGACTGTCCGTTGGGCCAGATAAGCCTTGCTTCGCACCAGAATCGTGGCGAAACCAAACAAAATGCAACCTGCGTAAACATAGCTTTGTTCTAGAATTCGAAATCTTTCTTCGTCGCTTTTTTCTGGAAAACAGTGCTTGAGGTTAATGACAGCCCGTTTTTTCGCACTGTTATTGAGTTTGACCAATCTTTTTGCCAGAAAAGCTGCGAAGGTATCACGTGCCCTAAAAGGAATGAACGCCATAATTGCAGCCAGCGCGATACCTAGCCAGCTTCCCCAATATTTAGGGTGTAAAAAAGCCCACTCAAATTGAGGGGAGTAGGCAGAGGGTGTTGTTTTACTCATAATGTCTGATCAGTGCGTCGCCCAATATGAAAGGCGCGGGCTGAGTTGGCAGCCCGCGCCAGTTATGCATCACTTATTAAGCACCGCCATATATTCAGCAACGCCTTCGGCAACGGTTTTGAATGTTTCATTGTAACCAGCTGCGCGGACCTTGGTCAGATCTGCCTCGGTAAACGTCTGATAACGGCCTTTTAGGTGTTCTGGGAAGGGGATGACTTCAACACTACCTTTACCATGGTGTTTCAATACCGCGTCTGCAACAGCCTGAAACGGTTCCGCCCGACCTGTGCCGCAGTTGAAAATACCAGACTGATTATTCTGCCAGAACCAGATATTCATCTTGCACACGTCACCGACATAAACAAAATCGCGTTTGAAGCTATCGCTACCCTCAAACAGCTTTGCGCTTTTCCCTTCGCTAATCTGGGTGTGCAAGTGGAACGCGACTGACGCCATGCTGCCTTTGTGTTGTTCACGCGGGCCGTATACATTGAAGTAGCGGAAACCTGTGATTTGAGACAAGGTTTCACCATGTGCATCTGCGTCCTGCCACAAGCGACGGACATAGTTGTCAAATTGCTGTTTCGAGTATCCGTATACGTTCAGCGCGCCTTCATACTCACGTTCTTCGATAAAATCTCGGTCGCGACCGCCATAAGTAGCAGCTGATGAGGCGTATAGGAATGGAATCTCACGTTCAAGGCAGTAGTGCAGCAACTCTTTAGAATACTCATAATTATTGAGCATCATATATTTGCCGTCCCACTCGGTAGTTGCAGAGCAGGCACCTTGGTGGAAGATGGCTTCGACAGGACCGAAATCATCGCCAGCCATGATTTGCGCAATGAAGTCCTCTTTATCCATATAATCGGTGATATCAAGATCAACTAGGTTCACAAACTTGGTTCCGTCTTTCAAATTGTCGACAACCAAAATGTCGTTGTGGCCTTGTTCGTTGAGTGCTTTAACCAGATTACTGCCAATCATGCCAGCGCCACCAGTTACTATAATCATACTTTCACCTATTATCAGACAATGAGAACACTCGCCCACGCAGAGTGTTATTACTGTGTTACTATTCCGAATCCGGTCAGGGAGAGAGGACTACACCAATACCATGAAGACCCGTGAACGTATCATTCATTCAGCACTGGCATTATTCAACGAGCAAGGTGAACCCAACGTCACCACTAACCACATTGCTGCAGATTTGGGAATAAGCCCCGGCAACCTCTACTACCACTTCCGTAATAAGGAAGAGATTATACACTGTATTTTTGATCAATACGCTATCGATCTGGCGACGGCCTTTTTGCCAGAGCCCGGTGTCGGCGCTGATCAAAATAAGCTATTAAGCTATCTTGATGCAGCGTTTCAGCTTATGTGGCGCTACCGCTTTTTTTACGCCAATCTGCCTGACATACTTCGCCGCGATGCAGTTCTGCAGGAGAAGTACCTCGTAGCACAAAAAACGTTGCAGGGTGACTTGGTGAGAATGATGCAGGAGTTCAGAGATACGGGTTTCTTGTTGCTTGATGACAACGATATTGAGGAGCTTGGCGACACTCTCAAACTGGTTGCATCGAGTTGGATTTTCTACCAGAGCGTTCATGCACCCGCTACCCATATTACCAAGGCAGTCATCTATTTAGGTGTGATAAAAATACTGGGTATCGTTTCACCAATGACCACGCCATTGGGTAAGCAGGTCGTCTTGGATTTGATTGAACATTACAAGGCGCAAATGGATCAACAATGAAGCGTGATCCACTGCAATAAGATCCACTTCTTATCTGGACTCAGATAAGAACAGAAAACTACTATCTAGCCCCGGAATACTACGACAATCTGCAGACATAGATAAAAACCAGATATGTCTGCTTGTCGTAGTCACTTTTATCAAAAGATTCCTATCATTCCGTCTGTGGTATCAGACGGATTAGTATTCTTTTCAGCGCCCGCGGGGGCGAGGGAGTAGGACATGACCGCTGCTTTTTACCAGCAAATTCGTCAGCAAATTGAAGAAGTCAAAGCTGAAGGCCTTTACAAACACGAGCGGGAGATCACCTCCGCACAGCAAGCCAATATCTCTGTCAGTTCAGGTAAAGAGGTTTTGAACTTTTGTGCCAACAACTATCTTGGCCTTGCTAATCACCCAGCGTTAATTGAAGCAGCGCAAAAAGGTATGGATGAGCAGGGTTTTGGTATGGCATCAGTCCGCTTTATTTGCGGCACTCAGGATGCGCACAAGGTGCTGGAGCAAAAACTGTCGGCCTTTCTTGGTATGGAAGATACCATTCTTTACAGTTCCTGTTTTGATGCCAATGCTGGTCTTTTTGAGACCATTCTGGGAGCAGAAGATGCAATCATTTCAGATGCGCTAAACCATGCTTCTATTATCGATGGCGTACGTCTTTGTAAGGCAAAGCGCTTCCGTTATGCAAACAACAATATAGATGAACTTCGCCAATGTCTGATCGACGCTAAAGCGGCGGGTGTGCGAAACACCCTGATAGTGACAGACGGTGTCTTTTCCATGGATGGTGTTGTGGCGAATCTACCAGCCATTTGTGACCTGGCTGAAGAGTTTGGGGCACTGGTTATGGTCGATGACTCTCATGCTGTGGGTTTTATGGGAGACAATGGTCGAGGTACTCATGAGTATCACGATGTCATGAGCCGTGTTGACCTTATAACAGGCACGTTGGGCAAGGCCATGGGAGGTGCATCTGGCGGATATACCTCTGGTAAGCGGGAAGTCATTGATTGGCTGCGTCAACGCTCTCGACCATATCTTTTTTCCAACTCACTGGCTCCCGCAATCGTGGCTGCGTCTCTGCGTGTTCTCGATCTTCTCGCTGAAAGCGGTGATCTGCGCGACTCGCTGTGGGCGAATGCTGAGCATTTCCGCAGTCGAATGACAGAGGCTGGCTTTACTCTCGCCGGAGCCGATCACGCTATCATTCCAGTGATGCTGGGAGATGCGAAGGTAGCGGCAGAATTTTCTGAACGCATGATGGATGAAGGCATTTATGTCGTTGGCTTCTCGTTCCCAGTTGTTCCAAAAGGTCAGGCTCGAATCCGTACTCAGATGTCAGCCGCTCACAGTCGTGAACAACTTGATAAAGCCATTGATGCTTTCATTAAAGTAGGTCGTGAAATGGCGATTATAGGGTAGGCGTGTTGATGGAAAACTCAATGAGAGCGTTGGCGAAACTCAAAGCGGAACCCGGCATATGGATGACCGAGGTTGAAACGCCCGAACTGGGTCACAATGACCTGTTGATCAAAATCCGAAAAACAGCGATCTGTGGAACAGACGTTCATATCTACAATTGGGACGAATGGTCTCAGAAAACGATTCCGGTTCCTATGGTTGTCGGCCATGAGTATGTGGGTGAAGTGGTCGCAGTGGGACAAGAAGTACGCGGATTTTCTGTTGGTGACCGCGTATCTGGTGAAGGGCATATTACATGCGGTCATTGCCGAAATTGCCGTGGTGGCCGCACGCACCTTTGTCGGAATACCACAGGAGTGGGGGTTAACCGAGAGGGAGCATTTGCTGAATATCTGGTGATCCCTGCGTTTAATGCTTTTAAGATCCCTGATGAAATATCTGATGATCTGGCGTCAATTTTTGACCCATTCGGCAATGCAGTACACACCGCGCTGTCTTTCGACCTCGTGGGTGAGGATGTACTCATTACTGGTGCGGGTCCGATAGGCATAATGGCTGCAGCGGTCGCCAAGCATGTCGGGGCACGTCACGTGGTGATCACCGATATTAACGAATATCGACTGGATTTAGCCCGTAAAATGGGGGTGACCCGAGCGGTTAACGTCGCAAGTACCAAGCTTGAAGAAGTGATGGAAGATCTTGGGATGACCGAGGGCTTTGATGTTGGCCTTGAAATGTCTGGTGTTCCTGCTGCGTTCAATACCATGTTGGCGAGTATGAATCATGGTGGCAAACTTGCTTTGCTGGGTATTCCACCATCCAATATGGGTATTGATTGGAACCAGGTCATTTTCAAAGGGCTGGTGATTAAAGGTATCTATGGTCGAGAGATGTTTGAAACCTGGTACAAGATGGCCAGTCTGATTCAGTCGGGACTCGACCTGACACCATTGATCACCCATCACTATTCCGTCGATGAGTTTCAGCAAGGCTTTGATGTGATGCGTTCCGGAATGTCAGGCAAGGTGATTCTCGACTGGACGCAATAATAATTGATAGGTTCGCCTCTTCGTTATTTGAACGAACCTATTTTTGAACAAACCTGTATCTGAACGAACCTATTGCAAAAAACCCGCCATGGCGGGTTTTTTTGGGTTTCACAGTGAATTTTTTATCTGACCAGCCAGCTTTGTGGGTTAATCGGTTTACCCTTGCGTCGGATCTCAAAATAAAGGCCATCAGACTTTTGACCTCCACTGTTGCCCACCAATGCGACGGGCTCTCCCGTTTTTACCTTGTCGCCAACCTGTTTCAGCAGCGCCTGATTGTAACCGTAGAAACTCATGTCGCCATGTCCATGGTCTATGACAACCATGAGACCGTAACCACGCAGCCAGTTTGATAAAACAACCGTACCATCATGTGTGGCATTGACTTCAGTTCCAGCCTTAGCGCCAATCACCATACCTTTCCAGCGTAACTCTGAGCTTTGTTCACTGCCAAAGGTGTGCTGCACCCTGCCTCTGACTGGCCAGCGCAATCTCCCTTTGTACGGTGACAGGCCATCCATTCTCACCAGGACACGCTCAGCGGCGACTTTAATCTCTTTTTCCAGTCGCTGTTGATTGTTCTTCAGCTCAGAGAGGTAGGTGTTATCGCTGCGTATCCGCTGCTGAATCGACGAGACGGTCTTCTTTTTGGCTGACTGCTCACGTTCAATTTGCTTGGCATTCTGACGGAGTTGAGTACGCTGCTGTTCCAGCTCAGTTTGCTGGCGCTCGATCCTCGCTTTTTTTTCCGCCAACAGGCGATTAGTCTCCGTCAGGTCATCTATGGCTTTCTGTCGCGCTTTAGCCAGAGACTCAGCATAAACTGTCATCCTATCCTGCTCTGAACTGCCCTCTCCACTGAGCAGTATTTGTAACTGGCTCTGTTGTCCCTGACGATAGTAGGTATTAAGCAGCTCTTTCAGCATCTCTGTCTGGCCAATTTTCTGCTGTTGTAACACTCTTTGTTCTTTTTTCAGAGAAGATATTTGTGTTTGCAGGCTAGTGATTGTGCCTGAAAGCTGTCTTATTTGTCGTGCAAGACGACCAATTGTCTCTTCCTGCTTTTTCAAGCTGGAATTTAGCGTGGTGAGTTGGCGTTGATTGGCAGATAGTTGTTTTTCCTGACGAGATATTTCACTTTTTACGCCGGACAGCTGGTCCTGATCAGCGTTAACTGGTGATGTAAAACATGCACATAACAAAACGCCAGTGTATAGGACACTGGCGTATTGACGACTCTTTTTGCGAAAATACTCTTCCCTCATAGGAAAGATTATTTCAGATTGAACAGCACCTTACCAGTCATCTCTTGCGGCTTTTCAACATCAATCAGGGATAGCATTGTAGGCGCAAGGTCAGACAGTTTGCCATCATCGGCCAGTTCCAAATCCTTGTTACCAACATAAATCAAGGGTACTGGCAGATTGGTGTGAGCGGTATGAACGCCACCAGTGTTGGGGTCGATCATCATTTCAGCATTGCCGTGGTCTGCAGTAACCAGCAGCTGTCCGTCAACTTCACGAATAGCGTCAACAACCCGAGAAATGCACACATCCATCATTTCGACAGCTTTCACAGCAGCATCATACACACCCGTATGACCAACCATGTCGCAGTTTGGATAGTTGCAAATGATGGTATCAAACTTACCGCTCTTAATGGCGTCCACCAGTTTATCGGTCAACTCTTCTGAGCTCATTTCCGGTTGCAGATCGTAAGTGGCTACTTTCGGAGATGCCACCAGTGCGCGCTCTTCACCTTCAAAGACAGATTCCACGCCGCCGTTGAAGAAGAAAGTAACGTGTGCGTATTTTTCAGTTTCCGAAATACGCAACTGAGTTTTTCCTTCTTTTGAAAGCCATTCGCCCAGCGTATTGCTGAGGCTCTCAGATGGGAAAGCACAGGTGGTTTTAATGTCAGCGGCATATTCTGTCAGCATGACAAAGTCAGCAAGATCAGCAACCTTGTGACGATTAAATCCGTCAAATTCTGGTTGGAAGGCACGCGTGATCTGACGAGCACGGTCAGCGCGGAAGTTCATAAAAATAACAACATCGCCATCGTCAATGCTGGCAACAGTTTCGCCTTCAGCACGGATTTCGGTAGCTTTTACAAACTCATCGTTTTCGTCACGCTCGTAGGCTGCTTTCAGGCCATCGACTGCGGAGGATGCTTTGAACTCGCCTTTTGCTTCTGTCAGCAGATCGTAAGCCTGTTCAACGCGATCCCAGTTGTTATCGCGGTCCATAGCGTAGTAACGACCAACTAAAGACGCGATACGACCTTTGCCCAGCTTGGCGAATTGAGCATCAAATCGCTCAAGTGACGCTTCAGCACTGCGAGGTGGAGTATCTCGTCCATCGAGGAAGCAGTGAAGATAAATCTGCTCTGCTCCGCGCTGTGCCGCCATGTCTACGGCTGCTGCAATATGATCTTCATGGCTGTGAACGCCACCCGGGGACATCAGGCCCATTATGTGAACAGCTTTGCCACTGTTTATGGCTTTGTCCATGGCAGCAGTAAGTGCTGGATTATGGAAAAATTCGCTGTCAGCAATGGACTTGGTGATTCGGGTGAGGTCCTGATAGACAATACGGCCCGCACCGATATTGACGTGTCCAACCTCGGAGTTACCCATCTGACCATCAGGCAGGCCAACATCCATACCTGATGCTGAAATCAGAGTACTGTTGTTTTTGATCAGGGAATCAAGAACCGGAGTGTGTGCGTTGGAAACGGCATTGTCGGCGCTATCCTCGCGGTGACCCCAGCCATCCAGAATTACAAGAGCCAGTGGCTTTTTGGCAGACATGTGGTGTCCTCTATTTATTTATCAATGCGGAAACATATTTAATGACGTAACTTTACTACACTTTGTTGCTTTAACAGTAGGCAAAATTGGAACTAAATTTCATACCTTGTCCCTATCTATTAAATATGTTTTTCATTATTTTTCTTTACGTGTCTCCGCGAAAATCAGCTTAATTCAGTGAGTGGGAAGTGTGGCGTAAGCAAGCGCAAGCCCGGTGCCGTTTGTTGGTACTGGCTCACAGTGAGCATGATATGGAATTTACACCTCCGGGGTGTACATCGCAGGGGGGCGGGTTATACTCGGAACGATTTTTTATTCGTCGACAATATGTAGAAGTGAACTATGCAGCCATTTATTGAATTTGTATCTAACAATATGATCCTGGCATTGGTCTGGGTTGGCTTGTTCGTTGCCCTGATGGCCACGATCATCAAGCAAAAATCTGCCGCTTACACGGTATTGAGTCCAAATCAGGCGACTGCTTTGGTTAACCATGAAAATGGTGCCTTCCTCGATATCCGCGCGAAGGACGATTTTAAAACCGGACATATTACGGGCTCACTTCACATTTTACCGTCAGAGATCAAAGCAAGTAACTTTGGCGAACTTGAAAAATTCAAGCAAAACCCCATTGTACTGGTGTGTAAATCAGGTCAGACAACTCCTGAATATGCCAATCTGCTGGTGAAAGCAGGCTTTGAGAAAGTGAATATTCTTAAAGACGGTTTGATTTCCTGGAACGAGGCTAACCTGCCGCTTGTTCGCAAGAAGAAAAAGAAGTAACACGCTAATAGTAAAGTTAAATACCCTGGATCGGGTGTCACTATTTTTTATAAGCAATAATCTAAAAGGATTCCTAAAATGGCTGAAACAGCAAACCCGCAAGCGGAACAGAATTTCTCTATCCAGCGTATATTCCTGAAAGACCTGTCTTTCGAAGCGCCAAACTCTCCAGAAGTATTCCAAAACGAGTGGAACCCAGATGTGAATCTGGATCTGGATACGCAGAGCCGTGAGTTGGCCGAAAATGTCTACGAAGTGGTTCTTCGTCTGACAGTAACAGTTAAAAATGGTGAAGAGAACGCATTCCTATGTGAACTCCAACAGGGCGGTATCTTCAGTGTTGAAGGTATGGACGCACCACAGCTGGCGCACTGCTTGGGTGCATTCTGCCCGAACATTCTTTTCCCATATGCGCGTGAAACTATCTCAAGCACTGTCGTTAAAGGTACTTTCCCTCAGCTGAACCTTGCCCCTGTTAACTTTGACGCACTTTTCATGAACTACCTGCAGAGCCAAATGAAGGACGAAGAAACTGAGGCGTAATTGACGTCCAGTAATTTCTCATGAAGACAACGAACACTGAACAAGTGGCAATGTCTGTGCTAGGTGCTGGCTCGTACGGCACCTCGCTAGCTATTTCACTTGCAAGAAACGGTCAGAATGTCGCGCTCTGGGGACATAACCCTGTTCATATGGCGACGTTGGAAACCGACAGAGCCAACGAGGCATTTTTACCGGGTAATCCATTTCCTGATTCCTTATTGGTATGCGCTGATCTCGAACAAGCAGTTTCTGCGAGTCGGGATTTACTCATCGTTGTACCGAGTCATGTCTTTGCAGAAGTGCTAGAAAAAGTGAAGCCTTTCGTCAGCAAAGATACCCGTATCTGCTGGGCCACCAAGGGGCTTGAACCTGAGACGGGTAGATTGCTGCAGGATGTCGCCAGAGATATTCTGGGTGACGACATCTCACTGGCTGTGTTGTCGGGTCCGACGTTTGCCAAAGAACTGGCTGCTGGGATGCCAACGGCAATTTCGGTCGCCTCTACAGATCCTCTGTTTCTTGCTGACTTACAAGAGAAAGTACATTGTAGCCGGACGCTGAGAGTCTATGGCAACAGTGACTTTGTTGGCATGCAACTTGGCGGAGCGGTGAAAAACGTTATCGCCATCGGTGCGGGGATGTCAGATGGTATTGGCTTTGGTGCGAATGCCAGAACGGCACTGATCACCCGTGGTCTTGCTGAAATGACACGTCTCGGTGTCGCTTTGGGTGCAGAGCGTGAGACCTTTATGGGAATGGCTGGGTTAGGTGATCTGGTGTTGACCTGTACTGACAACCAATCCCGTAACAGGCGTTTTGGCCTTGCACTCGGCAGTGGCAAAGATGTCCAGCAAGCACAGCACGATATCGGTCAGGTCGTTGAAGGTTACCGCAATACCCGCGAAGTCTGGGCATTGTCAAAGCGTGCAGGTGTTGAAATGCCGATCGTTGAGCAGCTTTATGCCGTTCTGTACGAGGGCAAAGATGCCAGATTGGCTGCGCAGGACCTATTAGCGCGAGCAAAAACCTCTGAGTCGTGAACGTTGACTCAACCAAACATAAAAATAACGCGGTGACTCTCGCGTTATTTTTTTAGCAGACGGCCACTCTCTTGCTGAAACCAATCTCTTGCTAAATAAGATGGCAGTTTTCTCACGCTGTCTTATTGATTTACCCTAATATCTGCGCCTCACTCGGTTCCCTTTACTTGTTAGATTACAAGCCCTTTGGTAGCTATCCCCGCTTTGCGTTGAGAGAGCACTCACTGACTCTCCAGCTGTCTGGTATAATGCGATGTCTTTTGATATTAAAGGTTGACCGTTAATGGGATCAGACTGGGTCGAATTAACACCGAAAGCTGTATTCTGCAGCGAGGTTCAGAAAGATAACATCTGGGGTTAACACTCATGTCATCGCAGGCAGTTGTCTGCTCGTAATAGATAAGGAAAATCTTGTCACTGGTTCAGAAAACTGACCCAATCCAGTCTAGAGTGAAAAGAAAACAGCGGAGTCTGATACAAAGCCCATGAAGAAATGTGAACGACAAAAAGTCTGGGAAGCCATCAAAAGTGAAGCCAAAGAGCAATCTGAACGCGAACCAATGCTGGCCAGCTTTTTCCATTCCACCATCATTAAGCATGATTCACTCAACTCAGCGTTAAGTTATATTCTGGCGAATAAGCTGGCTACGCCAACTATGCCAGCCATGGCTGTCCGCGAGATCGTCGAAGAAGTTTATAGCAAAGACAAGAAAGTGGTTGACGCTGCTGCCTGTGATATCTGTGCCACTGTTCAGCGCGACCCGGCAGTAGAACTCTACTCAACCCCTTTACTGTATCTGAAGGGCTATCATGCGCTGCAAGGATTCAGGGTGGCTAACTGGCTTTGGTTTCAGGGACGCCGTGAACTTGCTGTTTACCTGCAAAATCAGATCTCTGTTGCCTGTCAGGTTGATGTTCACCCTGCCGCTAAAATTGGTCGTGGCATCATGTTTGACCATGCAACAGGTATCGTTGTTGGTGAAACAGCGGTAATCGATGACGATGTTTCCATCTTGCAGGATGTCACGCTCGGCGGGACGGGCAAAGAATCTGGCGATCGTCATCCTAAGATCCGAACGGGTGTTATGGTAGGAGCGGGCGCTAAGATTCTCGGGAATATCGAAGTAGGCGAGGGCGCTAAAATTGGTTCAGGCTCCGTCGTTCTTGAAGCGGTTCCACCCCATACAACAGTGGCTGGTGTGCCAGCCAAGGTAGTCGGCAAACCCTCTACAGATAAACCGTCTCTTGAAATGGATCAGGAATTCAATGGCACGCAGCTCTTCACTGGCGGTGACGGTATATAACACTGACAAATGCACTCATCTGTGCTGTGTGTGATTAGCCAATTGAAAGTGAATGGGAATAAAAAAACGGAGCGCGTGGCTCCGTTTCTTGAATAACATCTTATCAGAACAGCTTATCCGCTACCTCATAGAGGTCTTTACGCAATGGACGTTTCATGTTCTCGATAGCGTCGATAATGTCGTGGTGAACCAGCTCTTCACGCTGAATACCAACACAACGACCACCATGACCACCAAGCAGAAGCTCAACGGCATAAGCGCCCATTCTCGATGCGAGGATGCGGTCGAATGCAGTAGGCTGACCACCACGTTGAATATGGCCGAGAATAGTAGCACGGGTCTCACGGCCGGTTTCCTGCTCGATGTATTTGGCCAGTTCATTAGCATCTGTCATCAACTCGGTCAGAGCGATGATCGCGTGCTTCTTACCCTTGTAGATGCCTTCTTTGATCTTGGCTAACAAGGCTTCTTTATCAAGGCCCGTTTCAGGAGTGACAATATATTCACAGCCGCCAGCAATCGCAGACATCAGGGTCAGATCGCCGCAGTGACGACCCATGACTTCAACGATTGAGATGCGTTGATGCGATGATGAGGTATCACGCAGGCGGTCGATAGCGTCAATAACGGTATTCAACGCAGTCAGATAGCCAATAGTATAGTCGGTCCCCGCTACATCGTTATCAATGGTGCCGGGCAAACCTACACATGGGAATCCCATCTCGGTCAGCTTTTTAGCGCCCATGTATGAGCCATCACCACCAATAACGACCAATGCCTCAATGCCATGCATTTTCATGTTACTGATTGCTTGCTGGCGAACTTTCTCATCTTTAAATTCAGGAAAGCGAGCAGAGCCCAAGAAAGTGCCGCCTTTGTTAATAATGTCGGAAACACTGTTGCGATTCAGCTTTTCGATGCGGTTTTGATGCAGACCCAAGTAGCCATCATAAATGCCGTAGACTTCAAGGCCTTCGCTGAGTGCGGCTCGAACCACTCCGCGGATCGCAGCATTCATACCCGGGGCGTCGCCGCCACTGGTCAAAACACCAATTTTACTAACCATGGTTACCCTCTGAGTTTGGGAATTGAACGTCAAATCCATATTCGTGCAATGCCGGGACAGGCTGATGGCTGTCTATGCAAAACAATATGTGCCAATTTTATATCGACGGCAGTTGCTTTGAAACTGTAACTTTCTTACTTATGAAAGCCTATTACAAATTTATTAAGCTATTTTATTGATAAAAATCAGAAAACCTCACTTCATGAATAGAATTAACTGCTAGTGAGTCTAGGTATTCAGACTTTTGCCTCAATGGTAACAGGATCCTGATGAATAATAATGTCAGCATCTGTGAAAGCGGATAACAGCGCAGACTCTACCTCGTCACTGATCTGATGAGCATCGGAAAGTTTGAGAGCTCGATCCAATTCAAGGTGAAGTTGAATAAACTTCGTTGGCCCTGATTGACGTGTCCTCAGATCATGAACGCCTTCCACTCCGTCTGTTCCTCCGGCTATTTCCATGATGGTAAGTTTTTCATTATCAGGAAGTTCATGATCCAAAAGCGATTGGACTGCATCAAATGCCATCTTGCCGGCACTCACTGAGATCACCAGCGCGATCGCGATGGCAAAGAGCGCATCGGCCTGCGAGATCCCGTACCAAGACAGCGCCAACGCAATAATGATGGCGATATTCATCAAAAGATCCGTTTGATAGTGAAGGGAATCTGCAGCAATTGCCTGACTGCCTGTTTTTTTCACCACCCATCGTTGGAATAAAACCAAACATGCGGTGAGCAACGTCGCGATGATTGATATAACGATACCAAGCTCAGGTTCGTTCAGTGGGCTGGGCCTGAAAAGACGTTCGATGCCGTTAAGCATTAAGAAAAGTGCTGAGCCGATGATGAATGCAGACTGGGCCAGCGCTGCCAGCGACTCAGCCTTACCATGCCCGAATCTATGATTATCGTCAGCAGGTTGAAGTGCATAACGAACAACAATGAGGTTGGTGACTGAGGCAAGGATATCCATTAGGGAGTCAACCAGCGATGCCAGCAGGCTGACCGCTTCTGTGTGCCACCAGGTGAAAAGCTTGGCAACCATCAACAAGGTTGCGACTAAGGTTGCTGCCCAGGCGGCAGACTGCACGAGACGGGAATATGTGTTGGACATATTATCGATGAGAGTGAGAGAAAAGTGCCCGTATAGTGCGCTTAGCTCACTCTTTAATCAACTCAAAAAAGTATCTGCCCAGACAAAATCTTTGCCCGGGCAGAGAGTTAACACAGCAAGGAAGGTAATGTTATTTAGTTATTATTGTGACGCTCTAAACGCTCAGCTTTGCGCTTTTGTAATTTCTTAATATTTTCAGCGACGGTTTCTTTTTGCTCTGGGGTGAGCACAGAGAGCATTTTGTGTTGAGCTGTCAGCATTTTCACCCGGCGCTCGACCTGATTGTTTACCATCTCCTCAGCCAAAAGGCGCACCGCCTGTTCATCAAGAGTGTCAGCGAGGATAAGCTGCTGAACTTGCGCCTGGCGCGTTATATTTGACTGTCGATTTTCTTTTCTCTCCGCTTTTATCGCCGTTTTTTGTTCCGTACGGAGGGCTCTGATTTGTTCTTTCTGCTCGTCATTTAAGTCGACACCACGCAGCAGACGTTTAAATTCCTTGTTGCCCTGATGTTTCCCTCCATGATGTTTATCACCGTAAGCAAGTGCTGTACCTGAGGCTGCAAGTAATGAGGTTGCTGCCAGCATAGTTAATATTCGTTTTGCCATTTTCATCGTGTCTCTCCTGTTCGAATGTTGTGTTGAACGGTACCCACTCTAACGACTGGAGAGTAAAACGCTGTTTGCGGCAGGTAAAAGAGTGTAAACACAAGTAAAGTCACTCTCACGCCGTGGTAATTCAGAAAAGATTGCAAGATACTGGCTGTAAGGAAAAAGGACATATGGAACTGACATGCCAAATCTGTTGTTAATTGATGATGATACAGAGCTAACCTCTCTGCTGTCTGAGCTGCTGGAGCTTGAGGGCTTTACTGTGTTGACAGCAAGTAATGGACTTGAGGGACTTGAGCGGATAAATGATGAGATAGATCTGGTGTTACTGGATGTCATGATGCCTGTTCTCAATGGTATGGAGACGTTGAGGCGACTCAGGGAGCAGAGGGAAACACCCGTGTTGATGCTGACAGCCAAAGGCGAGGAGATCGACAGAGTGATGGGGCTTGAAATGGGGGCTGATGATTATTTGCCCAAACCATTCAGCGACCGTGAACTGTTGGCAAGGATCCGGGCTATCTTGCGCCGTACCAGCAAAGGAAATGAGAACCAAGATGAGAGCAATGCCGAACAGGATGTCATGCACTATCAGGATCTGGTGATCTACCCCCGACGCCTGGAAGTGTATTGCAATGACAACCTGGTGCCACTCACTGGAACAGAGACAGAAATGTTAATCTGTATGGTCAGAAATGCAGGTCAGGTTGTACCAAAAACACGTCTGAGCGAAGAAGTGCTGGGTAAGCGTTTGGCACCGTTTGATCGCGCGATTGATATGCATATTTCTAACATCCGTAAAAAGTTACCCAATCTCTCCGGTGGCAGAGCCAGAATAAAAACCCTGAGGGGAAAAGGCTATCTGCTGGTGGAGGAATAACGTATGCGGTTCCCGCTTTTCAGAAGCCTATACGGTAGCATCTTCACCATTTTTTGGTTCACATTGTTTCTCGTTCTGGTTGCGGTCATTTTCGCTCAGCATAATGACCCGAGAATTGCCCAGCAAGCGTCACGCAGTATCACTAATGAAGGAACCAAGCTTGCCTCTCTGGCTGCTTATCGTCTGGATGCCCCCGGCGCTGAACTGACAAGGGATCGCCTGATGTTATTCACCCGCTTTCAGGGAAAAGACAGGCGGCATTTATTTTTTGTCACTCCAGAGGGCGATGTTATCTCTGGCAAACTACCCAGAGGACCCATACGTCGGGCGATAAGAAACTTTCTCACCTTATCTGACAACCCTGACAGCCCGTTACAACGAAAGTATGGCTCGTGGATACTGGCTGGCCCTTATGTTGTGCCATCTCAAAATAAGGACGACCCTGTCTGGCTCTACATAGGTAGAGGTGGGATCGCGCCAGAGCACTTTATTGTTAATATTCTCGACAGCCCGTTTCAGTTTTTGCTGGTAGCGATGGCAATCAGTACCCCTCTGCTTATTTCACTGGCCTGGGCGCTTAGCCGACCTGCCAGACGTTTCCAAAAAGCAGCAAAGAGAGTCGCTGATGGACACTTTGACGGGGCACCGGAGTTAGAGAAAGGGACACAGGAGTTTCGTGAAGCTGGCGCGAGTTTCAATCACATGGTGAAGGCCATCAATGGCATGATGAGTAGTCAGCAGCGTTTACTGTCTGACATTTCGCATGAATTACGCTCTCCTTTGACGCGATTGAGGATGGCCAATGCGGTCGCTATCCGCAAGCAAGGAGAGAGTGCAGAACTGAAGCGAATAGATATGGAAGCAGAGAGACTTGAGAGCATGATCTCTGATCTATTGAGCCTTTCAAGAATGCAGATCGATAGCCATGTCTCTCACAGTATTTTTTCCCCGCAAGAGCTTTGGGGAGAAATGCTTGATGATGCGAAGTTTGAGGCCGGACAAAGTGGGAAAAAGGCCGAGGTTTCCGTCATGCCGGATAGTGAAGTTGAGGCTTTTGGTCCGCTACTCTGCAGTGCGCTCGAAAATGTGGTGAGAAACGCCATTCGATACGCTGAACATCGAATAGATATTAGGTTCCGGACTGCGAACGGGGAACTGGTCATTGAGGTATCAGACGATGGCGCGGGTGTTCCTGAAGAAGAAATAAACGAGATATTTCGCCCTTTTTACCGCGTGTCCAGCTCTCGCAACCGAAAAACTGGTGGAACTGGTCTTGGGCTGGCCATTACTGATAACGCAATTCGTCAACACAATGGACGTTGTTATGCGCAGAATAAGCACAATGGTGGCTTAACGGTGACTTTAATTATCCCTCTGCACAAGCCGTAAATCTGACGATATGGTGATAATTTTCACCTTAAATATGAAACAAATGTAAAAAAATCGGACTTGTTTGCTACGCTTTGATTGACGACGATCAAATATTTCAGCCTCATCCAAAGAATTGGTTTGATGTGGCTAACAAAGTTCCTTTTTTGGAGGTTTCATGTTTAGTCAGATGACGCTTAAGCAGAGACTGCGTTGGTTTATCGCATTTGTTTGCGGTATACAGGCTGCTGTTGCCCTTTTAGTGTTTGTTCAACTGGCTTCGACAGAAGAGCATCTTGCAGGCGTAGCGCACAGAGACATGCCAGTATTGGCAGCGCTATATAGTGCCAGTGAACATACATTTAAACAGCAAGTGGTCTACAACGAGGCTTTTCGCAACTACATTGAAAACCATCCTGATAAGTATCAGGAACGCAAAGAGAAGTTTGATAAATTGGAAAAGGTTGTGAAAGATGACTTTACCAAGGTATCAGAGTTAATTGCCGGTGGTGCGGAGCATGCGACAGGCTTTGAGGCCGAGGCCTTCAAGAAGGCTGCCGGAGAGCTCGCCATTCTCAAAGAACAACACAAAAACTGGCAAAAGCATGTGTACGAAGTGTTCGGTTACCTTGAGAACGGTGATTTGAAAAACGCTGATACATTGGGCGAAGTGACGGATAAAGAGGCTGCAAAGATAGCGAAGTTGGTGAGGATTTATATTTCACCATTGAAAAAATGACAGAGGCCGCTGTTATCAGTATCGAACATCAAGCGACACGGCTCGAATACATAGTGATTGTTGCTACTGTCATATCTATTTCTTTCGCGCTGTTCTTGTCCAGCAGAATTATAAGTTTCTTGGTCAAGTCACTCGACAAGGTCTTTCAGTCTTTAGCTATCATGGCAAACGGTGATTTCAGTGTACCATGTAAGGTCAACTTACCGGGTATGCTGGGGAATTTGCAGGAAAATACTGAGAAGACGCGGCAAAGCATCAACAAGATGCTGGCTGGTATCGCCGACGAAGTGGTTGAGAGCTCTGGCTCATTGAGCGAAGTGAGCAAAGAGGTTCAATCTATCGTTGACTCGCAAAGCCGCGAAATAATGCAAGTGGTAACGTCAACCGACGAGCTTGCGTCTTCAGCCACGCAGATAGCTGAAAACGCAAATAGCACACACGATACCACCGAAAACGTCCTGTCTCAGGCCAATGAGAGTTTGAAACTTAATGACGATGTGGTGAAGCAGATTGAGCTTTTGGTAGACAGCCTGACACAAAGCAGTCATGCGCTTGGGAAGCTGGAAGAGAACAGTCATAACATTACCACTGTGCTTGACGTCATAAAAGGCATTGCTGAACAGACTAATTTACTGGCACTTAACGCCGCAATTGAGGCTGCAAGGGCTGGTGATCAGGGACGAGGCTTTGCTGTTGTTGCAGATGAGGTGAGAAACCTTGCCAAACGTACTCATGATTCCACCTCTGAAATTGAAACCATGATCTCTCAGTTCGATGGCGTAACCAAGGATGCTGTTGATACAATGCAACAGAGCTGTGAGTTGGGTGATAAAACCATTAATATTGCCAAGCAGTCAAGTGATTTGTTGAACACCAGTAACAGCTCAATCAGCAAGGTCAACGAGATGAATCTTGAAGTTGCCAGTGCTGCAACGCAACAGAGTTCAGTGGTCGAAGAAATGAACGTAAACGTCAACAGAATAAATGAAAAAGCAGAGGCGAGTAGTGAGCAGGTGAAAGCACTGCTTCATGCCGTCGACCAGCTTTGTCATGTGTCAGATAACCTGATGAAGGCGACAGGACGAGCAGGAACATAATATGGTTCGTTCATTCCGTATATGTTTTAAAAGCTGGCAAACCGCCAGCTTTTTTTCTTTACGCGTTCAGGTCAGCTGCCACCATCGAAGCCATTCTGACGCCATGCTTCGTAGGATACTATGGCCACTGAGTTAGCAAGATTTAGGCTCCGGCTTCCCGCACGCATTGGCACCCTCAGACGCATCTCCGGACTAAAAGTATTCATCACGTTATCCGGCAGACCTGATGTCTCTGATCCAAATACCAGAGCATCTCCGGGCTTATAATCAATTTCAGTGTGCGGTCTGCTACCTTTAGTGGTGCAGGCAAAAACCCTCTCAGGTTTTACCGCTGCGAGAAAGCTGGCATAGTCTGGATATCGTTTTACGTTTGCGAGGTCATGATAGTCAAGTCCTGCCCGGCGCAGCTTCTTTTCCTCAAAATCGAAACCAAATGGTTCAATCAGGTGTAGGCTGCAGCCTGTATTAGCGGCTAGGCGGATGATATTTCCAGTATTTGGCGCAATCTGAGGCTGATGTAAAACGATATGAAACATGATCTTTCCGAACAGTGAATCGAAACTGGAGTATAAAGGTGAGAATTAGGCTGTCGCAAGTGGTAGGACGCGCCCAATAAAAAAAGGAGACACAAGGTCTCCTTTTAGCATTTTTTTAAAGGCTTACTTTTTGGCGTCAGCAGCTGCTTTTGCGATAGCAGCAAAACCTTCTGCATCAAGAGCAGCGCCACCAACCAGCGCGCCATCGATATCAGGCATTGCAAATAGCTCAGCGGCGTTACCTGCTTTCACAGAACCGCCGTACTGAATAACAACTTGCTCAGCAACATTTTGGCTGAAGCTGGCAATGTGAGCACGGATGGCTGCATGTATCTCTTGAGCCTGCTCTGCTGTTGCAGCTTTACCCGTACCAATAGCCCAGATTGGCTCATACGCAATCACTGCTCCCAGTAGTGCTTCGACACCCTGAGTTTTGATAACAGCATCCAACTGACGAGCACACACTTCAACCGTCTCACCTGCTTCGTTTTGCGCTTCTGATTCACCAATACACAGCACTGGAGTGAGGCCTTGTTCTTTCAGGAAGGCAAATTTTTGAGCAACAAACTCGTCAGACTCTTTGTGGTACTCACGACGCTCAGAGTGACCAATGATGATATGAGTCGCGCCGAAGTCTTTCAGCATTTCAGGAGAAATATCGCCTGTGAACGCACCGCTGGCGTTAACGTCAACGTTTTGCGCACCCAGCACAATTTTGTTTTGTGCCTTACCCAGTAACTGCTGAGCCAGGTCCAGGTACATCACCGGTGGAGCAATGGCAACATCAACACCTTCAACACCTGCCAGTGCATTGTCTAAACCTTTAATAAGGTCTGAGACCATGGCTTTGTTACCGTTTAGTTTCCAGTTACCCATAACCAATGGATGGCGCATAGGAGTTCCTCCATAATCCAAAAAAAGTAGACAGCGACAGCAAAGATAACAGCACCCGAGGTTCAGTTTCCTGTCTGAGCGCAAGATTGTTCCTGTTTGTACTTGTTTTGAGACGGAATGTGAACCGCAAAGTAATAAAATTTCGTTATTTATTTTCTGCAAAAGGAAGCGAGAGAATTTTATGTGATCGGTGTCATTTATTTAATTAACGAATTACACCAATCAAGGTGTCTGTAACGCGCTTTTATTGATTTACCGGATTGGGATATGAAGTGCGGGACGGTGAGAAAGGCATGATAAGTGACGGAAGGTGCTCAACAGCACCCTGTCGTCAATCATAAGGTCATTACTGTTCGACAGCCATATCGTCTGCTTTGGCTTTGCGTGGCACCAAAGTAGATACGGACGCTGTCTTCTCCGTTAACGCCGACGGGTTATTAAGCGAAATGGCAAAGCGTTCAAACTGACGCATTAGTTCTTTCATTAATAGCGTATTGACGTGGTGCGGGTTTTTGCCATGTGCAATAACCTGATTAATATGGCTGAGTTGAGCACGAAGCTTGGGTTGCATTGACTCACTCGCGCTTGCGATGACTTCCTCGCTCATACTAATGCGGAGTGCTTCAAGTTGCGCCGGGTCCTTCTCAGCCAACTCTTTCAGTTCGTCAAATGATGGTAACTTCTGCATAGTCAATCCTCCAACTACATGTCTTTCTGTACGACTTGAATCGACTATGACTGTGTGACCTGTGCCAAACAATCACTGTAATGTTTCATTACTGAGACTAGGATGCTGAATAACACCATAAATTGATTTTTTTACTGGCTAAGACATTGAATTTTCGTGGAGACAAAAACGCCACGTTTACGTGGCGTTTGGACGGTGGTGACGGAAAAGAAAGGTTTTTGACCGGATTATTGGCTATTTTTCGGGTTTAAAAGGGCGTAATTAAACAAAATTTCCCTTTACCAGTATTGTTCGACTGTGATTTGCCCGGGTTTTCGGCGTAAATTTTTCTCGAAACCACGGGTTTCAAGGATGGCTCTTACATCTTTCACCATGTCAGGATTACCGCAAATCATGATCTGACTTTTCGCTGGATTCAGCGGGAGACCAACAACCCGTTCGAGAAGTCCATCTTCCAGCGCGTGAGTGATACGGCCAGAAAGGGCACCTGTTGTCGGCTCACGACTGACAAAAGGCTGAACAATCAGCTGATCGCTGTGGCTTTTCTTGAGTTGGTTTATTTCGCCTTGATAGCTGAGATCTGCACTGAAGCGAACAGCATGAACCAGCACGATTTTACGGAATCGCTGCCAAACGGTCGGTTCATTTAATATCGATAGATACGGACCCAGTGCTGTACCTGTTGACAGCATCCACAGGTCTTCGCCTTCAGGTATTTCATCAAGTGTGAAAAAACCAGAAGAGTTTTCGGTGATCATCAGGCTATCCCCGGCTTCCAGCGCGTGTAGATGAGGGGAGAGGAGTCCGTCGGCAACGCGGGTTGCGTAGATTTCCTGATACTTGCTACCCGGAGGGTTGACTAAGGAGTAGGCGCGCTGAATGAGCTTGCCATCTATTTCCATGCCAAGCTTGGTGAATTGACCCGCAATGAACGGCTCGAGCTCGGAAGAGAGTACAAGGCTGAACAGATTCCGGTTCCACCGCCGGTTTTCAATTACCTCCGCCTTGATCCATTTCGCCATAATACTGTCTCCTTGTCATGGTCAGGGCCTGGATGACACCCTGTAAGTGCAGCGACGCTGCCCTTTAATAATATGCTCTTCTCTGACAACCTGATAATCATCCGATAATAAAGTCTGAAATATATTCTTCTCGGACTGGCACAAGGCTGGGCACTTTGAAGCTGCGAAGCAAATTGGGCAATGGTTTTCAATGAGGATGAAGCTGTCACCTTCTTGTTTTAATTCAGCCATATACCCTTCGCTATCTCTAAGATAAGCCAAGGTCTCAAGTTTGGCCTGCAAATTAAGACAATCTTTGATCGCGTCACGGTATTGAGTGAGCGTTTTTTGCTCTCTTTGCCTGATAACCCGTTCTACACCCTCGTCACCGAAGACATTCCTGACGGACTCCATCAGCGAGACAGCAAGTTCATTGTGACTGTCGGAGAAATGCTTATGCCCTTTCTCTGTCAATGACCACTGACGGGCTGGCCGCCCCACTTTGGCTCTGATGTCGTCAAAATCTACCAGGCCATCTTCTTTCATCGCCTGAAGATGTTGACGGATCCCCATCGTTGTTATTCCACACTCGTCGGCAAGCGTTTTGGTGCTTAACGCGCCTTGTCGTTTTATGGAATGCAGTATTTTTTCTACTGTTTTCATGGTTAACTCAGGATATTGCTGTTCCCGAAATAGTATGTAGTGCGTTGCCTTAATAAAACAATTGGATGATTTATTGGGATCAATATTCCTGCTTCAGGACCTAGAGCAGTGCCCATTGGCACTGCTTTGACGTCACGGCACAGACCCTTAGTGACTACATAATCAGGTTTTTCAATGCCTCGTCTTTTCGCTCTAAATAGTGGCTAGATTGAATCCTGCGAATAGTTCGGCATTTTCCTCTGATCAACAATGTTTCTGTCGTGGCTATATTACCTCTACGATTTATACCCTCCAACAGGTCACCTTTGGTGATACCCGTTGCGGAAAATATAACGTTATCGCTTCTTGCCATTTCCTGCAGTTTCATTGCTTTGCCGACAAGTATTCCCATTTCCTGACAACGCTGCTGTTCAATTTCCCCCAATCGACGGTTTTCTTCTGAGTCTCCTTTTACCTCGTGTCGTGGCAGTAATCGACCTTGCATATCGCCATCGAGTGCCCTGATCACTGCCGCTGACACTACACCCTCTGGTGCACCGCCAATGCCATACATCACATCAACATCACTGTCTGGCATGCAGGTCAGAATAGAGGCTGCGACATCGCCATCAGGGATAGCAAATACCTTGCACCCCATTTGATGCATATGACTAATGACTGCATCATGGCGAGGTTTGGCAAGCGTGATCACGACCAAGTCTTCAATCGATTTGTGCAATGCATCGGCAATGTTACGAAGGTTTTGCTCAAGTGGTAGGTCGAGGTCTATAGCGCCCTTTGCCTCTGGCCCTACAACCAGCTTTTCCATATACATATCTGGCGCTTTGAGGAAGCAGCCTTTTTCTGCTGCGGCCAACACGGCCAGTGCATTCGACTGGCCCATGGCGGTCATGCGTGTTCCTTCGATAGGATCAACAGCAATATCAACACTGTCTCCACCTGCTCCAACGTGTTCACCTATATAAAGCATAGGGGCATCATCAATTTCACCCTCCCCAATGACAATTTCACCGCTGATCTCTGTCTGATTGAGAAGTAGACGCATCGCTTCGACGGCAGCGCCATCGGCTAGGTTTTTATCGCCACGGCCAAGCCATTTATAGCCAGCCAGCGCCGCTCCTTCAGTTACTCGTGAAAATGCCATTGCCAAATCGCGTTTCATTGCAGCTCCCGTTGTCGCCATGTAGTGACTTACTGTTGTTATATCGAAACAGCCCGAAATACAGTGTTGCTAGGCCGTTTAGGTAGTTATCAAAGCTTTTGATGGGTTTATGTTCTCTGGTGTTTGCGCTGCACCAAAGTGAACATCTCGTCGAGCAATGTCATGTCCCCATAAATTGAAAATAGGGGAGGGGCTACCCGAGAGTCCTCAAATTGGCGGGGAGTGTATCACAGCGAAGCGTAAACGTTTGCGCCAACTGAAACCATTAAGTCTCTTGAACGAAAGAACCCTGTGACTGCTGCGTAACAGGAAAGAATCAATTTATGATTCAGGACGTGTGATTATTTGAAAAGACGGACTGGCACAAATCTGTGCCAGTCTGGCCAATATTTGGCAGATCTTGGTGTGTACCAAGAGAGATACGATCGATGCATACGTTAGCATGAACAAGTGTATGGATAATTGAGAAGGATCCCACTTTCATATTCCTTTGACATAGATAATAAAAGATAGATTTTGTTACATCTCAATCTCTTTTTTCGCTGAATCTGATTTAATTTTGCTCGTTTGTCAGGTAAATGCGATTTAGACAGGTGCCAGCGCCGATTTGCAGGGATAGAATAGAGGCTACGGACTGTCTGATGTTAAATACAGACGGTGGGGCGTCCAACCGGGCGCGATAGATTATTGAATAACGATAGGTGGCCTTGATGTCATTGGAAATTTTAGAGCAGCTGGAAGCCAAAGTGCAAATGGCTGTAGACACTATCTCTTTGCTGCAAATGGAAATTGAAGAACTGAAAGAAAAAAACGAAGCCTTGAACCGAGAAACTGAGGTAGCACGTGAAAACCGTGATGCGCTTGAGCAGGAAAATAACAAGCTTCGTCAGGATCAAGATGCATGGCAGACCCGCGTAAGAAGCCTGCTGGGTAAAATCGAAGAAGTAGAATGATCAGGCAGAGCCGTGAGGCTCTGTCTTATTATCTTCACTCGATATCAATGGGTTCCGGTGAAAGTATCACGCCCGTGGTATCGGCATAAACATGGTCTTCAGGCAGAAACGTCACTCCACCAAAGTTGACAGGTAAATCAATGTCTCCAGTGCCTTGGTCTTCTGCACCGACAGGAATTGATGCCAGTGCCTGAATACCAATATCCATCTCGTCTATTGCATCAACATCTCTGACACAGCCATAAACGATAAGACCTTCCCAGCCATTTTCAACGGCGAGAGAAACAATATCGGCATCAACCAGCGCACGACGTAACGAGCCGCCACCGTCAATAAGCATCACTTTACCTTCGCCGTTTGTGCTCGCTGTATTACGGATAAGACCGTTATCTTCAAAGCATTTTATTGTCGTTATCATGCCGCCAAATGAATTGCGGCCACCATAAGAGCTGAACATAGGTTCCAGTACATCGACTTGATCCAGGAACATGTCACAAAGTTCTGAAGTATTGTATTCCATAATCTGACGTCTTGTTGTCTCAACATGGCTGGCAGGCACTTGGACAAAAGTCCTGGCAGGTTGACCTAGTTTGATGCCAGAAAGTATAACGTTTGCCTATGGCTTTGCAACGATTGCGCCCAGAAACTGACCAGTTCCGGAGTTTATCCTGGTCGATACCAGTTAGTATGTCTAGCGTTACTCATCATATAAAATATTGATAGTATTAAAAAAGGCAGCCACAAGGCTGCCTTTATGTATTAACTGAATTCTAATGAATTAAAGAATAAATCTGCTCAGATCTTCGTCTTCGACTAAATCACTGAGATAGTTTCTGACAAACTCTGCATCAATGATGGTTTTCTCTCCGCCTTTTTCACTGGCATCGAAGGAGATGTCATCCATCAAACGCTCCATCACGGTGTGAAGACGGCGAGCACCGATGTTTTCGGTTTTCTCATTGACACGCCATGCTGCATTGGCGATTTCCTCAATACCGTCGTCGGTAAATGACAGATCAACGCTTTCTGTAGCCATTAATGCTGAGTATTGTTCAGTAAGAGAAGCGTTCGGCTCGGTCAGAATACGCTTAAAGTCTGACGAAGTCAGAGCTTCCAGCTCAACACGGATAGGTAAACGACCTTGCAGTTCAGGGATCAAATCAGACGGACGGGCAACCTGGAAAGCGCCGGAGGCAATGAACAGGATGTGGTCTGTTTTCACCATACCGTGTTTCGTTGATACCGTAGAACCCTCTACCAGTGGCAGCAGATCGCGCTGAACACCTTCACGCGATACGTCTGGCCCAGAGCTCTCGCCACGCTTACAGATTTTATCGATTTCATCGATGAAGACGATGCCGTTGTTCTCAACAGAATGAATGGCCTGCTCTTTCAACTCGTCCTGATTAACAAGTTTTGCAGCTTCTTCTTCAGTGGCCGCTTTCAGCGCATCTTTCAGTTTCAGTTTACGCTTTTTGGTTGCACCGCCACCGCCAAGGTTTTGGAACATACCCTGAAGCTGATTAGTCATTTCTTCCATTCCCGGTGGAGCCATGATTTCCATGGTCATCTGCGGTGCAGCAAGATCCATCTCGATTTCTTTATCATCGAGTTTTCCTTCGCGGATTTTCTTACGGAAGCTTTGACGGGTAGAAGAATCTTCCTGAGGTTCTTCAGCCTTTCCCCACGCATCGCGTGCAGGAGGTAAAAGCACATCCAGAATGCGTTCTTCAGCCAGTTCTTCAGCCCGGAAACGCACTTTTTCTGTTGCCTGTTGGTGAGTCATTTTCATCGCGACGTCTGTCAGGTCGCGGATAATTGTCTCAACTTCTTTACCAACATAACCCACTTCAGTGAATTTGGTCGCTTCTACTTTGATGAACGGCGCGTTTGCCAGTTTAGCCAGTCGACGGGCTATTTCTGTTTTACCAACACCCGTTGGACCAATCATCAAGATATTCTTGGGAGTTACCTCAGCACGCAGGTCATCGTTCAGCTGCATTCGGCGCCAGCGGTTACGAAGGGCAATGGCCACGGCACGTTTCGCTTTGTTCTGACCGATGATGTGTTGGTCCAGTTCATGAACAATTTCGCGGGGAGTCATATCAGACATGCGGCTTTCCTATTTTTTCTCTAATTCTTCAACAGTATGGTGCTGATTGGTGAATACGCAGATATCTCCAGCAATAGTCAGTGCTTTTTCTGCAATTTCACGGGCATCCAGTTCAGTGTTTTCCAGCAGCGCAGTAGCCGCTGCCTGAGCGAAATTACCGCCTGAGCCAATGGCAATCAGATCGTTTTCTGGCTGCACAACGTCACCATTACCAGTGATAATCAATGATGCCGTCTCGTCAGCAACCGCCAGCAGGGCTTCAAGACGACGCAGTGCGCGATCGGTACGCCAGTCTTTCGCCATCTCAACTGCAGCCTTGGTTAGGTGTCCCTGATGCATTTCGAGTTTGCTTTCAAATCGCTCGAAAAGGGTAAATGCGTCTGCAGTGCCGCCGGCAAAACCTGCCAGTACTTTGTTGTTATATAGGCGGCGCACTTTTCTGGCGTTGCCTTTCATCACAGTATTGCCCAGTGAAACCTGGCCGTCACCTGCGATAACCACTTTGCCATTGCGGCGTACGGATACAATAGTAGTCACGGAAAACCTCTGTTTTTATTTTCTGGCAGGGCCAGACTTTGGTGTTAGAACATAGGTGGGGATGAGGATAAGTATTTTCAAGGTAGGGCGGGGAGAAGATTTCCCCGCGAAGGCTATTTTATCTATTCCGGCCAAAACCAGATGGCGCAGGGTTCAATACCTGCTTTTCTCAATAAGTTTCTGTCGCGTTCTGCTTTGCGCTTTTGTGGGTAGGGGCCAAGGACTACCCGATACCACATCCCTTTTTTGCCCTGACTCGCTTTTACCTGACTTTCAATACCCTGAAAGGCAATCATGGCTTTACGCTCGCTGGCTTGATTTTCGCTTTTGTATGCGCCGCACTGCATCAGATAAGGGCGGGCGGATAGCTGTTGTTCTTTCGCCTCGACTTCTACCTGCTTATTTTCCAGCTCCTCAATATAGCTCCAAGACTCTTCCGGCTTAGGTGGTAGCGTATTCTCTTTTTTTGGCGCTTTTGGTTTACTCACTGCGGCTGGAGACGGTGCTGGAGGCGTGCTGACAGAGAGGTAATAAAGACCAAAGCCAAACAGCCCGGCCATGGTCAGTGCAATCAAAAAGAGCCACTTGGGAAAGCCGCGTCCTTGAGAGGGAGATGCCTTTTTACTACCTTTCGGTTTTCTGCGCGGTGGGGTGCTGCGCTTTACATAATCTCTGGTGGCCACTTCGTAATCGATTCAGTCTGATACTAGAAGCCTTTATGTTAAAGGGTTGTGCTGGCGGTTGCCAGCACCTGACCGACTTAGCGTGAAGGCGGTGCAACACTCTCACGAATCACCAGTTTCGAATCAAGCAAGTGGGAGCCTGCCTGAATGTCTGTTCCCTTCATTAGTTTCAGCAACATCAGCATGGCCTGACGACCAATGTCATAACGGGGCTGTGAGACTGTTGTCAGTGCTGGATCGCAGTATTCCGCAAACTGGATGTCGTCAAAACCGACGATTGAAATGTCGTGTGGGACGCGGAAGCCTAAGCGTTTTGCCTGTTGCATCGCACCGATAGCCATAACATCACTGTGACAGAAGACAGCGGTTGGCGGTTGCGGCAGCGAGAGTAGTGTCGTCATTGCACGAGCACCGGCGGAGAAGGTGAAATCGCCTTCTACGTTATAAGCAGGGTTGATAGGCACACCGCAGCGTCTAAGAGCTTGTTGGTAGCCTTGCATTCTGAACTGGGTTAATGCAGCGTCCGGACGGCCGGTAATTTGCGCGATTCGCTTGTGGCCAACCTGAGTCAGATAGTTGACGGCTTCAAAGGCAGCAGTGAGGTTATCAATATGGACTGTAGGCAGTTCGAGCTCAGGGGCGTATTCACAGGCCATTACCATTGGGGGCAGATTTTTCTGCTCTGGTTTACTCACGTCAAACGGTAAGTCGGTGCCGAGTAGCAGCATACCGTCTGCCTGCTTGGTGAACACCAAGTTGACGAATGAACTTTCGCGACTTTCCTGTTGGCCGCTGTCACCGAGCAGAACCAGATAGCCATGTTCCATTGCCGCTTCTTCAATACCGCGGATGATCTCTGAGAAGTATGGGTCACAGATATCGGGCACAATTGCCACAATGGTTTTTGATTCGTTACGTCTTAAGTTGCGCGCCAGCGAGTTGGGGCTGTATCCTGCATCCATCACAGCCTGTTCAACTTTCTTTCGGGTCGATGCCGAAACCTTCTCCGGGTTCATCAGCGCTCGAGAGACAGTAGCCGTAGACACGCCGGCCAGCTGGGCAACGTCCTTCATTGTCGCCATAATAAAGTTCCTCTTGTTCCTTTTATTCCCTAAAGGGTCAACAAAAATTGAAAAAATTTAACACTCCAATCACATTGTACTCGTTAGATATGCGATGAAACATGCCCACGGTAACACTAATTACAATCAATTTGTGAACCAGATCGGCTTAAATGAATAAAAATTAATCAGCTCATGTCCTGCGGTTCAACATCAAGGGACCAGCGTACCTTTTTAGCGAGAGGCAACTGTAGCAGTGCTGGCAGTGCTAACGAGAGACGTTGCTGTAACAGGCGGCGGTTGGGGGCCTGAAAGATCAGTTGCCAACGATATTTCCCTGCCCGGCGAGCTAAAGGTGCTGGCGCTGGTCCAAGCACGGCGCATTCTTCACTCTCAAAAGGAGATGCTTCAAATATGGTTCTGGCTTGATGAAGAAACTGCTCAACTGGCTCTGATTCAAATCCCTCTGCCCGCAAAAGGGCAAAATAGCTGAAGGGCGGTAACATAGCTTGTTGTCTTTCATTCAGTGCATTAACAGAAAAATCCTGATATCCCTTCTGAATTAATGCCTGCAAAAGTGCGTGATCAGGGTGGTGGGTCTGAAGTAACACTAGGCCCGGCTTACTCGCCCGTCCTGCACGCCCTGCCACCTGAACAAAAAGCTGAGCCAGACGCTCTGGTGCTCTGAAATCATTGCTGAATAGTGCACTGTCAACATCGACAAGAGCAACTAAGGTGACATTGGGGAAGTGATGACCTTTCGCCAGCATCTGTGTTCCGATAAGGATCTGATATTCATTGTTGTGAATGGCTTGCAGGTATCCCTCAAGTGAGCCTTTTCGCCGAGTATTGTCGCGGTCAATCCTGATGGTTTTATATTCAGGGAATAAGGTTTCCAAATGCTGTTCAAGCTGTTCTGTCCCCACGCCGACACTGATGAGCTGGGTTGAGCCGCACTGTCCGCACTGAAGAGGGACAGGAATCTGCACTGCACAGTGATGGCAGCGCAATTCACGATACTGTTGATAAAGCGTGAAGTAAGCGTCACAACGTTTACACTCAGCCAGCCAACCACACTCATGACACATCATCGCGGGAGAGTATCCCCGACGATTCAGAAATAGCATGACCTGATTGCCCTGTGACAACTGATTGCGCATTTCCGCAATCAGGGGGGCTGACAGGCCAGCCTCAAGGTGCAAACCGCGAATATCCAGCACACCGTGTTTTGCTTTGACAGCATTACCTGCTCGGCGAGCAAGGGTTAGATGATGGTATTTACCTGTTTTGGCATTGTGGAGGGTTTCCAAAGATGGCGTTGCTGATCCCAGTACAATAGGAATGTTCTCTTCCCGGGCTCTGAATACAGCAAGATCGCGGGCATGATAACGGAAACTGTCCTGTTGTTTGTAAGAACTGTCATGCTCCTCATCAATGATGATAATGCCAGTGTGATGACTGGGAGAGAACAAGGCTGAGCGAGTACCGATAATAATCGCTGCACGGTTATCTCTGGCATCCAGCCAGGCATTGAGGCGTTCTGTCTCGTTGAGTCCTGAGTGCATCACTGCGACTGGAACAGAAAAACGACGTTTGAAGCGGTTAATTGTTTGCGGTGTCAGCCCTATCTCAGGCACTAGAATAAGTGCTTGCTGACCCCGTTTGAGAACCGGTTCGATCAGATTAAGGTAAACTTCTGTTTTTCCCGAGCCAGTAACACCTTCGAGTAAATAACTGGCGAAGTCCTGATTGGCATTGATGGTCGCCACGGCCATGGCCTGCTCATGATTGAGCGTCGGTTTTTCTTCCGTGATCTGGAAACTGTCCTGCCATGGCGAAGGGGCAGGTGCTGCGCAACGTTCAATATAGCCTTTATCGTCAACGGCTTTTATTACCGGGTTGCTGATATCTAATGTCTGAATATCAGACTGGCTCATGCTTCCTTTTTTCAGTGCGCTGATCAGACGTTCTTGCTTCGGAGCTCTACTCAGCGTACCGGACGGCATATCCATACCATTGCGGGTGAGTCGCCAGTGGTCTTCATCATTATGACTGGCCGCTTTTCCTTTGCGCAGTGCACCGGGCATAATGGTTGCCAGTGCCTCGCCGAGAGGGTACTGGTAGTAGCGGCTTGCCCATTCGAGAATACGATAGAGGGTCTGTGGCCAAAGAGGTTGATGATCAATAACTTCCTGGATCTGTTTGAGCTGTTCAACTGAAAACTCAGAGCAGTCAGTCAGCTCAATCACTATTCCTATTTTACTCTGGCGACCGAATGGTACCTTTACCCTGCCGCCCACAGCGGGAGGCTGCTCTGGCTTGATCAGATAGTCGAAGGTTTTGTGTAGAGGCACCGGGAGCGCAACACGGGCAATAGTGGGAGTCATGACTGGGAAGGGGTCTCTGGGAAATAGTAGATTGTATGGATATAGTGTAACCCCGTGAGCAGATGCCGCAAAGTCTGTCTTGTCAAAGCTTGCTCTGGATTATAGAGATATGATTTCGAAAGAAAGCAACGTCGATTGAACAAAAAAGTTGCTATATCGGTCGCGCTTGATTAGAATCCGCGCCTTACAATTTGTTGTTAACGACGTGTGGTGCCCGGCTTAGGATCGGGAGAGCGACACGGCCTTTATTTGAGGTAATCCCTATGAAAGCTGGTATCCATCCAAACTATGAAGAAGTATCTGCAAAATGTTCTTGCGGAAATACTTTCGTATTCAAAACAACTCTAGGTAAAGACATCAACCTGGATGTTTGTGACAAATGCCACCCATTCTACACTGGTAAGCAACGTATCGTTGATACCGGTGGCCGCGTTGACCGCTTCAAGAAGCGTTTCGGCGTACTGGGCGCGAAATAAGCTTTCCCAAAAGCAAAGAAAAAGGTGCCGATTGGCACCTTTTTTTTCACCTTTCAGACACCCCCGCATACCAGCCTGTCCTCCTATGGCACAATGTCTTTTACTAGGCTAACATCGTCTTTTGGCGCATATATCTCTCCCTTGCGCTTACCATGACGTTTTTCGCTTGCTAGCCTTAAAACAGGTAAGCTTTAAAGACTAAAAGTAGGATTAAAATAAAATGTCTGAAGATAGACGCCAGATGGCACTGGATTACCACTCTAATCCGGTACCAGGCAAAATCTCTGTAGAACTTACAAAACCAGCCAATACCGTAGAAGATCTTGCTCTGGCATATAGCCCGGGTGTTGCTGAGCCGGTCAGAGAAATCGCTCAAGATGCTGATAACGTTTATAAATACACAGCAAAGGGCAACATGGTTGCTGTGATTTCAAATGGCACAGCAATTCTTGGGTTGGGAAACTTGGGGCCCTTGGCTTCGAAACCTGTGATGGAAGGTAAGGCGCTGCTGTTTAAGCGGTTTGCCAATCTTGATTCGATAGACATCGAAGTCAAGCACCGAACAATTGACGAGTTTGTTGACACAGTCGCCAACATTGCCGACACATTCGGCGGTATCAATTTAGAAGATATTAAGGCGCCTGACTGCTTCGAGATAGAGAAGCAATTGATTGAACGTTGTAATGTCCCTGTTTTTCATGATGATCAGCATGGAACAGCGATTGTCACTGCGGCTGGTATGCTGAATGCACTTGAACTGCAAGGCAAAGATATCAGCGACGCGGTGATAGTCTGTCTTGGGGCGGGTGCTGCAGCGGTGGCCTGTATGGAGCTGCTGATAAAATGTGGTGCACAGCGTGAAAAAATTTACATGTTGGATCGCAAGGGCGTCATTCACACCCGCCGCGACGACATCAACCAGTACAAACAGCAGTTCGCGAATAACACAGACAAACGTTCGCTTGAAGATGTGATTGAAGGTGCTGATATCTTTATTGGTGTGTCTGGCCCAGATCTTCTCTCGCCGGAGGCACTGAAGTTGATGGCAGAAAAGCCAGTTGTTTTTGCCTGTTCAAACCCTGATCCGGAAATTAAGCCTGAGTTGGCGCATCAGGTTCGTGATGACCTTATTATGGGAACAGGCCGCTCTGATTATCCGAATCAGGTAAACAATGTGCTTTGTTTCCCGTTTATCTTCCGCGGAGCGTTGGATGTACGAGCCAGTCAGATCAACGATGAGATGAAATTGGCAGCCGTGAATGCCATCCGTTCTCTTGCGAAAGAACCCGTGCCTGAAGAGGTGCTCAAAGCATCGGGTTCCAAGGCGTTAAGCTTCGGGCCTGATTACATTATTCCCAAGCCAATGGATGGCCGCTTACTACCCCGTGTGGCAAAAGCGGTGGCTCAGGCTGCGGTTGACTCTGGCGTTGCCCGCATTGAGATGCCAGATAATTATATGGCGTAATAGCGAGCACTTCGTTAGCGATAAAAAAACCAGCCCTAGGCTGGTTTTTTTATCAATATTCTTCTTCGTCAAACTCAATACCGCGTTCTTTCATGATCCGTTTCACTTCGGCCGGTACGCTGTCTGATTTATCTTTGCGAATATCGTCGTCTGTTGGCAGGGGCTGTCCAGTGTAGGCATGTAGGAATGCTTCACAGAGCAACTCACTGTTTGTTGCATGACGAAGATTGTTAACCTGACGGCGAGTACGCTCATCCGTTAAAATCTTCAGTACCTTGAGTGGTATAGAGACGGTAATTTTTTTTACCTGTTCTTTCTTTTTACCATGCTCAGCATAAGGGTTAATATACTCACCATTCCAGTCTGCCATTAATCACCTTCTCAGCGGTTATTTGCATTGTTTATTATGTCTGCCCCGGTTACCCATGGCCAGGTTAGATGATGTTAAATTTTAGCCAGATTAACTGCCATAAGTAAAGACATTTAGACGTCTAGAAGTATTGACGTCTTGTTATGTGATCGGTAAGGTGAAGAGCTAAGCTTGTATAGATTTTTATGGCACAGGGAAGGATTCAAGATGAGCAACAGCAAACGCGATACAATTGCAGTGAGAACCGGTATCGCGACAGATACACAACATCAGGCCGTAGTGCCGCCGTTATATCTCTCGACCAATTTTACTTTTCCTGAATTTGGCGCTGTTCCAAAATATGACTATGCCCGGGGAGGCAACCCAACCCGATCTCATCTTGAAACGGCTCTAACCGAGCTGGAGGGCGGTGCAGGGGCGGTGGTCACAAGCTGTGGCATGTCAGCCATTAACCTTCTGGTATCTCTTCTGGACAGCGATGACCTGATTATCGCTCCCCATGATTGCTACGGCGGTACCTATCGTTTATTTGATTCCCGCTCTAAGAAAGGTGCCTTCTCTGTAGAGTTTGTTGATCAGTCTGACAATGAAGCGTTGCAGAAAGCCTTGGCACGTAAGCCGAAGCTGGTCATGGTCGAAACACCGTCAAACCCATTACTACGTGTGGTAGATATTGCCGCCATTTGCGAGCAGGCACACAAAGTTGGTGCTTGGGTTGCTGTCGACAATACTTTCCTTTCACCTGTGCTTCAGCAACCGCTCACTTTGGGCGCGGATTTTGTTATCCATTCCACGACGAAATATATCAACGGCCACTCTGATTCGGTCGGCGGAGCCGTGGTGGCGAAAGATCCTGAATTGGCAGAAAGCCTTGCCTGGTGGGGTAACTGTATCGGCGCGACAGGCAATGCCTTTGACAGCTTCATGACATTACGCGGACTGAGAACGTTGGGTGCCCGAATGCGTCAGCATGAGCGCGGTGCTGAAGAAATTCTTGCTTATTTGGCAAAAGAGTCTGCTGTTCGTAAGATTTATCACCCATCTCTGAAGGAACATCCCGGCCATGAGATAGCGGTGAAACAACAGTCAGGCTTCGGCGGTATGCTGAGCTTTGAACTGGATGCCGATCTCGAAGGCCTAAAAGTATTCCTTGGTGCATTGAAGCTATTTTCACTTGCCGAGTCGCTTGGCGGCGTTGAGAGCCTTGTCACCCACCCGGGCTCAATGACTCACAGAGCAATGAGTGATGAGGCACAGGCTGAAGCTGGACTGGCACCAACCCTGTTACGTCTTTCTGTGGGACTGGAAGACCCGCAGGACTTGATCGCTGATTTACAGCATGCATTCAGAACCTTAGGAGATAATCGGTCATGACCCTGTCTGACAGCACTGACTCACAAGGACGCGTGAGGCAACTTCACAAATTCGGCGGCAGTAGCCTTGCTGATCCCGACTGTTTTCGTCGTGTAGCGGAGATCCTTCAGCAATACAGCAGTAATGATGATCTTATTGTGGTGTCGGCAGCGGGCAAAACCACTAACCGCCTGATTGAGTGGCTGGCACTGCTCGACAAAGACGGTCGAATGGCTCATGAAGCGCTGCAGTCACTGAGGAAATTTCAACAGGATTTGATCGAGAACCTGATTGAGGGTGACGACAAACAAGTGCTGGTGGACGAGCTTTACAGCGACTTCAGCTTGCTTGCAAAAGCAGGTGAAGAGCAGATGTCTGGCAGCCAGAGAGCGTGGGCTCAGGGTTTTGGTGAAGTTTGGTCCACCCGGGTGCTCGCTGCTTTGTTGAACCAACTTGGACTTGCTGCAGTTCATCTCGATTCCCGTACCTTTTTGCGTGCGGAGCGTTCTGCACAGCCTGAAGTTGACCGGGCACGCTCGTGGCCGCTGCTCAATGAGCAGCTCGTACAGCGGCAGGGCATGCGTGTTGTGATCACAGGATTCATGGCTCAAGGTACGGCTGGAGACACAGTCCTGCTGGGTCGAAATGGTTCTGACTATTCTGCAACTGTGATTGGTGCATTAGCGGATGTATCCCGGGTAACTATCTGGAGTGATGTTGCCGGTGTTTACAGTGCCGATCCCAGATTGGTAGAGGATGCGTGTCTGCTATCTTTGTTACGTCTTGATGAAGCGGCGGAGCTGGCAAGGCTTGCTGCTCCAGTGCTTCACAGCCGTACCCTTCAGCCCGTCTCACAGAGTGCTATAGACCTTACACTGAGATGCAGCCATCAGCCAGATTCGGGTTCAACACGCATAGAGCGTGTTTTGGCTTCCGGTCGTGGCGCTAAAATTATCACGTCACTGGACAGTGTCTGTTTGGTGCAACTTGATGTGCATCCCTCACATGATTTCCGCCATGTCAAAGAGCAGCTTGATGTTCTGTTGAGCAAAATTAATTTGACAGCTCTCGCTCAGTCTTCGAGCGATGATCAGCATAGAATCCAGCTTGCCTTCACCTCTGAGGTCGTGAATGACGTTTATGACCTGCTTAGAGATAGTGCCATTGACGCTGACATTAGCGTTCGAGAAGGCTACTGCATGGTTGCGGCGGTTGGAGCTGGTGTGACATCTAATCCAATTCACTGTCATGGCTTTTATCAGCAACTGAAAGGCCAGCCTATTGAGTTTATCGCTGAATCTCTGGCTGGTGTCAGCATTGCAGCTATTATGCGCAAGGTGGACACATCAGCACTAGTGAGTGTGATTCACCAAGCACTGTTCCATGCCCAGAGAAAAATAGGTCTGGTGTTGTTAGGTAAAGGCAATATCGGAAGCCGATGGTTAGAGCTTTACACCGAACAAAAAATTGCGCTTGAGCGACGTCATGGGATGAGTTTCACGCTGATTGCTGTTCAAGATAGCCAGCGACAGTGGCTTGATCCCGAGGGAATCGATCCGGCAACGGCCTCGGAGCTGTTCGATTCTCATGCTGTTGAGTACAAAAAAGGGCAGTGGCTGGATAGATTACTTAATCATCCCTACGACGATGTCATCGTATTGGATGTGACGGCGAATGCAGGGTTATCTCATGTCTATCCAGTGCTGGCTGAGCATGGCTTTCACCTGATCTCTGCTAATAAGTATGCAGGCTCAGCTGCTTCTGAAGATTACTACCGGGTACAGGATGCATTTGCCAAAACAGGGCGTCGCTGGCTTTATAACGCCACTGTCGGTGCAGGGCTGCCAGTAAATTACGCCATCCGGGATTTACAGGAAAGCGGAGACGATGTTCTCTCACTATCAGGTATTTTCTCTGGCACACTATCCTGGCTATTCCAGCAATATAAGCCCGGACAGAGTTTTTCTGCACTGCTCGAACAGGCATGGTTGCAGGGACTGACTGAGCCGGAGCCGCGAGAGGATCTCAGCGGTGCGGATGTCATGCGAAAATTGGTGATCCTCACCCGTGAAGCTGGCCTTGCTATTGAGCCGCAAGATGTGCAGGTGCAGTCTCTGGTGCCAGAACAGCTGTCAGGTCTCGAGCTGGAAAACTTTTTTGAGCAATCGCAGGTCATTGATGAATATTTGGCTCCCTGGCTTAAAAAAGCTGAAAAAGAGCAGGGTGTTCTGAGATATGTCGCCCGTCTGGGGAAAGATGGAAAAGCAAGGGTGGGTCTTGAAGTTCTGCAGGATGATGATCCCCTCGCTAACCTTCTGCCTTGTGACAATATTTTTGCCATTGAGAGCAAGTGGTATCGGGAAAATCCTTTGGTGATAAGGGGCCCGGGTGCAGGGCGGGATGTGACTGCAGGTGCTCTGTTGTCAGACATTAACCGCCTGACCAGCATGCTTTAACCTTGTAAAAAAGAATAACCGCCGTTAGTGGCGGTTATTTTTTAGTGCTTTCCATAGAAGCTTCAAGCCTCGTTAATATGATTCAGTTGCTCAACCATGGTTGACGACGAACATATTACTTGAGGTTTCTTGCTTTTTCATTTGATGAAGCTCCTCGAGCACTTCCTGAGCCCAGCTCAACCATGCTTCACGGTTATATATACCTCTGCGCAGTGTCAGACGTTCAAGCCTGGCTTCGCGAGATAAAAGGGCTGGATTTGCATATCGTGTGTTTTCGATTTCTCTGAGCTGTGCCAGAGAGCCTCGAGTATCATCAACCATTTCATTCAGGTGTTCTATCATTGGTTTAGTATCGAACACCGCGCATGAGAGTAGTTTTGCTGATAGCTCATCACGATATGTAGTCTGTTTGGTCGGTTGCTGAAACCATTGGTACAGCGCAGCTTTGCCAGACGCCGTAATAGAATATACTTTCCTATCCGGTTTTCCGTCTTGGGGCTCAAGCTGACAGCTCACTGCTCCTTGTTCAGATAACTTACCAAGTTCACGATATACCTGCTGATGGCTTGCTTTCCAGAAAAAACCCACAGAGCGGGTGAATTCCTTAGTGATATCGTATCCTGTTGCGTCTCGGTGACTCAGCACCGTTAAAATTACGTGTGGTAGTGACATCTTTTATCTTTCCAAAATAAAATTTGCCTGCGCTTACTACTGTTATTGCTCTATGGCAATTTGTATTTCCGAATGTAAACACAAAGCGGAACCGATCAGTTCATCGGATTGTGCATCAGTAGAGCAAGTCCCTTTTCTCAGGTTGCACTTATTTCTGCGCGGTTACTCCGATTTACCGACCACAATTGAAATAGGTATTTGGCATGCAGAGACCAGCGATGCATAGCCCTTTTTGCCAAATACCGACAGGGTTGACTGTCTTATCAACAATATTAATAACACTATCAGTTGACTGACAGCACCCCTAATATGTCAATCATGTTTGGAATATATAAAATGAGTCACTTTTCTCAATTATGAATCAACCTCTCATTACCCTGTGTTCCTTAGACCGGCAGCAATGCCTGCTATGGTTACCATCAGAGTGTTATCAAGCTCTGGTGTAGGATTTTCCTCAGCTCGCGTTCGACTCAGTAATTCGGCCTGAAGCATACTCAGAGGTTCGACATAGATATTTCTCAGCCTGATGGCTTCTGCACCCCAAGGATCTTGTTCCATGAGATGATCACTGTTCTCAACCATAAGAACGGCTCTAATATCATTATTCAACCGGCTTCTTAATGTTTCGCCCAGAGACCATAAAGATGAAGGAACCAGTTTCTCATCATAATACTTGGAGGTGGATAAACTGGTTTTGGTATAAACCATTTCAAGCATACCAAGGCGCGTAGAAAAGAAAGGCCACTCACGGCACATTTCTTCTAACTCAGCCAAATGACCTTGATCAATGACATGTTGAATTGCCTGACCAGCGCCAAGCCATGCAGGAAGAAGCAATCGGTTCTGGCTCCACGCGAAGATCCATGGGATCGCACGCAGGCTCTCAACGCCACCTTTCGGATTTCGTTTAGAAGGACGTGAACCCAAAGGTAGCTTACCAAGTTCGAGTTCAGGTGTAGCAGCACGGAAGTAAGGTACAAAGTCCTTGTGTCCACGTACGATGCTGCGATAGGCGTCGCACGAGATATCACTCAGCGCATCCATTCGTTCACGCCAGTGCTGCTTGGGCTCAGGAGGCGGTAACAGGTTAGCTTCAAGAATAGCGCTGGTGTACATGTTCAGGCTGTTAACGGCAACTTCTGGCAGACCGAGCTTAAAGCGGATCATCTCCCCCTGCTCAGTTACCCTCAGGCCACCTTTAAGGCTTTTAGGTGGCTGTGACAGCAGAGCGGCGTGTGCGGGTGCACCACCACGGCCGATGGTGCCGCCCCGGCCATGGAAAAGCACCAGATCGACACCGGATTCCTCACAGACGCTGACCAGCGCTTCCATGGCTTTATATTGTGCCCAACCTGCTGACATGACGCCTGCATCTTTCGCAGAATCGGAATAGCCAATCATGACCATCTGGAAATTCTGAATAAAGCCACGGTACCAGTCGATATTCAGTAATTGCTTGATCACTGACTCTGCGTTATTGAGATCATCCAGCGTTTCAAATAAGGGACAGACATCCATTCTGAACTGACACCCTGCTTCTTTAAGCAGCAGGTGGACAGCCAACACATCGGAAGCAGTGCGGGCCATAGAGATAACATATGAACCTAACGCTTCTCTTGGTTGCTCTGCAATTGTCCGACAGGTGTTAAGGACTTCCTGCACCTCATCACTTGGAGTCCATTTCAGTGGTAATAGCGGGCGCTGAGAGCTGAGTTCACGGATCAGAAATGCCTGTTTGTCCTGCTCGCTCCACTGGCTGTAATCTCCCATCCCAAGGTAGCGAGTGACCTCTGCCAATGCATTGGCATGACGTGTGCTCTCCTGACGGATGTCCAGTTTGATCAGGTTAATACCAAAGCACTGAACGCGGCGGAGCGTGTCGAGCAGGCAGCCGTCAGCAATGATGCCCATACCACATTCATGGAGAGATTGGTAAATCGCATGAAGAGGTTGCCACAGCTGATCGGTTTCTGTCAGAACTGGAACAGACGGAGCGGGCTGATCATTTAACTGTGCATGGAGCACATCAAGCGTATTTGAGAGTAAGGTGCGCAGCTCTCTGAGAATATGGCGATAGGGTTCATGCGCACCATCAGCGAGCGCGTTTACTTCATCATTTGCCTTGACCATAGACAGCTCATTATTCAGAGCCTGAATGTCCTGCAGGAAAAGGTCAGCAGCTTTCCAGCGTGCCAGCAACAGGACTTCGCGGGTAATTGCATGAGTAACGAAAGGGTTACCGTCTCTGTCGCCACCCATCCATGATGAAATTTGAACCGGAGCAGCATCAATAGGCAGCTTATATCCCCGGTTCTGTTCGAGCTTCTGGTCGAACTGGCGGATAAAATCGGGCACAGCTTGCCACAAACTGTTTTCTATTACTGCATAGCCCCAGCGTGCTTCATCTACCGGGGTAGGGCGCTGTTGGCGGATCTCGTCAGAGTGCCAAGACTGAGCAATAAGCTGCTCAAGCCTCAATTCTGTGCTGGCTCGCTCTTGGGAGGAGATATCACTCAACTCCAACTGAGAAAGGCATTTATTGATTTGTACCAGCTTGTGTATGGTTGTGCGACGAGCTACTTCTGTTGGGTGCGCGGTTAACACCAACTCAATTTTTAAATCTTCCACTGCTTTATCTGTGTCTGTCTCTGAGACATCAGACTGTTGCAGACGCTCAAACAGAGCATCAATGCTATCGGGGTTGCATACCTGCTTGTCACAGTGGCGCGATGTTGTGTGAAATTGTTCAGCAATATTCGTCAGATTAAGGAACTGACTGAAAGCACGGGCAACCGGTAGCAGTTGGTCATTGGGGAGTTGTTGTAAAACATCGATGAGCTTATCCCTGTCATCATCATTGCCTGCTGCCGCCGACTTCGAAAGTTGTCGAATTTCTTCAACTTTATCGAGCAGCTCCTCGCCATGGGCAGCTTTAATTGTGTTTCCGAGCAAGTGACCCAGGGTACTGACGTTACTTCTCAATGCATTGTACTTGTCATTCATAAGGCATCCATTTCGTAACTAAGTTACATGACTTGTTGCAATCCAGGTAAATCAATCTAGCTAAAATTGCTACAAAAGGTCAATCATTGTCGTTACTTGTCCCCATTTTCCTACTTTGATCTAAAAATTTAGTGATACAGCGAAGAAATGAAAAAAAATTACATTGCACTGGTTTTCAAAATACAGAAAGGTTAATCCTCTGAACTGAAGCTCTAAAGAAATGCATGAAAACCCACTCTTTATTCTTGTAATAAGTTGACTTTAATCGCCCAAGTTGACAGAATGTATATTAATTCATAATTAATGAATAAATAGTGAAGCTGAGAGAGCCGACGGAATGATAACTTACTACCAGCAACGAGCCACTTCTTTGCGACGATGCCGATAACAAATCGGTGTCAGGTTACCCTGCCCCCTCTGCAGCTGAGCGAGCTGTCATGTCTTTATAAAACTGTTCAACAACAACGCAATTAAACGGACTTTACATGCTTAAAACAGTGATCATCGGTGCCAGTGGTTATACAGGCGCAGAACTGACCAGAATGGTGGCAGACCACCAGGGGCTAGAACTCAGTGGACTGTATGTGTCAGCAAACAGTGTTGATGCAGGAAAGCCAATCAGCGAACTACACGGTTGGCTTCGTGGTCAGGTTGATATGCCTCTTCAACCTTTGACAGATGTCAGCGACGTAGCATCGGATGCAGACATTGTGCTCCTCGCCACTGCACATGAGGTCAGCCATGACATTGCACCAGCTTTTCTCGACGCAGGATGCGTAGTCTTCGATTTATCCGGCGCGTTTCGGGTCAAAGCAGAGGGTTTCTATCCTGATTATTACGGCTTTGAGCACCAATACTCTGAGTGGCTCGATAAAGCCGTGTATGGACTGGCAGAATGGAACGCGCCCCAAATCAGTCAGGCTCAGTTAGTCGCGGTTCCCGGTTGTTATCCTACTGCCTCACAACTTGCCTTAAAGCCTTTACTGGATGCCAATTTACTCGATACTGAGCAATGGCCTGTCATCAACGCGGTCAGCGGTGTATCGGGTGCAGGTAGAAAGGCATCAATGACGAACAGCTTTTGTGAAGTCAGTCTTCACGCCTACGGGATATTCAGCCACAGACACCAACCAGAAATCAGTGCTCACCTTGGTCAAGACGTCATTTTCACTCCCCATCTTGGCAACTTTAAGCGTGGCATTCTCGCCACCATTACTGCACGGCTGGCTGACGGTGTCGATGAAAAACAGGTGACTGACAAGATGGAAACAGCTTATCAGCAAACCCCACTTGTCCGTGCTCTGGGCGCAGGGAAAAGTGCAATGCTGCAATCTGTGCAGCAAACAGGCTTCTGTGACATCGGCTGGTCGGTACGCGGCCAGCATGTGATCCTGACATCCGCCATCGACAACCTGCTTAAAGGAGCAGCCAGTCAGGCGATTCAGTGCATAAACATTCGTTTCGGCTTTTCGCCGTTAACCGCCATCGTTTAGGAGGCTGAAAAATGAGTTTACGTCCATTAGTGATCAAGCTTGGAGGTGCCGCACTCTCCTGTACTGAAACTCTGGAGCAACTGTTTTCAGCGGTGAAAAGTTATCAGCAAAGTCATACTGATCGCGCCTTGGTCGTCGTGCATGGCGGCGGGTATCTGGTCGACGACCTCATGACGGCACTGGATATTAAAGTCAGTAAAAAAGACGGACTCAGGGTCACACCAAAAGACCAGATTAATTACGTTGCAGGCGCACTTGCTGGGACAGCAAACAAATTATTGCAGGGACAGGCCGTAAAAATTGGTATTTCAACTGTCGGTATGAGCCTCGCTGATGGCGGGCTTTGTTCTCTGACTGAAATCGACCCTGAACTGGGTTGTGTCGCAAAGGCGTCGCCGGGGGATTCATCGTTGTTACAAGCGATACTGGCGACAGGTTGTCTACCGGTAATCAGTTCAATCGGTCTGAATAAAGACGGTGAACTGATGAACGTAAATGCCGACCAAGCGGCTGTGGCTATTGCTGCTGCTCTGGACGCAGAGTTGGTGTTGCTGTCTGACGTCAGCGGAGTACTTGATGGTAAGGGAAAACTCCTTCCTTCCCTTAACCAGTCTCAGGCTGATGAGCTGATTCACCATGGCGTGGTCACAGATGGCATGTTAGTGAAAGTGGCAGCGGCGTTTGAGGCAGCAAGTGCTCTTGGCAGGCCAATAGAAATTGCCAGCTGGCGTTACCCGGATAAGCTCGCCGATCTCTTCGGTGGTAACAGTATCGGAACCCGTTTCAATATTTAACCTAATTTTTTACCGCCCGGTCAGACCGTCGTGCGGATACATGGAGAAGTAAGAATGAGTAAGATTAATAAAGTGGTACTTGCGTACTCGGGCGGTCTTGATACCTCGGCGATCATTCCATGGCTAAAGGAAAACTACGACTGTGAAGTTGTTGCTTTTGTCGCTGATGTTGGTCAGGGCGAAGATGAGCTGGAAGGCATCGAAGAAAAAGCATTAGCATCCGGCGCGTCTCAGTGTTTCATTGCCGATCTGAAAGATGAAATGGTGTCTGATTATATCTACCCAAGTCTGAAGACAGGTGCGGTGTATGAGGGCAAGTACCTGTTAGGTACGTCAATGGCCAGACCTATCATTGCCAAGGCGCAGGTAGAGTGTGCACTTGAAGTGGGCGCAGATGCGTTATGCCATGGTTGTACAGGTAAGGGTAACGACCAAGTGCGTTTTGAAAGTGCTTTTGCAGCACTTGCGCCTCAGCTTAAGGTTATTGCACCTTGGCGTGAGTGGGATTTGCGTAGCCGTGAGGCTCTGCTGGATTATCTGGCAGAGAGAAACATTGCGACCACCGCCTCTTTGGAAAAAATTTACAGCCGCGACGCAAATGCATGGCATATTTCTACCGAAGGAGGAGTACTTGAGGATACCTGGAATACACCTAACGAGCATTGCTGGGTATGGACAGTCGATCCTGAGCAGGCTCCTGACGAATCTGAAACTGTAAATGTAACCGTTGAAAAGGGCGAGGTTGTCGCAGTAAACGGTGAAGCAATGACGCCATATCAGGCCCTGATTTACCTGAATGAAAAGGGAGCGCGTCACGGTGTTGGACGCATAGACATTGTCGAAAACCGTCTGGTAGGTATGAAGTCTCGTGGCTGCTATGAAACTCCGGGTGGTACCATCATGATGGAAGCATTGCGTGCGGTTGAGCAACTGGTGCTGGACAAAGACTCATACGAGTTTCGTGAAGAGCTTGGGTTGAAGGCATCTCACCTGATTTATGATGGCCGCTGGTTCACCCCTCTATGTCAGTCTATCCTCTCGGCAGCGGACTCTCTGGCACAAAGTGTCAGTGGTGAGGTGGTAGTGAAGCTGTACAAAGGTCAGGCGACAGTGACGCAGAAGCGTTCATTGAACAGCCTTTACTCAGAGGAATTTGCTACCTTTGGCGAAGACGAGGTTTACGACCAAAGCCATGCAGGCGGCTTCATCCGTCTCTATTCACTGTCCAGCCGTATCAGAGCAATGAACACCCAAAAACAAAAATAAATCATAATTAAGAGCAAGAGTCGTAAGGTAAGGGAGAGGTAGCTATGGCGTTGTGGGGCGGACGGTTTACACAGGCAGCCGATACAAGATTCAAGCAGTTCAATGACTCTTTACGGTTTGATTACCGTTTAGCTGAGCAGGACATTGTTGGATCGATAGCCTGGTCGAAATCACTGCGTTCAGTCGGTGTGCTTACGGCGGCTGAGCAAAAGCAACTGGAACTGGCACTTAATGAGCTGAAGCTGTCGGTGATGGAAGATCCAGAGCAGATCCTCAAGTCAGATGCAGAAGATATCCATAGCTGGGTAGAGCAGCAACTGATTGACCGTGTCGGCGATTTAGGTAAGAAGCTACACACTGGTCGCTCGCGTAATGATCAGGTGGCTACCGATCTTAAACTCTGGTGTCGCCAACAGGGACAGCAATTATTGTTGGCGCTGGACAAACTGCAGGATCAACTGGTGACTGTGGCGTCTGAAAATCAGACAACAGTGTTGCCTGGCTATACCCATTTACAACGTGCTCAGCCAGTGACATTTGCTCACTGGTGTCTGGCATATGTTGAGATGTTTGAGCGTGATTACTCGCGTCTCAGCGATGCCATGAACCGTTTTGATACCTGTCCGCTTGGCTCCGGTGCTTTGGCGGGCACGGCGTACCCAATTGATCGTGAGGCTCTGGCACATAGCCTCGGTTTCCAGCGAGCAACCCGAAACAGTCTCGATTCTGTTTCTGATCGCGATCATGTGATGGAGCTGATGTCGGTGGCGTCTGTGTCTATGCTGCATCTCTCGCGGATGGCTGAAGATCTTATTTTCTACAACTCCGGCGAATCTAACTTTATCGAACTGGCGGACACAGTGACATCCGGTTCCTCTCTGATGCCACAAAAGAAAAACCCGGATGCACTGGAGCTGATTCGGGGTAAAACCGGCCGGGTCTATGGCGCGATGGCCAGTATGATGATGACGGTGAAGGCCTTGCCGCTTGCTTACAACAAAGACATGCAAGAAGACAAGGAAGGTCTGTTCGACGCGCTTGATACCTGGTTCGATTGTCTTGAAATGGCAACCTTGTGCTTTGAGGGAATTACTATCAATGCACAGCGTACACTGGAAGCCGCGATGCAGGGCTATTCAAATGCCACTGAATTGGCGGACTATCTGGTGGCTAAAGGGATTCCATTCCGTGAAGCCCACCATATCGTCGGTGTCGCGGTGGTAACTGCCATCGGTAAAAGCTGCGCATTGGAAGAGCTGTCATTGGATGAGATGAAAGCGTTCTCAGAGGTGATTGAGGACGATGTTTATCCCATTCTGACTATCGAATCCTGTCTGGAAAAACGCTGCGCTCTCGGTGGTGTTGCTTCTGATCAGGTGAGTTATGCCATCAGTGAAGCGGAAAAACGCCTTGAAAGTCGTTATTCGCCACAAATAAAAGTTCGTAATGCAAGGCTGACTGACATCGACGCCATCGAAAGCATGGTGGCTTATTGGGCGGAGCTGGGTGAGAACTTACCCCGTGAGCGGAATGAACTGGTTCGGAACATTGGTCTTTTTGCCGTGTCAGAGCATCAGGGCGAAGTGACAGGTTGTGGTTCACTCTATGTTTACGATTCAGGCCTTGCTGAGGTGCGCTCGTTAGGCATTGAAACCGGATGGCAGAATCAGGGGCAGGGCAGTGCCATGGTCGAATACCTGTTGAAAAAAGCCGACCGTATGGCGATCAAGCGGGTATTTGTATTAACGCGGGTGCCTGAATTCTTCACCCGCTTGGGCTTTGTGTCTACATCGAAGTCTTTGTTGCCTGAGAAAGTGATGAAAGATTGCGAAGTGTGTCCTCGCCTTCACGCCTGCGACGAGGTGGCACTTGAGTTTGTGTTTGAGCAGGATAAGCTGATCACAGCAGAAAGTCTGGCTGTCGGCTAAAGTCCGGACTCTTTATCTTCTGTTTTGTCTGAGTTGTATTTTTTGCGAAATGGATAGAGCAGCAGGTGAAGCATTAAAAGCCCAGCACTGGCGGTACCAGCAAACAGCAAGGCAATAGATTCAACACTGGTGGGTATGTCGCGGTACAGCCACCACCAAAGTGGCCAGATGAAGGCATTCATGACCACTAGCTGCACCATACATTGAGTGCAGCGACCGATTTTATCTGAAAATGAACCGAATCGACGGTCACAATATTGGCAGCTCATGTTAATACAATAAACTACAGATACGCTGTTCTGCAAAAAAGCCTCCAAACCGGAGGCTTTTTTGTTTGTGTCAGTAGCGCTTTACTTTTAGCAGCCGGGACCACAATCCAGACAGTGTTTGATCATTTCAGGACCAAGGTGCAGTTTGGCGTTCAGGTCGCGCAGTGCCGTGCGCACACCCTCCTCAATTACCGGATGATAGAAGGGCATATCCAACATCTGACTGATTGTCATCTGATTCTGGTGTGCCCAAGCCAGAAGGTGGGCAAGATGCTCTGCATTTGGGCCTATCATTTCAGCGCCAAGGAAGCGTCCGGTGCCTTGCTCCCCATAAACATGCAGTAGCCCTTTGTTGACCAACATGACTCTGGAGCGACCCTGACCTTCAAACGATACTGCACCAGTTTCAAAACAGCCGCAGGTACCAAGGCGCCCAGTGATCTCTTTGTAGCTCTCTCCAACCATAGCGATTTGCGGATCGGAAAATACAGCAGCGATTTTACTGCGGCGCAGTCCGGCGCGTATATCTGGGAAACGGCCTGCGTTGTCACCAGCAATACGTCCTTGATCAGCTGCTTCATGCAGCAGTGGGATTTGATTACTGGCATCTCCGGCGATGAAAATACTGGCGACACTAGTCTGCATAGTATGTGGATTAGCGACAGGCACGCCTCTGGCGTCACACTCTATACCCGTATTTTCGATATCCAGCTTATCAACATTCGGTCGGCGGCCTGTGGCAGCGAGCACATAGTCGACTTCGGCATGCTGCAACTCACCCTGTTTATCTTTATAGCGGATATGAACAGTATCGCCCTCGCGCACCATCTCTTCGACGCTGGCATTAGCATCCAGGTAAAATTCATCATTAAACGCGGAATCGGCGTACGCCATGATCTCAGGGTCAGTCAACGGGCCTACCTGACCACCTACACCAAACATCAGCACCTTGACGCCAAGGCGATGGAGTGCCTGTCCAAGTTCGATACCAATGACGCCGGGACCAAATACTGCAACTGATGAAGGCAAATCGTCCCAGTCGAAAACATCATCATTGATCACCAGACGATCGCCAAGGTGGTTCCACGCGGCAGGCCAACTTGGTCGCGATCCAGTGGCGATCACCACACGGTTGGCATTAATCTGGGTATGCTCGTCTACTTGCACTGTGTTGGCGTCAACAAATTTTGCATAGCCATAGACTTTGTCTTCCGCCGGGATGTCATCAACACCCTCAAGAACAAAACCGACAAAACGGTCGCGTTCACGTTTAACGCGATCCATCACCTCTCGACCATCAACACGGGTTTCTCCCTGCGGATAAACGCCGAAGCCCGGAGCTTTCTCAATATGATGAACGGCTTCAGCGGCTGCAATGAGCAGCTTGGAAGGCATGCAACCAACACGCGCACATGTAGTGCCAAACGGACCACCTTCCACCATTATTACACTATCAGTATGTGCTTTTGCAGCGCGGTAAGCGCCAAGACCTGCGGTGCCACCACCAATAACAAGGACGTCTCGGTTTATTGTTTTCATGGATGTCTCTGAACGGAAGATAAGTTTGATAAGACAGGGGTACTGACGTACCCCCTTAGAAGATGTGCCTATTGATGATAAGGCAGCTTCAACAAGTGTATGTGTGACGCTGGGTCACTCAACAGTCAGGCTAAGTGAAGATCCAGCTCTTCGCTTCCACCAATATACTTACCGCCGATAAATACCTGAGGAACCGTCGCTTTTCCGGTTACTGCACGCAGGCTAACTGTCGTTGCATCTTTACCTAAAATAATTTCTTCATACTGAAGACCCTTGTCGATCAGTGCCTGTTTGGCTTTGGCACAGAATGGACAGCCGGGTTTGCTAAACACAGTGATGGATTCCTGCAGTTTGTGTTCAGGAGCAATGTAAGCCAACATAGTGTCTGCATCAGATACTTTGAACGGGTCGCCCGGCTCGTTCGGTTCAATGAACATTTTTTCTACGATGCCATCACGAACCAACATGCTATAGCGCCATGAACGCAGACCAAAACCAATCTCATCTTTCGCTACGGCCATTTCCATGCCGCGAGTAAATTCAGCGTTACCGTCAGGGATAAAGGTAATATTTTCTGCATCCTGATCGGCTTTCCATGCATTCATTACAAACGTATCGTTGACTGAGACGCAAAGAATTTCATCTACGCCATGCTGCTTAAATACGGGTTGCAGCTCGTTGTAACGAGGCAGGTGCGTCGATGAACAGGTCGGTGTGAAAGCACCTGGCAAACTAAATACCACTACTGTTTTACCTGCAAACAGGTCATCAGTACTCACATTTGCCCAGCTGTCGCCCTGACGAATAGGAAAAGTAACATTAGGGATACGTTGACCTTCTTTCGACTGTAGATTCATTTGCTTACCTCAATCATTATTGTGTTTTTAAATCGGTCTTTCCGAAGAACTGAGTACATTATGTCTCAGTCTTCTTGATAGTCATAATCGTTATAATGCATACTTTCAATAGGTAATAACTATCAAAAGTGACGTAATGAATATCAGAGATCTGGAATACCTTGTTGCATTGTCAGAACATCAGCATTTCAGAAAAGCGGCTGAAGCCTGCTTTGTCAGTCAGCCGACCCTGAGTGGGCAGATCAGAAAACTGGAAACCGAGTTGGGTATTGCACTGCTGGAGCGAAACAGCAGACGGGTACTTTTTACCGATGCGGGCTTACGCCTTGTGAGTCAGGCGAGAAAAGTCCTGACTGAAGTCAGAGTACTGAAAGAAATGGCCAGTGAGCAAGGAGACAGTATGTCAGGGCCTTTGCATATTGGTTTTATTCCTACTGTCGGGCCCTATCTTCTGCCGTGTATTGTCCGTGAAATTAAATATCGCTTTCCTGACCTTGAGCTATTTTTGTACGAAGAACAAACCCATGAGTTAGTGCAGCGCCTTGAGGAGGGAAAGATTGACTGCGCAGTGCTGGCATCGGTCAGAGAAACGTCACATCTTATAGAACTGCCACTTTACAATGAGCCCATGTGGTTAGCAGTGCCAGAAAATCATCAGTGGGCCGAGAAACAAAATGTTCCCATGCAGCAATTAAGTGGGCAGTCTCTTTTGATGCTGGCTGATGGCCATTGCCTTCGCGATCAGGCCATGGGCTTTTGTTTTGCTGCGGGAGCTAATGACGATACCCGTTTTAAAGCGACCAGTCTGGAGACCGTTCGCAATATGGTAGCAGCGGGGAATGGAATGACGCTGATCCCTGAACTGGCAATTCCTCAATCTCGACGATCCAGCGGCGTGAGTTATTTGATGGCAACGGATCCGGTTCCGTCAAGAGAGATCAGCCTTGCCCATCGGCCGGGATCTCCACTGAGGGCCAGATACAAAAAGTTGGCTGAAGTGATCAGTGAATGCGTTAAATTGACACTTTCCGTCAGCGACTAAAAAAGGCGCGTATGCGCCTTTTTTAGTTATTGCAGTAGGAAGAAGACTAGAATAACTCTTCTTCTTCAGACTGCCCACCTGCTGCGGCCGCGGTGGCAGTATACTCTTTTGGCTCCGTACCTTTTGCAAAGTACTCGAACATACTGGTGTAGTCATTTTTTCGGGTAAGCAGTCCAGTAGTTCGGTCAATCCTGACTCTTACAATATCTGACGGCACAGATTTACGTTGCTTTGGCGTGTCTGCAAGCGCATCTTTCATGAAGTTTACCCAAGCCATCTGTGAGGTTTTAGCACCCGCCTCTCCACCACTGACCTGACTTTTGCCAAGATTTTTATTGTACGAGGTTCGGCCAAGTTTACGGCTCGGATCGTCAAACCCGACCCAGACAGCAGCAACCAGTCCCGGCCCGAAACCGACATACCAAGCATCTTTTACATCATTGGTGGTGCCAGTTTTGCCGCCAATGTCGTAGCGCTTCAATGAACGGGCTCTGAAGCCAGTGCCTAGCCAGCCTGTTCCTTTGTTCCAGTCACCACCGCCCCAGATATTGGCCTCCATCATTTCACGAACCAGAAAGGCATTCTGCTCAGTGATAACATGTGGCGCTTGTCTAGACACGCCAGCTGCCTCAGGCTCATCTGACGTCACTGGTGTTGCAATTATTGATGGCGTGTTCTCCGCTTTCTCATCTGCTGAGGCGTCGACAGTCTCTGTCGAGGCATCCTCTGGGCAGTTCTGACGGCAGATATAATCTGGTGTTGAGGTGTAAACAACATCACCAAACGAGTCCGCCACCTTATCGATAAGGAAAGAATTGAGATAATATCCACCATTGGCAAACACGCTGTAGCCTTGAGCCATCTGCAGTGGTGTCAGACTGCCAGCCCCCAACGCCAGAGCCTCTGCACGCGGCAGCTCATCATGTTTGAAGCCAAACCGGGTCAGGTAGTCGATAGTTTCGTCAAGACCGACACGACGCAACAGACGCACCGCCATTACGTTTTTCGACTTCGCCAGTCCCACTTTCATGCGGGTCAATCCCGTGTAAGTCGGCGGTGAGTTTTTAGGTCGCCATGCTGTTCCCTGACTTTGGTCCCAATGATTTATCGGCGCGTCATTGACCAAAGTAGCCAGTGTCATACCTCTGTCTATCGCTGCCGAATAGATAAATGGCTTGATGCTGGAGCCGACTTGGCGTACCGACTGAGTCGCACGGTTGAACTTGCTATGAACATAATTAAACCCGCCAACCAGTGCTTTTATCGCTCCATTTTCTGGGGAAACCGCGACAAAGGCAGTGTTGGCATCAGGTACCTGACTCAAGGTCCAGTTGTCATCTATTTTTCGGGTCCAGATCTGTTGACCCGCTGCCAGAATATCTGAAGCCTGTGATGGAGCAGGACCCTGCCGAGCATCTGTTTTGTATCTACGTGCCCACTTGATGCCATCCCAAGGAAGCGCAACAGTCTCACCTTTCTTGTTCACTACCGTTGCTGTTTTATCTTCTACTTTGGTGACAATAGCGGGTACGAGGTCGCCATATGTCGGCTGTTTAGAAAGATGATCTTTGATTTGTTCCGATGTCCAAGGCGTTGTTCCTTCCTTCCATAATGTTTTGACAGCACCGCGATAACCGTGTCTTTGGTCGTAATCGAGCAGGTTGTTTATTGCTGAAATCTGTGCGCTTTTCTGTAAGCGTGAATCTATAGTGAGGTAAACCTTACGGCCTGACTCATAGACTTCGTCACCGTATTGTTTAACCATCCAGGCACGGGCCATTTCGGCAACATAAGGGGCATAGAACTCAATTTTGGCACCGTGATACTTCGACATCACAGGTTCGCTTTTCGCCTGCTCGTACTCAGAACGGGTGATGAAGCCGACATCAAGCATGCGCGACAATACAACGTTTCTACGATTAGTCGCGCGTTCCACGGAACGGATTGGGTTTAACGATGACGGGGCTTTTGGTAATCCGGCAAGTACAGCCATCTCGCTTAGCGTGAGCTGATTCAGGGTTTTGCCGAAATATACTTGAGCGGCTGCACCCATACCAAAAGACCGATAACCGAGAGGGATTTTGTTTAGATATAACTCAAGAATCTCATCTTTGGTCAGCAGTTGTTCAATGTGAATGGCAATGAAGGCTTCTTTAATTTTTCGCATGATCTTCTTCTCATTCGTGAGGAAGAAGTTTCGTGCGACCTGCTGGGTGATAGTACTTGCCCCTTGTTTGGCGTGCCCCGAAATGGCAACAACAATCGCGGCGCGCAAAATACTTATTGGATCAACACCTGGGTGGTTATAGAAGCGTGCATCTTCGGTTGCAATAACAGCCTCAATAAGGTGCTGGGGCATATCTTCGATGTGGATCGGTATACGCCTTTTCTCACCAAATTGTGACAGTAACTTGCCGTCCGCACTGTAGACCTGCATCGGCGTCTGTAATTTGACGTCTTTCAATGTTGCGACATCAGGTAACTCCGGCTTCACGTAGACGTAAAAGCCAAAAATTGTTGTCACTCCAATAATTACGCAAAAAATTGCGAAGATGAGCAGCCGCTTTATGAACTTCACCTGATAATTCCCGTTACTTTTTTGTCGCACCGTAAATTTACATATTGGCAGTAGTATAAAGAGATGTGAGCAAAAAATAACGGCTCTCGAGGAGAAGTTTTAAAAAAATTATTAAATTCCGGGGCGAAGGGAATAAACGGATTATGTTTGGAAAAAAGGCTGCAATAGGAATTGAAATTGCCTCAAATAGAGCCCGGTTGGCTGTCATCCAGAAGAAAGGTGATAAATATCAGGTGAAAAAAATACGCTCTGTTGCCTATAACTCTGCTCGACCAGAAGTCGGTATTAAAGCTTTACAGCAGAGCGTTAAAAGGTATCTCGGTGCGTTTGGTATCGACAACCAAGTCCTGTCAGTTCGGGAAGGAGACGTTATCTTCAAGCGACTACCACTGGTGGATGCCGATACAGAAGATGAGAGCCATGCTCAAATTTGTCTGAAGTTGGCAGACAGCCTCGGTGTCCCGCTCGAGGAGTTACTATTTGATTATCAAATCCGTAAAGATCAAGGTGCTGTCGAGGCGTTTGCATGCAGGAAATCTGCACTCGAAAAAAAGATAAATGCGCTTACGCGCACCGGTTTTTCATTGTCTGTGCTCGATTTGAAACCTTATGCACTGATGAGACTTTATCAGTATCAAAGTGAGAAGGATTCTCCTCTGGCTTTGCCAATGCTGATAGATGTTGGTTATTCAAAAACACAGTTGTGCTTTTATCAGCCCCACCTGCATCTTTTTCACAGAGAAATCGCGTTTAGCACCGCGTCTGCGATCAATAGCGATGGCACAGTGAAAGATGAAATACTGACTCACTCGCTAGCGAATGAAATCCAGCGACAGTACCAATTGGCCGGCAGTCAACTGGCGGTTGATAGTGTTGGGGAGATTTGGCTATCCGGCCCTGTTGGTCACTTGGTCAATTGCGACCTGCTGTCATCTTTACTCAACAAGCAGGTTGACGTGTTCAATCCATTTGCTGGTTTTGAGATTAAAGACTCCGTGCTCTCATCTGAAGAGGAGTCAATGGGAGCCTTTGCAACGCCTTTGGGGTTGGCAATGAGGGGGTTAGCTGATGCTTCCTAGCCTTAATCTTCTCCCATGGCGCGAGATGCGCAGAGAGAAGCTCCGCAAACAATTTTTCACGTTACTTTCTGCTTACGGTGTGTTGGCGATTTGCATTGTATTTTCTTTATGGTTTTGGCTTTCCGGCCATCATGAAAAACAACAAGCACGGAACTCACTATTGCAGCAAGAAATCACGCTTCTTCGGGCCGAACTTAAAGCCTTTTCGGAGATAGATCGACAGAGAGAAATACTCGAGGAAAAAATCGGTCTGGTGGACAGCCTGCAGCAGCAGAGAAAAAATGTGGTGTCCCTTTTCAACTTAATACCTCAGGTTATTCCTCGCGGCGTCGCACTCAAGTCTGTCAACTTTCGCGATGGTCATGTCATCCTAGAGGGCATGGCTAAATCGGGTGCCTTAGTCTCTGAAATATTGAAAAATCTCGAGTCAAACCCCGATGTGAGGCAAGAAAAAGTACACTCGATCGATAGGAAGCAGGGTGCACTTTTTTTGACCAGTCATTTTCGCGTAACCTTTTACCTCCATTCATTTATCAAGCCCAAATTGGAGCAGGAGGATAAAAGCGATGGCTGACTGGCGTGATTTTGAATTAGAAGAGATCCCTGAGTGGTCTTCTACAGCTCAACATATCCTCCTTGGGCTTGGCGCTCTATCGTTGATAGGCCTGAGTATATTCTTCTTTCTCCTGCCTCTTTCTGATGAGATTAAACGGGAAGTAACAAACGAGGAAATACTAAAAGCGCAGTTTCGCACAACTGCTCAGCAAGTCGCTGCATTACCTGATGTGGATGAGCAAATTAAGACGTTGCAAAGTCACTATGATTATCTGAGTCGGCAATTGCCCAAAGAGCATGAAATGGCCTCGATGCTCAGCGACATTAATGAGATTGGTGTCGATCAGGGCCTGACGTTTGACAGGCTGGAGTTTCAGGATGAAAAGCGTGCTGGCTGGCTTTATGAAATACCTCTGACAATGAATATCAGTGGAGAATACGATTCACTGGGGTTATTCAATGAGGCAATCAGTCTGTTGCCCCGTATTGTTGCTCTTCAAGATTTTTCTTTGCGTCATGTTTCCCCTGAGGAATCGGACACTTTGACGTATTCAGTATCTGCGGTGACCTATCAGTTCATTGAGAGGGAGCAAGAATGATCAATCGTGTTCTCATAATCGGTAGTGTCGCAATCCTATCTGGTTGCCAATTTAGTAACGATTCAGACCTCAATACATTCATAGCTCAGACAAAAGCTGCAGCTAAAATCACAGCAACTCAGGTGCCAGAGTTGCCACGCTATCAAGCCGAGCTGTTTCAGTTGTCTGGTGTCAAAAATCCCTTTTTTGATTTTGAAACATCAGACGATGGCTCAGATGACACGGATATTTCTCAGTGCTGGCAGCCTGATTACGATGCTGAACTATATCCCTTGTCTGATTTCGATTTATCAGAACTTGCGTTTAAAGGTGTGATTGGTCAGAGCGATGCTCTTTGGGCGCTATTTGAAACCCCTGAAGGCGCAATTGCCCGAGTTGGAGCTGGAGATATTGTCGGTATCAACCATGGACGGATCAACAGCGTTCAGCGAGAGGAAATCGACATTACCGAGCAGTTGCCTGATGGAAAAGGGTGCTGGCAGGAAAAAAATACCAAGTTGGCTTTGAATTAACTGGAAGGCCCAGTAATAAGGATATCGTTAATGCTGTGCAGTTTTAGAAAGGGGGCCGTAGCGGGCTGTATTGTGTCTTCGTTGCTTTCGGCTCAGCCTGTGTTTGCGGAGGCTACCGATAGTAGTCAGCCCGGAATGACAGACTCAGTGGAAGTGGTGAAGAAGCCTGTTTACGATGTGAACCGACCTGTATCGCTCAATTTCCAGGATATTTCCGTTCGTAGCGTCCTTCAGGTTGTCGCTGAGATGAATGGTTTGAATCTGGTAGTAGCTGACAACGTCGAGGGTAACATTACCATTAAACTTGAAGATGTTCGTTGGTCGGAAGCTCTGAATATCATTCTTAAATCCAAAGGTTTGGATAAGCGACTGCACGGCAACGTACTTATGGTTGCTCCCAAGGCTGAGCTGGATGAGCAAGAGCGGTTGGCATTGGAATATCAACGCCAACAACGAGAACTGGCTTCATTGAGATCTGAAGTCATACAGATCAAATATGCAAATGCTCAGGAAGTCGCTGATTTATTGCAAGAAGATGAGAAGGGTGTGACGTTGCTGACGCCGAGGGGGAGTGTGTCAGTTGATGCGCGAACAAACACTCTGCTTATCAAAGATCTGTCAGAAAATATTGATGTTGTTAAGTCATTGATCAACACCATTGATATCCCAGTCAGTCAGGTTGAAATCGAGGCCCGCATCGTATCTGTAGATGAAGGAACTCTCGATGAGCTGGGTGTGCGCTGGGGGATCCTTAACAAAAATGGTCGGGCGACAGTTGGTGGTAGTATTGAAAGTAACATCTTCTGGGACAAGAATGATGGTATTGACTGGGGTGGCGACTCTGGCGAATCAATAGAGATTGATAGGATGATGAATGTCAATCTTGGTGCCGTCAGTGAAAAAGCGTCAAGTATTGCTTTTCAAGTTGCTAACTTGGGTAAAAACCTGTTGTTGGACTTAGAGTTGTCGGCCCTTGAATCAGAGACTAAAGCTGAAATTATCTCCAGCCCACGATTATTGGCGACCAATAATCGTCCCGCTTTTATCGAGCAGGGTGTCGAACTTCCCTATGTCGTAAAATCTGATGATGAAGTCAAAATTGCCTTTAAGAAGGCGGTACTTAGCCTCGAAGTATTACCCCAGATCACACCAGATGAGAAATTGGTACTGGATTTAACGGTGACTCAAGACAAAGTAGCGGGAGCCGTCCCTACGGGGGGTGGAGAAGCGATGGCCATCGATACCCAGCGTCTCAATACTCAGGTACTTGCGGAAAACGGTGAAACCATTGTTTTGGGTGGTATCTTCCAGCAACAAGTGACTAAAGGCGTGGAGAAAGTACCATTGTTGGGCGACATTCCACTGCTTGGATATTTGTTCCGTCGAGACTTTGAAAACATGTCTAAACGCGAGTTACTTATCTTTGTCACACCAAGAATCATGACTCAATGATGGCATTCTGGATAATTAATGTTGCCAAAAGCCCGCCAGACCTGAGATAATTTTCTGTCTGATCACGAAATATCTGTGAGGAATCTGGCGTCTCGGGCTTGCTATCATGAGCCTGCGGGCGGTGTTGTTTAAAATTAACTGCACGTAAATGGCTGAAAATGGCTGAAAAACGAAATATCTTTCTAGTAGGTCCGATGGGGGCTGGTAAAAGCACAATTGGACGACATCTGGCACAACAGCTGCACATGGAATTCTTCGACTCCGACACTGAGATTGAAGAACGTACAGGCGCTGACATTGCATGGGTGTTTGATGTCGAAGGTGAAGACGGTTTCCGTGTTCGTGAGGAAGGTGTCATCAATGACCTGACCGAGAAACACGGTATTGTTCTGGCAACCGGTGGTGGCTCAATCAAGAGCAGAGAGAGCCGAAACCGTCTCTCAGCCCGGGGTATCGTTGTTTATCTTGAAACAACAATCGAAAAGCAACTGGCCCGGACTCAACGTGATAAGAAGCGTCCACTTCTTCAAACGGATGAGCCGAGAGAGGTGCTTGAATCTCTCGCGGCGGAGCGCAACCCACTTTACGAAGAAGTGGCTGACTTCGTTGTTCGCACGGATGATCAAAGTGCGAAAGTCGTAGCAAACCAAATTATTGATTTGCTCGAAAAACACTAAAATATGACGTAAAGGAATAGCATGGAAAGGATTGACGTAAAACTGGGCGACAGAAGCTACTGTATTTCTATCGGCTCAGGACTTCTTGGACAGCCAGAGTTATTTGCTGGAACGGAGGGACGTCAGGTGGTGGTTATCACCAACGAAACCATTGCACCTCTGTACGCATACTTTTTCATCAATACGTTAAAACGGGCCGGTGCCAAGCCGGCTCTGTTGGTTCTCCCTGATGGTGAACAGTACAAATCACTGGAAACCTTCAACACTATTCATACCTTCCTTCTTGAAGGTAATTACGGCCGCGACGCGCTTATTATTGCACTCGGCGGCGGCGTTATCGGCGATGTTGTCGGCTTTGCCGCAGCGAGTTATCAGCGTGGCGTCGATTACATCCAAATTCCAACCACACTGCTTGCGCAGGTTGACTCGTCAGTTGGCGGTAAGACGGCGGTAAATCACCCTCTAGGTAAAAATATGATAGGGGCCTTTTACCAACCTAAAGCAGTGTTTATTGATACTGATGTGCTCAAGACATTACCTCAACGAGAATTTGCTGCTGGAATGGCTGAAGTCATTAAATACGGCATTATCGCAGATGGTGAGTTCTTTAACTGGCTTGAAGAGCATCATCAGGCGCTGAATGAGCTGCAATACCAGCCTTTAGTAACGGCAATTAGGCGTTGCTGTGAAATAAAAGCAGACGTTGTGGCAGCAGATGAAAAAGAATCTGGCGTTAGAGCTCTACTCAATCTTGGTCATACTTTCGGTCATGCCATCGAAGCTGAGATGGGATACGGCAATTGGTTACACGGAGAAGCTGTGTCTGCTGGAACTGTGCTGGCCGCCAAAACTGCGTTGCGTCAACAACTGGTTGTTCAGGAAGATGTTAACCGTATCACTGCATTACTTGAAAATGCGCAACTTCCCGTGAAAGCTCCGTCAAGCATGGACTATGATGCATTTATCAAGCATATGATGCGAGATAAGAAAGTGCTTTCCGGGCAGCTCCGTCTGGTTCTTCCGACCTCTGTTGGCAGTGCTCAAGTTGTTGCAGATGTGACCCCCGAAACGCTTGCTGAGGTTATCACGGCCGGTTAAGCGTACTTATGTATGACAAATACCAATGAAATGACATCACTTGAGCTGGATAGTCAGGTCCAGCTTTTGTCGAGAATACAGTTCCTTACTCGTTTCAGCTCGAATCTACTAAAAATCGCTGGCGAAACGGGCTCAGGCAAGAGCTGGCTCAGTGAGCGGTATCTTGAGAGCTGGGCGAGTGAACCCGTTCAGGCACTGTTGATATGTAACCAACAGCAAAAAGAACATCAACATCGGTCTTTCATCCTCAGCCAGTTGGCGAGGGATGTAGTCTTCAATGAGCATGACTCTCTGTTGCAGAGCTTGCAGCACATGATTGAAGACCGAAGTTGTCACTTGCTGGTAGTTATTGATGATGCACATTTATTGAGTGATACTCTGGTTGGCGAGCTTTGGGCCGTCGTGCAGGAAGCACAACAACGACAAAACTGGCAAATAAATGTGTTGTTGTTTGGTGAAGTAGGAAAACTGACGGGCGAATTTGCCCGTTTTTCAACAACTCAGGGTGTAAGCCCCTTGACGCTAGAGATCTCTCCATTATCTGATAGTGAACGGGATATGTTCATTGACGTGATGATGATTAATCGTCAGTTGGATGCTTCTCAACGCAGAAAAATTCGACAAGACGCGCAATCTCTGCCTTCGATACCTGGAGCGTTAAAAGGACTTGGTCGACAGGAGACAACTGCAATGAAAGACAACAAAGACACCCCGCTGTGGCCTTTGATGATACTGGCTCTCTTTCTGATTGTGATTGGTGCAGGTGCAGTATGGTGGTTCTGGCCCCAACCTGAGCAGGAACAGAAAAATAATGCACTTATCCCTCAGGGTATTGATGAGCTGACTGCTTTTGTTGAAAAACTGAATCAGACAAACAATTCATCTTCTGGAAACAATCAACAAAACGACGCATTACAGAATGCTCAAGATACTGCCGACCAGACGCCAGACGCCTCAGGAAATACGGTTTCTCGATCCGACGATTCTTCAGTCAATCGCGCTGGTGGCGAGGGACAAACCGTTGGCCGTCAGACGGATACAACAGGAACCCTGTCGGTCTCAAATCCGACGTCAGCCAGCCAGGAAAATACAGCTACTACCGGAAATAATACTGCGTCATCCGGCACACTCGATGCGACAACCACCGGGATTGGTCTTGCGGTAGGAAGTGGGCAGACATCGTCTGGCAATATTGGTTTAGCGGGAAGCTCTGGTAATTACACCAGCCAAAGTGGCGGCGTTACCAGTAGCGGTGCCATTGTTACCTCCCCTGGTGAGCAAGGGACTGTTCGCAGAGAAGCCGTTTATGTCAGTGCCGATCAACAGTCAGACGACAATGCCGAGTTACCGCCTCAACTGGCACTCGAGGGTGTCACCGTCGGGACTGGAGGTGATCAAAACAAACGTATCGTCGTTCCAGATCTTGTTGTGGACGCCATCATTGACCAACAGGCTGCTGGAAGTGACGGCACCTCTGCCGTGAATAACCTCCTACCTGAGCTTGCCAATGCAGTGAGAGATGACGTTACGCAAAATCAGAATACATCGGTCAGACCTGTTCGTCAGGGGTTCTCAACCAAGCTATCCAATCAGGCATTGCTTACAGTTAATGACAACCGATACGCGCTTCAACTGGCAGCGCTACAGTCTCGTGAAGCCGTAGATAATTTTGTCACTGAATATAATTTGTCTGACAAAGTACGGGTATATGAGACCCGTCGAAATGGCGATCCATGGTTCATGGTATTGTTGGGCGACTACCCTAGTGTGAGTGAGGCGCGTAAGGCAGGACTGATATTGCCTGACGACATTCAGTCTCTCTCCCCTTGGGCGAAAGCGTTTAGTCAGATTCACCAAGAGATCCGGCGGGTTAATTAGCCTGCCGGGCGGATAAATAACGCTGATTGATGAACAAAAATAAGATACAATCCGCCACCCTTCGATTTGCTGTGGTGGACAGGCGTTAATGAAAAAGCATAGAGCCTTTTTAAAATGGGCTGGCGGAAAATATTCTCTCGTTGAAGATATCCGTAAGCACTTGCCTGATGCAAAAAAGTTGATTGAGCCTTTCGCGGGCGCTGGTTCTGTGTTTTTAAACACTGACTACGAGCAATACCGACTTGCAGATATCAATCCGGATTTAATCAATCTATACAACCTGCTAAAAGAAAAACCACACCCACTGATTGCAGATTGTAAAACCATGTTTACGCCCGAGTATAACCGTAAAGAGGCGTATCTTTCGGTTCGTGCTGAGTTTAATCAGACCGAGGACCCTTACCTGAGGTCTATCTACTTTCTTTATTTAAACCGCCATGGCTTTAACGGTTTGTGTCGGTATAACAAGAAAGGGGGATTTAATGTCCCCTTCGGTTCGTATAAAAAACCGTACTTCCCTGAAGCAGAGATGGAGTTTTTCTCGGAGAAAGCAAAGCGGGCTACGTTTGTCTGTGAAGGTTATCAGCAGAGTTTTTCCCATGCCAGAAAGGGCAGTGTTGTCTACTGTGACCCACCATATGCGCCGCTGTCGACAACGGCGAATTTCACTACATACTCCAGTGGTGGATTTACCTTGGATGATCAGGCATTGCTTGCTGAGCATGCTGAAAAGGCAGCGATACACCGTGGTATTCCTGTGCTGATTTCAAATCATGACACGCCTCACACGCGTCGTCTCTATCGCGGTGCAAAGTTGAGCGTGGTAAAAGTGAAGCGAACTATCAGCCGAAATGGCGGGGGTAGAAACAAGGTCGATGAGCTACTTGCGCTTTTCAACGCGATAGATACAGAGGCATGATCCTCAGGAAGGCGCAATCAGTGACACGATAGTGATAAGGCCTACCACGAACAAAGCGACAGCGATAAAACCGATAATGATGTAAGGCCACATACTGCTTTGGCTGAAATCTCGTTCCCTGTTCTTATCTGATTGAACGCCAAGGAGAGCTGCGAGTACGCTTTTCACAATATCCCACCAAGATGCTTTTTCCCTGTTCACAGCGTCATTTCCCCTTATCCTTGGTTTTTTAATTAGTTCGGCGATAAGCTGAGCCACAAAAATAAATCAGTGGAACTGATAGGACACCTGCTTTCATTCGGGTAAGATTTAGCCGTATCTGACACAGCAGGTGTTTCCAATTAGCCGAATTAGAACAACAGAGGCGTAAACATGAAGGATTTTCTTATTGCTCCGTCAATCTTATCTGCCGATTTTGCAAGGCTTGGTGAAGATGTTGACCGGGTATTGGCGGCGGGCGCGGATGTCGTCCACTTTGATGTGATGGATAACCACTATGTGCCAAACCTGACCTTTGGTGCGCCTATCTGTAAAGCCCTACGTGATTACGGTATCACAGCACCGATTGATGTGCATCTGATGGTCAAGCCTGTCGATCGCATCATTCCTGATTTTGCAAAAGCTGGCGCTAGCATGATCACTTTCCACGCTGAGGCGAGCGAGCACGTTGATCGTTCTCTTCAGTTAATTAAAGAGCATGGCTGTCAGGCTGGTTTGGTATTCAATCCCGCTACGCCTCTCCACTACCTTGACCATGTTATGGATAAACTGGATATGATTCTGCTGATGTCAGTCAATCCGGGATTTGGTGGACAATCTTTCATTCCTGGCACACTGGATAAGCTAAGAGAGGTTCGCCGCCGTATTGATGAAAGCGGACGAGACATTCGTCTGGAAATCGATGGCGGAGTAAAGGTGGACAACATCCGTGAAATTGCTGAGGCTGGTGCCGACATGTTTGTAGCAGGATCGGCAATTTTTGGTCAGCCAGATTATAAAACCGTCATTGATGAAATGCGCGCTGAGCTCAGCAAAGTGAACCTATAACGAGAGAAATACAGGAATGAACCCCAAATTCGATACAATCAGATACATCGCTTTTGATCTTGACGGTACCTTGGTCGACAGTGTGCCCGACTTGGCAGAAGCACTTCGAATGATGCTGGCTGATCTTGAACTACATACCGTTAGCAATGAGCAGGTGAAATGTTGGATTGGTAACGGTGCTGAAATTATGGTTAAACGTGCTCTGTCTCAGAGCATTGAAATTGATTCAGGCCTGTCTGATGAACTTTATCAGCGTGCCAGAGAAAGGTTCGACTTTCATTATGCGAACAATGGACACGACAGAACTGAAATTTTCCCAAAGGTCAAAGAGACGCTGACATCTCTGAAGGACAAGGGGTTTATGTTGGGACTGGTCACCAATAAACCTTATCAGTTTGTGCCTGAGTTACTTGAAGACCTTGCCCTAGACCATTTCTTCAGTGACGTCATCGGCGGTGGAACGCTGGCGACAAATAAGCCAGATCCGGAAGGGTTACACAGCTTGCGAGACAAACATGGATTACGCAACGAACACATGATGATGGTGGGCGACTCACGCAACGATATTCAGGCGGCAAAGAATGCTGGTATTGCCTCTTTCGGCCTAACTTACGGTTACAACTATGGCGAGCCTATCAGTGACAGTGCACCTGATCACGTGGCAGATCACTTTGAGCATCTATTGACGGTTCTCAGCGATACAAAAACAGCGTAAATTACCCCTTCTACTTCTTTGACATGTTTACTGTCGGCCACGTGTGCCGACAGTTACTTTACCTACAGGAAAATACTGCATCATGAGTGATTCATCCTCTCAGCCTATTGTGCTCAGTGGCGTTCAGCCTTCCGGTGAACTTAGTATCGGCAACTATATGGGAGCACTGCGTCAGTGGGAACAGATGCAGGATGACTACAATTGCCAGTATTGTATCGTTGATCTCCACGCGATCACTGTCCGTCAGGATGCAAATACCCTGCGTGAGGCAACACTGGATGCGCTGGCACTCTGCCTTGCAGTAGGTGTGAGCCCGGAGCGAAGCAACCTGTTTGTTCAGTCCCATGTGCCAGAACATGCGCAACTTGGTTGGGTATTGAATTGTTATACACAGATGGGTGAACTTAACCGCATGACGCAGTTTAAGGATAAATCTGCCCGTCATGCCGAAAACATCAATGCGGGTTTGTTCAGTTATCCTGTGCTGATGGCCGCGGATATTCTGCTGTATCAGGCTAATCAAGTGCCTGTTGGTAACGACCAGAAACAACACCTTGAGTTGGCTCGCGATATTGCGCATCGCTTTAACAATCTGTACGGCGATACTTTTGTAGTGCCTGAACCTTACATACCGCCTGTTGGAGCGCGGGTAATGAGCTTGCAGGATCCATTGAAAAAAATGTCAAAGTCAGACGATAACCGTAATAACGTTATCGGTCTGCTCGAAGATCCCAAAGCTATCGTGAAGAAAATAAAGCGAGCGGTGACTGACTCTGATGAGCCGCCACGCGTTATTTTTGATATCGAGAATAAACCTGGCGTTGCTAACTTGATGGGGCTTATGTCTGGTGTTACCGGAAAGACATATGCTGAAATTGAAGCTGAATATGCGGATAAAATGTATGGTCATCTGAAAAAGGATACTGCAGACGCCGTCGTCGCCATGCTGGAACCTTTACAGGCCAGATATAAAGAATTCCGCGCTGATCGCGCTTACCTCGATAGTGTAATGAAGGTAGGGGCAGAAAAAGCATCTGCTCATGCTGCACGCACGCTAAAAAAAGTGTATGAAGCTGTCGGCTTTGTGGCTCGCCCCTAACAGGATACAGCACATATCACATAAATTTTGATATAGCAGTGGTTTATACCACTGCTTTTTTTGTCTCATACGAAACAAATGTTGCTATATTTGACTAAAAGTTAAAATTAAAACGTGGAAGCGATATCTAGGATCTTTACTCAAATCTTATGAAACTACCCCCTCATGTGCGTTTGATCACCTTAATTTAATGTTCACTTGGTAAATAATTCGCAAGTTTTATGACCAATGGCACAAAAGGAGCCGACATGAACATTGCGAAAAAGAGCTTTCTTGCTCTTGCTGTCAGCGCATCGCTAAACGCTACTGCACATGCCGAATTATTCATTTCTGAATATGTGGAGGGTTCAGCCAACAATAAGGCGATTGAGATCACTAATCGCTCCGATCAAGCCGTTAACCTTGACGATTGGGCGATTAAGTTAGCTAACAACGGAAACACCAATTATTCCAAAAGCGTTTCACTTTCCGATGTGTTGGAGTCTGGGAAAAGCCTAGAGCCCGGTAAAAGCCTTGTTGTCGCATATACTAAAGCCAATGAACCACTCAAAGGTCTCGCTAATTCACTCTCAAGCCAACTGAACTTCAATGGCAATGACGTAGTCGCCCTTACTCATAATGAAAAGGTTGTTGATAGCCTTGGTAAGCTGGGTAGCAACGAATATTTTGGTAGAGATAAAACGTTAAGACGTAAATTGGGCACTACGGGTCGTGAAGATATAACATCCGATTTTGACCCTTCTGTCGACTGGGAAAGCTCTACTAAAGATACCTTCAGTGGTCTTGGTTGCGATGGACTCGCTGCCTGTTCAGACCCAGAGCCCAAGCCTGTTTTTAGTTGCGGTGATGAAAATCGCACACCTATCTATGAGGTTCAGGGCGATGGCGCAAGCAGCCCTCTGGTACCTGCAGGTAAATATGAGAGCGTAGAAGATTACTATGTTGAAGGTGTTGTCACGGCGGTGACGACAGGTTTATACAAAGGTTTTTGGCTTCAGGACCCTCAAGGTGACAATAATGATGCCACTTCCGATGGCATTTTTGTTTTGTCCAAAAGTGTTGAAGGGCTGACAGCAGGCAGTCTTGTTTGTGCTGCTGGTAAGGTCAAAGAGTTCTATGGCTTTACTCAACTTGACGCAAAAGATACCCAATGGGAGTTTCTCGGTGACGCAACGCTTCCTTCTCTGACACCCATTCGAGTGCTGGAAAACGAGTCTCTTACAGATGCGCTAGAGCGTTACGAAGGTATGCTGGTAAAACTAGATACGGATTCTGATCTGGTAGTCACACGTAATTTTGGCTTCGACTATGATTCAAAACGCAACAACATGGTGTTGTCTTATCAAAAGCCACTGGTTAAACCCACACAATTACATCCTGCTGGCTCTCTGGGCACCGATATGCTGGCTAAAAGTAACGCAGAAAATCGCCTCTACGTCGAATCTGACCAGAAAGCACCAAATGGTAAAATTCCGTATTTCCCGGAGCTTGATGCCGAACAAGGTTATATCCGAATTTTTGATCGGGTCGAAAACCTAGAGGGTGTACTTGGTTTTAGCTTTCGAGAATTCCGCCTTGTTCCAACCAACTCTGTGTCGCCAGCAGATTTCGTTCATCAAAAAGACCGCACTGATGCACCGACAGTGGTTGATGGCAGCAACCTCAAAGTTGCGAGCTTTAATGTACTGAACTATTTCACCAGTCACAGCGATATCGGTGGCGACCTCAACCCCATGTGTAAAGATCAGGCCGATGCTGATGCTAGTAGAGGTTGTAACCGTGGTGCGAAAAGAGCTGATGAGTTTGCTATGCAGCGTGACAAAATCGTCAATGCAATGCTGGCAATAGATGCTGATATTTTGGGCTTGATGGAAGTTGAGAATAACGGCTTTGGTGATAAGGGAGCGTTGGCTGACCTGGTCAATACGTTGAACTCTCGTATCGCGGACAGCGACAAGCACTATGCGATGGTAACGCCTGAAACCGCCGACCTCAAAGACGGTAAATTTCTGGGCAGTGATGCCATCATGGTGGCATTCATTTACCGACCCGCCAAAGTATCTCTCGCCGGAGCTGCAAGTGTAGTGCGGATGCCAGAGCAACACATTGAGGGTGAAAATCCAAAGGGTGAGACCGCTCAGCATGACAAATATCAGCGGGATTCGTTACTTCAAACTTTCAATATGCCTGGTGAACAAACCCTTTCAATTGTGGTGAACCATCTCAAGTCTAAAGGCTCGGGCTGCTATGAGGATTGGGTGGCTGGCGAGTTTGAGTCTGACCCGGCTGATCTTCAGGGACGATGCAACGAGTTTCGTGTTTCCGCAACAGAAACACTGGGCAAAGCGTTGCAAGACCTCTCGGGCGACGTTCTGGCATTAGGTGACTTCAATGCCTATGCACAGGAAGACCCAATGCGTGTGCTGACCAACTACGATGCCACGAATGAGGAGCGCAAGATTGTCACTGCTGCTGGTACCTCGATACAGGGCAAGGTGATGGATGAAGTCGCACGGGAAGTCGGGGATGGCTTCGGGTACACCAATCTCGCAACGGCATTTGCTGGCGAAGAAGCCTTCTCATACAGCTTTGATGGCGAGCTGGGTAGTTTGGATCATGCCTTGGGCAACAATAGCCTAAAAGAGAAGGTGGTTGCTGTTGAAGACTGGCATATCAACTCGGTTGAAAGCACATTGTTTGAATATCCAAGCCGCTATACTGGCGACTTAGTAAAATCTGATAATGCCTTTTCGTCGTCAGACCATGACCCTGTGATTATCAGCCTTAATTATGAGTCTGATGACGGCAACGACGACGGAAACGATGACGGCAGCGACGACGGC